>JBBJMF010000042.1:0-22404 GCA_037719575.1 Nocardioidaceae bacterium
CACAGCCGCGCCTCGAGATGGCTCTCCATCTTGGGCAGGTAGAAGTACGGGCCGGTCCCGCGCTCGAGCTGCAGCCGCGCGCAGTGGAAGAAGTAGAGGCCGAAGTCGAACAGGCTCCCCGACATGGGCCGCCCGTCGACCAGCACGTGCTTCTCGGGGAGGTGCCATCCCCGCGGCCGCACCACGATCGTCGCCACCTGGTCTCCGAGCTCGTACGTCTTGCCGTTCGGGGAGGTGAACGAGAGCGTGCCCTCGATCGCAGCCCGGAGGTTGAGCTGACCTTGGACCATGTTCTCCCACAGCGGGGTGTTCGCGTCCTCATGGTCGGCCAACCAGACCTTGGCTCCCGAGTTGAGCGCATTGATCGTCATCTTCGCGTCCGTCGGGCCGGTGATCTCGGCTCGTCGGTCGACGAGCCCCGGCGCGGGTGGTGCCACCTGCCAGGAGACGTCGGCACGAACCTGCGCCGTCTCGGGCAGGAACCCGAGCGCACCTCCGTCCGCCAGCTCCAGGTAGCGCACGCGGCGCCTGTCGAGCAGCTCGCGGCGGCGTGCGTCGTGACCACGATGGAGGGCCGCGAGGAACTGGAGGGCGTCGTCGGTCAGCAGTTCCTCGAAGCCGTCGAGAGGCGGTCCGGTTACTCTCACATCACCCATGCTGGGTCTCCTTGGCTATTGTTCGTCGAGCTCGGCGAGCGGATAGCTGCCGATCGCCTCACGGTGGTCCGGCGACAGGCCGTCCCACCAGCGCCGACCCAGCTCAGCCATCGTCGTCGCCTCGATCTCGCCGTTGCACCGCAGCCTGGTCAGCCCGCCGTCAGGGTAGACGTCGAGCCGGACATGCGTCGCCGGCGACCGGTCCTCGACCAGGAACCGATGGCGCGTGTCCGGCTGCACGGGTCGTCTCGCGACGACGTCCCACCAGGAGGCTTCGTCATCGAGAGACCCGGCGCTCTCGTCGGCGACACTGAGCTTCACCCATCCTGGTGCGTTGCCGACGAAGTACGACGTGTCTACCTCGACGTCACGCAGACGGCCCTTGGCGGCCAGGGCAAACACCGCGAAGTCGTTGCCGTCGCCGCGTCGCCGGGAGTTCTCCCACCCCTCCCCCATGACGCGTGCCCTCCCCGGGAGGATGAGGTTGGCGGGCGACGAGTAGAACGCGTCCGACGTCTCGACCAGGCGGCCGCCGTTCTCCAGAGCGACCAGGTCGACGGTCCCCCGGAGGAAGCGTGGGTCTGCCACCACGTCGCCATGGACGCGGAAGCGCGCGACCCCGCCGTCGGGGTAGATGGACAGCCGGACGTGCGTCCAGCGCCCGCGGTCCGTCACCTCGTACTCGTTGGCAGTGTCACCGCTCGCGGCGGTCTTTTCGACCAGGCTGAACCAGCTCACGGACTCCAGCTCGAATGGCGACGGGTAGCCCTCGACGGAGGTGGCCTCGACACTGATCTCGGGCGGGTAGTTCCCGGTGAAGAACGATGTGTCGACGACCACGCCCCGCACGATGCCGGCGACTCCGAGGCGGACGACCGCCCAGTCGTGACCCGGGTCGCGGCGTCTTCTGGTCTCCCACCCGTCATAGATCTTGCCCTTGTGGCCGAAGTCCTCGACGGAGTGCGTGGGGGGTTCGGGGCGGATGAGGTTCTCCCGTTGCGCGAACAGCTCGTCGTTCGCACTCACGACGCTGCCGGCGAGCGAGCGAGAGGCGAGGTCGGGGAGCTCGGTGAAGTGAGGCATGATCAGAGTCCTTGTCCATTGATGAGCGCGCCGTGGGGCGACGTGCCGGTGACCACCTGTCCACGCAGGAGCGTCGTTCGGACGACGCCCTCGAGGGTTCGCCCGGCATATGGCGACACCGGGTGCCGATGGTGGAGCGAGCCCGCGTCGACGACGAAACGGTCGTCCGGGGCGAAGACGACGAGATCGGCGTCGTACCCGACCGTGATATGACCCTTCCGCGGTACTCCGACCTTCGCAGCACTGGCGGACGACATCCAGCGGACGACGTCGTCGAGCCGATGCCCACGTCGTCGGGCCTCGGTCCAGACGAGCGGGAGCCCGATCTGCAGCGACGAGACACCTCCCCAGGCAGCACCGAAGTCGCCGGTGTCGAACCGCTTCAGCTCCGGTGTCGAGGGCGAGTGGTCGGAGACGACGAAGTCGATGTCGCGGCTGGCCAGCGCAGCCCACAGCCGGTCCCGGTTGGCGTGGTCGCGAATGGGCGGACAGCACTTGAACTGCGTCTGACCCGGCTCGACGTCGTCGGCCGACAGGGTCAGGTAGTGCGGGCACGTCTCGGCGGTGAGGCGCACCCCCTGGGCGCGGGCCGCGCGAACGGCGGGCACCGAGTCCCCACTGGACAGGTGCACGATGTGCGCCCGGACGCCGGTGCGTCTGGCTGCCTCGATGACCGCGTCGACCGCCCTGGTCTCGGCCACGTCCGGTCGGGACGCGAGGAATGCTCCGTAGTCCGCCCCGGCAGGCGGTGGGGCGGCGGCGATGGTGGCATCGTCCTCGGCGTGGACGACAAGCAGCCCGTCGAACTCGGCTACCTCGCGCATGGCTGCCTCGAGCTGGCCCCCGACAAGTGGGGGGAACTCCGGGGCACCGGAGTCGAGCAGGAAACACTTGAGGCCGAGAACGCCGGCATCGTGCAGGTCTCGCAGGTGGCCGAGGCTCGCCGGGACCGCACCTCCCCAGAAACCCACGTCCACGTGACACTTGCCCTTCGCCGCCTGACGCTTCAGCTCCAAAGCAGCGACGTCGACCGTCGGGGGAACCGCGTTGAGCGGCATGTCCACGATCGTGGTGATCCCCCCCGCCGCTGCCGCTCTCGTAGCGGTCTCGAAACCCTCCCACTCGGTGCGGCCAGGCTCGTTGACGTGGACGTGAGTGTCGACGAGACCGGGGATCAGCACCTCGTCGTCACGCAGATCGACCAGGTGGGTGGCGGTGAGATCGGCGTCGTACGCCTCGACCGCCACGACCCTCCCGTCCGAGACCCCGACGCTACGCGCCTGGAACCCGTCCTCCCCGAGGACTCGGGCGCCACGGATCAGGGTGTCGAGCGCGCTCATGTGAGCCACTCTGCCGCAATCCGCTCGCCTACCTCGGCCAGCAAGGAGGCGGCGTTCGCGATGCTGCGAGCGGCGTCCGGCTCGAGGTCCGAGAGGGGGTAGGCCTCCGAGATCCCCACCTCGGCGAGCCGCCGAGAGCTGAGCAGGCTGCGACCGGCGACGGCCACGACCGGGACCCCGGCGCGGCCGGCGGCGCGGGACACGCCGACCGGTGCCTTGCCTGCCAGCGACTGCCCGTCGAGGGACCCCTCGCCGGTGATCACCAGATCCGCTCCGACAAGCGCCCGGTCGAAGCCCAGCAGGTCGAGCATGAGCTCGATGCCGGGCGAGATCGTGGCGTCGAGCACCGCGAGAGCGGCAAAGCCGGTCCCGCCGGCGGCGCCAGCACCCGCCCGGCACGAGTCGTCGCGCCCCACGGTCTCGGCGACCACCTCCGCCCACCGCCGCAGCCCAGCTTCCAAGGCCCCGACCTGCCGCGGTCCGGCGCCCTTCTGGGGGCCGAAGACCGCGGCGGCGCCTCGCTCTTCCAGCAGCGGGTTGTCGACGTCGCTCGCCACGACGACACGTGTCTCACCCATGACCGCCCGAAGGTCACGCAGGTCGAGAGCGGCCGCGTCGATGAGCCTGCCTCCCCCCGGCGGCAGCTCGTCGCCGCGCGCGTCGGTGAGGTGGCCGCCGAGGGCCTGGACCAGTCCCGCGCCCCCGTCCGTGGAGGCGCTCCCGCCGACCCCGAGCACGATCTGCCTCGCGCCAGCAGCCAGGGCGGCCCGGACCACGAGGCCCAGCCCGTATGTCGACGACCCCATCGGGTCCTGCTCGCCGGCCGGCAACCTCTCGAGTCCGACCACTTCCGCCAGCTCCACGACAGCGCGCGCGCCGTTGACGGCGTACGACGCACTGATCGCCCGACCCGTAGGGCCGACCGCTGCCACGCTGACCCGGGTGAACCCGGCCGAGACCGCAGCGTCGACCGTGCCGTCTCCCCCGTCCGCGACGGGAACCAGAGCCACGTCGATATCGGGGCGCGCCAGCAACAGCCCCGAGGCCACCGCCGACGCGACCTCACTCGCGGTCAGGCAGCCCTTGAACTTGTCGGGAGCGACGACGACACGCATCTGCCTGGCTCAGTCCAGCATCGAGACAGCCGTGGGTGCATCGTCGCCCGAGATGGCCAGGTCCTCGAACTCCACGACGCCGTCGATCTCGGTCCCCATCGAGATGTTGGTGACCCGCTCCAGGATCACCTCGACCACCACTGGCACCCGGTGCTGGACCATCAGCCGCTTCGCCTCTTCCAGGGCGGGAGCGATGAGATCGGGGTCGCTGACGCGAACCGCCTTGCAGCCAAGGCCCTCTGCCACCTTGACATGGTCGACGCCATACCCGCCCAGCTCGGGGGCGTTGATGTTCTCGAAGGCCAGCTGAACGTGGAAGTCCATCTCGAAGCCACGCTGCGACTGGCGGATGAGACCGAGGTAGGCGTTGTTGACGACCACGTGGATGTAGGGGATCTGGAAGTGGGCACCGACCGCCAGCTCCTCGATCATGAACTGGAAGTCGTAGTCGCCGGACAGCGCGACCACAGTCGCGGTCGGATCGGCCACACAGACACCGAGCGCGGCAGGGATCGTCCACCCCAGCGGCCCCGCCTGGCCGCAGTTGACCCAGTGCCGCGGCTTGTAGACGTGCAGGAACTGCGCCCCGGCGATCTGGGACAGCCCGATCGTGCTCACATATCGGGTGTCACGGCCGAAGGCCCGGTTCATCTCCTCGTAGACGCGCTGGGGCTTGATCGGTGTGGTGTCGAAGTGGGTACGCCGCTGCAGCGTCTGCTTGCGCTGGGCGCAGTCCTTCGCCCAGACGCCACGGTCAGGAAGGTCGAGGGTCTCGGCACGTTCACGGCCCACGTCGACCAGCAGCCTCAGCGCTGCCTTGGCGTCGGAGACGATGGCGTAGTCGGGGGGGAAGACGCGTCCGATCTGGGTCGGCTCGATGTCGATGTGGACGAATGTGCGGCCCGCGCGATAGGTGTCCAGACCGCCGGTGTGCCGGTTGGCGAACCGGTTGCCGATGCCGAGCACGAAGTCGGACTCCAGCATGGTGGCGTTGCCGTAGCGGTGTGAGGTCTGCAGCCCGACCATGCCGGCCATCAGCGGATGGTCGTCGGGAATGACTCCCCAGCCCATCAGGGTCGGGATCACCGGCACGCCGGTGAGCTCGGCGAACTCGACGAGCAGGTCGCTCGCGTCGGCGTTGATGATCCCGCCACCGGCGCAGATCAACGGCCGCTCTGCCCGGGCCAGCATGTCGAGCGCCTTCTCGACCTGCGCCCGGCTCGCTTCGGGCTTGTAGACGGGCAGCGGCTGGTAGGTGTCGGCGTCGAAGTCGATCTCGGCCATCTGGACGTCGAACGGCAGGTCCAGCAGCACCGGCCCGGGTCGACCCGAGCGCATCAGGTGGAACGCCTGCTGGAACGCCCCGGGGATCTGAGCCGGCTCGAGCACGGTCGTCGCCCATTTGGTGACCGGCGCCGCGATCGACGCGATGTCGACCGCCTGGAAGTCCTCCTTGTGCAGCCTGGCGACGGGTGCCTGTCCGGTGATCGCGAGAATCGGGATCGAGTCGGCGATGGCCGAGTACAGCCCGGTGATCATGTCCGTTCCGGCTGGTCCCGACGTGCCGATGCAGATGCCGATGTTGCCGGCGACCGCGCGGGTGAAGCCCTCGGCCATGTGGGAGGCGCCCTCGACATGCCGGGCCAGGGTATGCCTGATCCCGCCGTGTCTGCGCATGGCCGCGTAGAACGGGTTGATGGCCGCGCCCGGAAGCCCGAAGGCCTGGGTCGCACCCTCGAGCTCGAGGATCTTCACCGCGGCGTCGGCCGCCGTCATCCGTGACATCAGCTCGACCCTCCGCTGTCGCGGCCGGAGAGCTGCTCGACGACCTTGAGCAGAGCCGAGTGGTCGAGTCCGCCGTGGCCCTGCGCACGCAGCGACGCGATCAGCTGGGCGACGACGGCGCCGAGCGGGATGACGACCCCCTTCTCCCGGGCGGCCGAGGTCACGATGCCCATGTCCTTGTGGTGCAGGTCGATACGGAAGCCGGGCGCGAACTCGCGGGCCAGCATGCTAGCGCCCTTGCGCTCGAGGATGCGGTTGCCCGCGAGCCCACCGGCGAGCACGGCGATCGCGGCCTCGGTATCGACGCCGTATGCCTCGAGGAACACGATCGCCTCCGCCACCAGCTCGATGGTCCCCGCCACGATCAGCTGGTTGGCGGCCTTGACCGTCTGGCCGGACCCACTCGGCCCGAGGTAGACGACGGTTGTCCCCAGCGCGTCCAGGATCGGTTTGACCTCATCGAAGTCGCCGCGCTCGCCACCGACCATGATCGACAGCTTCGCCTCGATCGCGCCCGCCTCCCCGCCACTCACGGGAGCGTCGAGCGCGCGAAGGCCACGCTGGCGAGCAGCGGCCGCCACCCTCGCCGTGACGTCGGGCCGGATCGAGCTCATGTCGATGTGGAGGGTCCCCTCGGACGCGTGGTCGTAGATGCCACCCTCCCCCAGCGCCACCGTCTCGACGTCGGCCGAGTCCGGCACCATGGTGATGACGACGCTCGCGCCGTCGACCGCCTCGGCAACACTGGTCGCGCCTCGACCACCTGCGGCGACCAGCCGCTCGACCGGCTCCGGGTGGAGGTTGTAGCCGACGACGTCGTGGCCCGCAGCGACCAGGTTGGCGGCCATCGGCCCGCCCATGATGCCGAGCCCGATGAAGGCGATCGTGGTCATCCGTCACTCCTTTGTCGTCAGGGGGTCCTAAGTCGGCCGCCACCTACGGCGTGGCGCGCCGCCCGCGGGGCAGCCAGCCGAGGCTGTCGTGCGTCGAGCCGGTCGGGTTGTACTCGAGGGCGACGAAACCGTCGTACCCGCCGGCGGAAAGCCGCTCGAGACAGCCGTCGATGTCGAGGCTGCCGGTGCCAGGCTGGCCGCGACCCGGCACGTCCGCGATCTGCACATGGGCGATGCGCGAGCCGAACGTCGTGATCGCCTGCAACACGTCGTCGCCGTTGTTGGCAAGGTGGAAGAGGTCGCAGAGGAAGCCGACGCCAGCTGCGCCCGCTGCCTCGGCACGGTCGAGTACGGTGATCACGTCTGCCGCCGTGCGCAGGGGGTAGGGCTTTGGCCCGCTCACCGGCTCGACCAGCACGGTGCCTCCGATCGACGCCGCGGCCTGGGCCGCAGCCACCAGGTTGGCGGTGCCGATCTCGTCCTGCTCGGCCGGGTCCACGCCCTCGAGGCGGTTTCCGTACAGCGCGTTGAACGCGGGCACACCGAGGGCCCGGCCGATGCCGATCGTGACGTCGATGTTGTCGCGGAACTCGCTCGCCCGGTCGGGAGCCGAGAGGACTCCGCAGTCCGGGCCGGCCAGGTCGCCCGCGAAGAAGTTCAGCCCGATGAGCGAGACCCCGGCCTCGGTGACCGAGGCGACGAAGGCATCGATGTCCCGGTCGCGCGGCACCGGCTGGTCCGGCCACGGCCACCAGAACTCGATCGCGTCGAACCCCTCCGCCTTCGCGGCGGCGGGGCGAGCAAGCAGCGTCTCCTCCGTGAAGAGCAGCGAGCAGTTCGCGGCATACCGCAGCCCATGGCTCATCATCGCGATCCTGTCGCTGATTTCGCTGTGTGGAATATATATTCTGACAGATGGAATACTAGCGGTCCCGTCTTGGACCGTCAAACCATCGGCACCGCACGCACCCATCAACCGACCACCCGTTCGGCCAGCGTGCCCACCCGAGCCAGCGGCACGCCGACGAGTGCGGTGACCTCATCGGCGCCCAGGGCGCCGCACTGCACGCCTCTGAGCAGGAACGCCGCCATGGCCTGGGCGGTGGCGGGCTCATCCAGGACGACGCTGGCGTCACCCCGGAGGTAGTTGCGAAGCCGCTCCGCCAAGGCCTCGAGGTCGCGTCGGAAGAAGACATAGGTGCTGGCGTACCTGGTCGGCAGCTGGGCTGGATGCAGGTCCCAGCCCTGGTAGAACCCGCGCTCCAGCGAGCGACGGACGAGCCTCGCATGCAGCGCCCAGGCCGCGCGGACCTGCTCGGAGTCGCCGACGGGAAGGACGTTCGTCGAGCCGTCGGACACCCGGACGCGCGTCCCGGCCGCCGCGAGCTGCATGACTGCCTTCGCGTGGTCGGCTGCCGGGTGGTCCATGGCCTGGTAGCCGCCGGAGATGCCAAGCGCCGCCGTGTAGTCGTAGGTGCCGAAGTGCAGCCCGCTGCACCGGCCGGCCGCCGCGTGCACCATCGCGGCCACACTCGCGGTGCCGTCGCCGCCGAGAATCGCCTGGCTGGTCTCGACCTGGACCTCGAAGACCAGCGTGCCCTCCGCGAGTGTGTAGGCCCGCTCGAGCCTGGCACAGAGCTCGACCATCGCGGCCACCTGGGCGGTCGACGTGACCTTGGGAAGGGTCTGGACCCATCCGGACGGAAGCGTCCCTGCCTCGAGGATGCTGCCGATGACCAGGTCGAGGGACCGGATGCCTCGGCGCCGGGTGCCGCCCTCCAGCGACTTGAACCGAACGCCGCTGAAGGGCGGAAGAGTCCCCGCAGCCTCCGCGGCGCTGATCAGCTGTCCGGCGGACGCTGCGTCAGCGTCCTCGTCATCATCTGGGCGCGCGCCGTAGCCGTCCTCGAGATCGACCCGCAGGTCCTCGATGGGCTCGTCGACCAGCTTCCGGGTCATGGCCGGCCACACCCCGGCAACCTCTGTCGGGTCGAGCCGGGTCGCCGCCGCGAACTGCTCGGGGTCAGGAGCGTGCTCCTCGAGAGCCCTGCGAGCGGCCGCACCCCACGTCTCGACCAGGTCGACATGAAGGCGGTCGGCCGCCACGTAGACGGTGTGCACCGGCTGCCGGGTGACCGGGGCACCGGGATAGCGGGTCGTCCGTCGGCTGTCGTCGTCGAAGAGCAGCGCGTCGATGGCGGCCAGGTCACGCGCCTGGAGTGCTGGTCGAGTCACGGGGGTTGTCCCTCGACTAGTCTGGACGAGTTGGTTCCGTTGACCGGAAAGCCTTGTCCACGAAGTGGAGGTACGGTGGCCCCCGAGCGCGTCCAGTCCGTCGACCGGGCCTTCGCCCTGCTGGAGCATCTCGCCGACGGAGGAGGGTCGTTGACCCTCTCCGAGCTCGGCACCCGGTCGGGACTGCCGATGCCGACCATCCATCGCCTCATGCGATCACTCGTCAACCAGGGCTACGTGCGCCAGGAGCCGTCGCGGCGCTATGCGATCGGGCCACGCATGATCCGGCTCGGCGAGTCGGCGGGCCGGATGCTCGGCTCGTGGGCGACCCCACGCCTGAGCACCCTTGTCGCGGCGTTCGGCGAGACGACCAATATGGCGATGCTCGACGGCGACTCGGCGGTCTACGTCTCCCAGGTGCCTTCGCCGCAGTCGATGCGGATGTTCACCGAGGTCGGTCGGACGGTGGCGCTGCACAGCACCGGCGTGGGCAAAGCCATCTTGTCGACCTTGTCCGACGACGAGGTGACCGCGATCATGGTGCGCACCGGCATGCCGGCGCGCACCGAGCACACCATCACCGAGCGACCGGCGCTGCTGGCCGCCCTCCGGCAGGTCCGTGCGTCGGGATACGCCATCGACGACGGCGAGCAGGAGCTCGGGGTGCGCTGCGTGGCCGTGCCCATCGGCGGTCTGCCGTTCCGGGCGGCCCTGTCGGTCTCGGGTCCGAGCAGTCGGGTGACCATGGAGCAGACGGCTGTGATCGCACCCGTCATGCAGCAGACCGCAGCGGACCTGCGTGACGGGTTCGTGTCCGGCTCCTGACGTCCTCTCGCGCCACACCTCACGACGGGTCCGCCCGGTCATGTGCCGGTGATGTGCTCTGGCCGGACGGGAACCCGGGTCAAGGCAAGGCCGGTCGCCTGCCGGATCGCGGCCGCGACTGCGGGTCCCGACGATATCGTGGGCGCCTCTCCGACGCCGCGCAGGCCGTAGGGGGCGTGCGGGTCGGCGTACTCCAGCACGTCGATCGGCATCGGCGGGGTGTCCAGGATCGTGGGAATGAGGTAGTCCGTGAACGACGGGTTGCGGATCTTGCCGTCCTTCACCACGATCTCCTCCATGATGGCGAGTCCCATGCCCTGAGTGCTGCCGCCCTGGATCTGGCCGACGACCGCACTCGGGTTGAGCGCCTTTCCGACGTCCTGGGCACATGCCAGCTCGACGACCTTGAGCAGCCCGAGGTCGACATCGACATCGACCACCGCGCGATGAGCGGAGAACGAGTACTGCACGTGGGCGAACCCCTGGCCGGTCTCGGGGTGGATCTCCTCTGTGGGGCGATGGTGGTGCTCACGGGTCTCCTCGACGAACGAGTCGCCCAGTGCCTCCGCAATCGACATGACGACACCCTCGGACGCTGACACGACGTTGCCGTCGACAAGCGACAGATCCCCGAGGCTGCGCCCGAGCCGGTCGGAGACCAGCCGCAGGACACCGTCACGGACGGCCTCGCACGCGAGCTTCACCGCGCCACCGGTCATGTACGTCTGCCGGGACGCCGACGTCGAGCCGCCCGAGCCCACGTCGGTGTTCTTCGGGTGGACGATCACGGAGTCCACGCCGAGCTCCGTACGGCAGATCTGCTGCTCGATCGTGACCAGCCCCTGGCCGACCTCGGCAGCCGCGGTGTGCACAACGACCATCGGGGTGCCGCCCGCCGCGTCGATCCGCACCCGCGCCGTCGAGTAGTCGTCGAAGCCCTCGGAGAAGGCGACGTTCTTGTAGGTCACGGCGTAGCCGACACCACGCCGGACACCCTCCCCGTGCGTGGAGTTGGCCACCCCGCCCGGGAGGGAGCGCAGGTCGAGATCACCGTCGTCGCGCTCCGCGGGCAGCGGCATGGCCTCGACCCGACGAAGCAGCTCCGCAACCGGGGCGGGACTGTCGATGACCTGGCCGTGCGGGGTGACGGAGCCCTCCCTCATCGCGTTGCGGATGCGGAAGTCGATCGGGTCCATCCCGAGCTCTGCGGCCAGGACGTCCATCTGCGCCTCATAGGCAAAGGCGGTCTGCACCGAGCCGAAGCCGCGCATCGCACCACACGGGGGGTTGTTGGTGTAGACGCCGTACGCGTCGACCCGGACGTTGTCGACGACATACGGGCCGATGCCCATCGTGCCGCCGTTGCCGACAACCGCGGGAGTGCTCGAGGCGTACGCTCCGCCGTCGAAGTACAGGTCGCAGTTGACGAAGACCAGCGTGCCGTCCGTGTTGGCGCCGTGCTCGTAGCGCATCTCGACGGGGTGCCGGTGCACATGGCCGAAGAACGACTCCTCGCGGTTGTAGACCATCTTGACGGGCTTGCCGGTGCGGAGCGCAAGCATGCAGCCGTGCACGTGCATGGAGATGTCCTCGCGACCGCCGAACGCTCCGCCCACGCCGGAGAGGGTGAGCCGCACCTGGCTCGGCTCGAGTCCGAGCGCCGTGCACATCTGGCGCTGGTCGACATGCAGCCACTGGGTTGCGACGTAGAGGTCGACGCCACCTTGCCCGTCGGGAACCGCGAGCCCGGACTCCGGGCCGAGGAACGCCTGGTCCTGCATGCCGACCGAGTAGCTTCGCTCGATGACGACGTCGGCCTTCGCATCCGGGTCGCCCTTGCGGATCTTGAGGTGCCGTACCAGGTTGCCGGTGGGGTGGATCGGTGCCGCCGAGCGGCTGAGCTCGACGTCCTCGGCCGGGTCGTCGTGCAGGCGGTTCCAGGTCGGGTGCCCGAGCGCCTCCCGGGCGTCGGTGATCGGCTCCCAGACGTCGTAGTCGACGCGGATCTTCTTGGCCGCCTGGCGGGCGATCTCGGGATGGTTGGCCGCGACGAGGGCGACCGCCTCGCCCTGGTAGCGCACGACGTCCTTCGCCAGCACCGGTTGGTCGGACAGCTCCAGCCCATAGATGTTCTTGCCCGGCACGTCGTCGGCCGTGAGCACCGCGGACACCCCCGTCGTCGCCAGCGCCTCACCGATGCTGACCGCTCGGATCCGCGCGAACGGGTGCGGGCTCCGCAACGTGACGCCCCAGAGCATGTCGTCCATCCAGAGGTCGCTCGAGTAGGCGAACTCGCCGGTCACCTTCAAGACACCGTCTGGGCGCTGTGGGCTGTCGCCGAGGCGACCGGTGGCGTCGTTCTGCAGCTTCTCAGGGGCTCCCGTGGGGGTGCGCGGGCTCAGCTCGGTTGGTGTGCTCATCAGTTCGCTCCCACTCTCTCCAGAAGTCTCGTGCTTGCTGCGCGTACGTCGCTAGCCACCGTCTCCTCGTCGACGTTGACCAGCCGGTCGCGTTCGACGACCGGGAGCCCGTTGACCACCAGCAACTCCAGCGGTGGAGGCGCTCCCAGGACCAGGGCCGCCACCGGGTCCGCGATGTCGATGTGCGGCAGGGTGTCGAGCCGCCACAGGGCGACGTCGGCAAGCTTGCCGACCTCGAGAGACCCGATCTCGTCCTGCCGGCCCAGCACGGCTGCCCCGCCGAGCGTGCCCATCTCGAGGGCCTCCCGCACGGTCATCTCGTGGGGCCCGCCACGGGCCCTGGCGAAGAGCGCCGCGTGCCGGACCTCCTCGAGCAGCGAGCACGCCTCGTTGGAGGCGGCCCCGTCGACCCCGAGGCCGACAGCCACCCCCGCCTCGCGCATGTCATGAGCCCTCGCAATCCCCGAGCCGAGCCGGGCGTTGGACGTGGGGCAGTGCGCGGCGCTGGTGCCGGTGGCGGCCATCGTGGCGATCGACGCGTCGTCGAGGTGCACCACATGGGCGTACCAGACGTCGGGCCCGAGCCAGCCGACCGACTCCATGTACTCGACCGGCGTGCTGTTGAAGTGCTTCCGACAGTAGTTCTCCTCATCGATCGTCTCGCAGAGATGCGTGTGCAGGCGGACCCCCTTCCTGCGCGCAAGCTCGGCCGCCTGGCTCAGCAGCTCGCCGGTGACCGAGAAGGGCGAGCACGGCGCGACGCCGATGCGCAGCATCGACTCGAACGACGCGTCGTGGTGGTCGTCGATCGCCGCCTCGGTCGCGGCCAGGATCGCGTCGATGTCCTCTACGACGTTGTCAGGCGGGAGTCCACCCTTGCTCTCCCCGAGATCCATCGACCCGCGGGTGGGGTGGAAACGCAGCCCGACGGCCCGGGCGGCGTCGACCTCGCCCTGCAGCACGTCTCCCCCGTCGTGGGGGAACACGTAGTGATGGTCCGTGGTCGTCGTACACCCGGTCTTGGCCAGCCAGCCAAGACCGCCGGTCGCCGCGGTCCGGACGATGTCCTCGTCGATGCGGCCCCACACGGGATAGAGCTTGGTGAGCCACTCGAAGAGCGTGCCGTCCACCGCGAAGCCCCGGGTGACCCACTGGTAGAGGTGGTGGTGGGTGTTGACGAGACCCGGGGTGGCCAAGCACCCCGACCCGTCGACGTAGCGGGCATCCTCGAGCCCGCGCGGTGCCGGACCCGGACCCACGGCGGTGATCCGGGCTCCGTCCATGAGGATGTGCCCCGCAGCATGCTCACTGCGATCGGGGTCCATCGTCGCGACCTGACAGCCGTCGATGACGAGAGTGCTCATGGGTGGACGTCAGCCTTGCGCTGCGCCACCAGTCGGACGGCGTCGAGGATCTTCTCGTATCCCGTGCAGCGGCACAGGTTGCCCGCCAGCGCCTCCCGGATCTCCGGGTCCGACGGACGGTCCGACCGTTCGAGCAGGTCGTGCGTCTGGACGATCAGACCCGGGGTGCAGAACCCGCACTGGACGGCGCCGGCCTCCAGGAACGCCTGCTGCACCGGGTGGAGCCCCTCGGGGTCGGCGAGCCCTTCCACGGTGACGATCTCGCGGCCCTGCGCCTGCCCACCAGCCACCAGGCATGCGCAGGCCGTCACGCCGTCGAGGTACACCGTGCAGGAGCCGCACTCCCCTTGCTCGCAGGCGTTCTTCGACCCGGGAAGCCCCATCCGCTCGCGCAGCACGTAGAGCAGGCTCTCGCCCTCCCAGACGTCGTCGATCTCGCGCTTCTGACCGTTGACCGTGGTGGTGATACGCATGGTCAGCTCTCCTTCGAGGATGTGGCCGCGGTCCTGCTGTAGTCCTGCCAGGCCCAGGTCAGGGCCCGGCGCGCCATGACGGCGAGCGAGTGCAGGCGGTAGGCCGCCGTACCGCGGACGTCGTCGATAGGCGAGCCGGCCGCCCGGACCCGGTCACCGAACTCCCGCACCGTTGCCTGGTCGAGCGCCGCGCGCGACTCCCAGAGTCCGGCCTCGTCGAGGGCAGCGGCGAGGAAGTCCTCGGCGTCGCGAGCCCGTCGAGGCGTCGGCGCGACCGAGCCGATGCCGGTACGGACCACCCGTCTCTCGGGGTGCAGCGCCAGCCCGAACGCCGCCACCGAGATGACCATGGCGTTGCGGGTACCGATCTTGCAGAACTGCTGGGGACCGGAGGGTGGCGTGATGACGATCGCGGAGATCAGCTCGTCGGGGCGCGCGGCGTTGCGCTTCACCCCGAGGTAGAAGTCCTCAGCCTTGATGGACCTGGTGGTGCCGCTCGACATCAGCTCGATCACCGCGTCCGCGGCGAGCAGCGCCGGGTGTGCGTCACCGGCGGGTGATGCCGCGCCCAGGTTGCCGCCCACCGTTCCCCTGTTGCGGATCTGCGGCGAGCCGACGGTCCGCGAGGCCATGGCCAGCCCGGGGAGCAGGTCGCCGAGCTCGTCGATGACCCTGGTGTACGTCACGCCCGATCCCAGCCGGATCCGCCCGTCGTCGTGGCTCCACTCGGCCAGCTCCGCGACCCGGGTCAGGTCGAGCAGCACCTCAGGCCGGTGCATGTCGAAGTTGAGCTCGACCATGACGTCGGTGCCACCCGCGATCGGCACCGCGCCCGGATACTCGCTCTTGGCGGCCAGCGCCTCAGCCAGCGAGCTCGGCTGCAGGAATTCCATCAGTGGCTCCTCGTGTCGTGTCAGGTCGTCGCTTGGTCAGCAGAAACCCGGGACGGTGTCCCAGGCGCGGCAGGGGAAGGGGGCGTCGTCTCGCATCACGGTCGCCTCGATGAGGCCGTACGGACGGTCGGCCGCGATGAAGACCTCGCCCGGGTTCTCGAGACCGAAGGGCGACAGGTCCACGGCGAAATGGTGCTTGTTGGGCGCCGAGAACCTGATCTCGGCGATCGCCGGATGGGCCTCGAGGACGGCACGGCCCATCTCGTAGAGCGTCTGCTGCAGGGCGAGGCTGTGCACGGTCGCGAACTGCTCGAGCAGCAGCCGGCGCACGCCCGTGTACGTGTCGCCCCAAGCGACGTCTCCGTCGAGATACCGCCAGCGCGCGGTCAGCGAGGTGGCCATCATCCGGTCGGTGGTAGGGACCAGGGTCGTGTACCTGTCGACCAGGAAGTCGTGGAACTCCGAGCCCGTCGACTTGAGCAGCACCAGGTCGGTGAGGCCGGACACCACCGCGACCTGCTGGTCCCTGCCTTTGCCGTCGACGGTCAGCACCGTCGTACGTGTCTCCTGGCCCTTCCGCACCCAGCTGTGGTCGTGCTCGGACCCGTCGACGCAGATGCGCTCCCAGCCGAACTCCTCGATCTCGATCCGCGCCCCCTCGACCGGCTCTGTGTCGTCGACGAAGTGCCGGCCGAGCGCCAGCGCGAAATCCTCGATCTCCCCGAGACCCACCTCCTTCGCGTAGGCGAACACGGTGTTCTTCTGGGTGTCGGTCGGAAGGACCAGCAGCTGGTCACCGGAGATATGGGCGTCGGTGAAGTCGCCGCGAAGCGATGTGGAGACATTGACGTCTCTGATCTCGTGGCGGTCCTGGTCCCGATAGATCCGGACGAGCCGGTTCTCCGCCTTTCCGTACTGGTTAGGCCCTAGCACGATGGCCATGTCTAACTCCCTCGGTAGGTCGAGAACGCGAACGGGCTCAGCAGCAGCGGCACGTGGTAGTGCTCGACCGAGTCACCGACGGTGAACGCCACGGCGACCTCGGGGAAGAACGCCGGGATCCCCAGGTCGTCGAAGTAGGCGGCCGTGTCGAACACCAGTCGGTAGGTGCCGCCGGCGAGGACATCCGGACCGAGGACGCCGACCCGGCCGTCGTCGTCCGTGAGGCCCGAGGCGATGAGCCCCGCGCCGTCACCGAGACGTTCCAACGAGACGACGATGCCCGCGCCTGGCCGGCCACGTGAGGTGTCAAGGACGTGCGTGCTGACCGAGCTCATCGGGCGAGCACCTGCTTGAGACGCAGGACGGCGATCTCGCCGAGCTGACCAACCGTCTCGGCGAGCTCTGCCCCCTTGCCGTTGGCCAACCGGCGGCGCAGCTCTGAGAGCACCTCGCCCGAGGTACGTCCGGCGGCCCGGATGAGGAACACCCGACTGAAGCGGTGCTCATACTCGGCATTGCCGACGCGGAGCGCGTCGGCGAGGGGCTCGGCATTGGAGGTGACACCTGCCTGCTCGCTCTGGGAGAACTCCACGTCGTGCCCCTCTCCTGGTTGCTCACCGATCCGCGGGTGCCGCGCCAGTGCGGCGTCCACCTCATCCTCGCTGAGCGTCCGGGCGACGCTTCCGGCCCGGTCGAGCAAGGCAGCACCAGTGTCGTACGGGCGGCCCGCCAGCACCTCGCTGACCCAACGAGGGACAGCGAGGCACGACACGAGCAACGCGCGCGCCTCCCGCTCCTCGAGGGCGTTGAACGAATCGACGTCGCTGCGCGAGTCCTCGATCGTCTGGCTGGTGCTCACTCGTCTCCTTTGGCTGGCCGCGGTCAATGACCGAGCTGGTCGAAGCGCTGGGTCCGGGCTGTGTGGATTGGGTTGGCCTCGGCAACCAGGTCGTCGAACCGGTGGTTGACGATCTTCCCGACCTCGATGAGGGCAATCGTCCGCTCCTGGTTGACGGAGTGGTTCATCCGGTCCCAGCCCTGCTCGACGACGTCGCGTCGCCTTGCCAGGTTGCGCACCGACACGATCAGTGGGAAGCCGTACCGCTCACGGTAGACCTGGTTGAGCTCGGCGAACTCCTCGTAGTCCTCGTCGTTGAGCCTGTCGAGCCCCAGCGCCGACTGGTCGCGGACCGACTCGGCGCGTTCCAGCTGGTCGGCGCCCAGGTCGGGGAACGAGAGCAGGAGCTGCTTCTGCTGGCTCGGATCGCCTGCGAAGAGGGAGTCCTGCAGCGCGTCCCGGAGTCCGTGGGTGTCCGCGAACGGCCGCTGGGCGTAGGCGTTGTCGAGCGCCCAGCCGGCGCCTTGGAAGAGGCCCTCGAATGTCTGCGAGAACTGCTCCTTGCTCATCTCGTTGACCTGGTCCAGACGGATCACCCCGTGCCCCGGAGCTCCCGCCACCGCTGGGCCGAAGCTCTTGCCCACGTGGAAGAACACGATGTTCAGCACGATCGCGGTGATGGAGCCCAGGGTGATCCCGCTGTTGAAGATCATCTCGCTCCACCGACCTCCGGGGACGACCGTGTAGAGGGTCGGCTTCACCGTTACGAGCACCGCGAGGCCGACGCTGGTTGCCACGATGACGACGTTGCGGTGGTCGTTGAAGTCCACCCGCCCCAGCATCTGGAAGCCGACCACGGCGACGGTGGCGAACATGGCGATGGCGGCTCCACCGAGCACCGACAGCGGGATACTCGCGGCCACGGCACCGGCTTTCGGGATGATACCGATCACCATCATGATCAGCCCCGCCGTGGCGACCACCCAACGGCTGCGGATCGCGGTCAGCCGCACCAAGCCGACGTTCTCGGCGAAGCACGTGTACGGGAACGAGTTCAAGATGCCGCCGAGCGTCGTCGCCAGCCCGTCGGCACGCAGAGCGCGTGCCACGTCATCCTGGCCCACCTTCTTCTCCACGATCTCGCCGGTCGCGAACACGTCGCCGGTCGTCTCGACAGCAGTGATGAGCATGACGACGATCATGGAGATGATGGCCGTGACCGAGAAGGTCGGGATGCCGAAGAAGAACGGCCTTGTGACGCCTGCCCAGTCGCTCGACCCGACACTGTCGAAGCTCGCGTCGCCCAGGATGAACGCGAGGGTGGTGCCGAGCACGAGGCCAGCCAGCACGGCGATGGTGGCCATGAACCCCTTGAACATCCGCTGGATGATGACGATGATCGCCAGCGTTCCCATCGCGTAGTAGAAGTCCTTGCGGCTCGGGTCGGTGAAGCCGACCGCGTCGTTGGCCGCGACCGGTAGCAGAGCGATGCCGATGATCGAGATGACCGACCCCGTGACCACCGGAGGGAAGAACCGGATCAGCCGGCCGAAGTACGGCGCGAGGAAGAACGTGAACAGGCCCGCGACGATGACCGCACCGTAGATGGCGGCCAGTCCTGCCTCGCCGCCGCCCGACGCCATGCCGATCGCGATCATCGGGGACACCGCCGTGAACGTGACCCCCTGGAGCAGCGGTAGGCGCACCCCCACCTTCCAGAAGCCCACCGACTGGATGATCGAGGCGATCCCGCACGTGAACAGGTCGGCGTTGATCAGGTGGATCAGCTGCTCGTCGGAGAGGCCGATCGCCCCCGCGAGCAGGATCGGCACGATGACGGCTCCCGCGTAGAACGCGAGGACGTGCTGCATGCCGTAGACAGCGAGCTTCTGGGGTGGCAGAAGCTCATCGACTGGGTGCTTGACGCGCTTGGCTCGGCCTGCGCCGGCCCTCGGGCTGGTTGCTGAGGACATCGATGGACCCTCCACGAGAATTCCGTATGACGGACAGTTAATTCCGTTCTGCGGACGAGGGTAGCCAACCCGTGAAGATGCGTCAAGCGGGTGGCGGGCGACGCGGCCGCGCGGGTCGAGGCGGACTCCGGGAAGTAGTGCAACGGCGCCGGACCGGGGATAGTCTCCGACGTAGTCGATCGTCCATGAGCGAGGAGCTTGTGATGGCTGATGCAGCGACGCCCGACAACGTGGGCCTCTACGACGAGTTGCACGAGAGCGACGACTTTCGGTCCCTCAGGAAGAGCTATCGCAGGTTCGCGATCCCGTGGACCATCACGTTCTTCCTCTGGTACATGCTCTACGTCGTCTGCAGCAACTGGGCTCCGGACTTCATGGGCACCAAGGTCGTCGGCAACATCAATGTCGCACTGATCTTCGGCATCCTGCAGTTCCTCTCGACGTTCGCGATCGCGTACTTGTACGCCCGGCATGCCAACCAGGAGCTGGATCCGGTCGCGCGTCGACTTGAGGCTAGATACGACGAGGAGGTCGGGCGATGAGGTCCGACGTCACCTTGGCGATCTCCGAGGACACCGATCGCGCCATCACGGCAGGGCTGTTCATAGCCGTCGTCCTGCTCACGGTGGGCATCACCTTCTGGGCCAGCCGGCAGAACACCGGCACCGCTGACTACTACGCGGGTGGACGCTCCTTCACCGGCGCCCAGAATGGGCTCGCGGTTGCTGGCGACTACATGTCTGCGGCAAGCTTCCTCGGCATCTCCGGCGCGATAGCCCTATCCGGTTACGACGGCTTCCTCTACTCCATCGGGTTCCTGGTCGCCTGGCTGGTCGCCCTCTTGCTGGTGGCTGAGCTGCTGCGCAACTCCGGCCGCTACACGATGGCTGACCAGCTGGCCTACCGAATGAAGCAAACTCCCGTACGGACCGCGGCCGCAACGTCAACGGTCGTCGTGTCGATCTTCTATCTGCTGGCGCAGATGGTGGGCGCCGGAGCATTGGTCACTCTGCTTCTCGGGGTCAGCGACGAGAGCGCGAAGAACTGGGTCATCGTCGGTGTTGGTGCCCTGATGATCTTCTACGTAACCGTCGGTGGCATGAAGGGCACGACGTGGGTGCAGATCGTCAAGGCTGTGTTGTTGATGACGGGCACGATCCTCATCACCTTCCTGGTGTTGCTCAAGTTCAACTTCAACATATCCGACATGCTCGGAGCAGCGGTCGAGAAGACCGGCAAGCCCGGCTTCCTCGACCCGGGCTTGAAGTATGGCCTGTCGACCACCACGAAGATCGACTTCCTTTCCTTGGGCTTGGCATTGGTGCTTGGGACGGCCGGTCTGCCACACATCTTGATCCGCTTCTACACAGTGCCGACGGCTCAGAAGGCTCGCAAGTCCGTATTGTGGGCGATCGCCCTCATCGGTTCGTTCTACCTGATGACGCTGGTCCTGGGCTTCGGCGCCGCGGCACTGCTCGACACGACCAGCGCTGACAGTGCGGTGGTGAGCAGCAGCGGGAATCTGGCATCTCCCTTGCTCGCTGAGGAGGTCGGCGGCGGTGACGGAACGCTGGGAGGGTCTGTTCTGTTGGCCTTGATCTCTGCGGTCGCGTTCGCGACGATCCTCGCGGTCGTCGCCGGGCTCACGCTGACATCGGCATCGTCGGTCGCGCACGACATCTATGCCACGGTGATCAAGAAGGGCCAGGTGACCGAGAAGCAGGAGGTCAACGTCGCCCGCCTGGCGGCATTCGCAATCGGTGGGTTGGCAATCCTGCTAGCCATTCCAGCGCAGAAGCTCAACATCGCATTCCTCGTGGCCTTGGCCTTTGCCGTCGCCGCCTCGGCCAACGTGCCGTCCCTTCTGTACAACCTGTTCTGGCGAGGCTTCAACACACGAGGTGCCGTGTGGAGCATCTACGGTGGTCTGATCTCGTCGGTGGGGTTGGTGTTCTTCTCCCCCGTCGTCTCAGGCAAGGTCGATCCAACCACCGGCGAGAGCACCTCTCTGTTCGCAATCGGCACCGACTTCAGCTGGTTCCCGCTCGAGAACCCGGGCATCGTGTCGATCCCGGTCGGCTTCCTGCTCGGCTATCTCGGTTCCATCACGTCGCGCGAGCCCGCGGCCGAGGCCCGCTACAACGAGCTCGAGGTGCGATCATTGGCCGCGGCCGGCTCTGAACGCGAGGTAGTCCACTGAGCTCCTGGGGAGGCCTAGGCCGCACAGTGTCGAGATGCGGCACTCTGGCGTGAAAGCTGCCCTGAGACATCTGTCACGCCAGGCGATGAGGCGGACGCACTGCTCCGCGTGGAGCGAGCGCTCACATCCGGGAGGCGTTGCTCCTCGAGTAGAGCGGCTGGGCTGGCAGCAGGCGGCCGTGGCCAGGTCACGTGACTCGATGGTGCCGTCGGGTGCGACCGCATGCTTTCCGGCTGTGCAGCGTGACCGGCTGAGCCGTGATCCTCATGTCCGCGCAGGTGAGGGGGCCGCATGCACCGGCGAACATGTCTACCGGCGCCTGACCTTTCGTGTACAGACCGTTCTCGGAGGACACCACGCGTCTCCACGGGTGCGCCTGTCCGTCGCGCATGCTCTAGTCGCCGAACTTCGCGACGTACCTGGTCATCTTCACTCGACGCCAGATCTGGGTGAGCTGCCCGTCGAGCTCGAAGAACTCGGCGCTCGTGCAGGATAACGTTCCGCTCACGGCTGCTGTGCCGTCTTGAAGGCCTTGCCATCCCAAGCATCCGACCCTGAGCCTCGTCCGGGGATCGAGCCCTATGATGGAAGAAGAAGACATCATGTATGAGCACATCACCATGCGCCCCCCCGCCCCTCGCACAATCGCGGCCCGTGCGATCTCCGTCGCCCTGTTCGCCTCATTGGTGAGCTGTTCGAACGATGCATCCACGGCGGACCCCGCGGCTAGCCGGCAGATATCCACGGGCACGGTCGACTCAACCTCGCAGCCGCCGTGGCCTGCACCGGCCCACGTCAACGACCGCGTCGCCGACGCCGGGCTCGACTTGGGCCCGATGGGTATGGCCGAGCACTACCATCCCGAGCTGGAGATCGTGGTCGACGGTAGGAAGGTACCCGTCGCACCGAACATCGGTGTGGACCTGTCGTCTGGTGCCATGTCTGCGCTGCATACGCACGCGGCTGATGGTGTCATCCACGTCGAGGCCGACCAGGCCGGCGAGCGCTTTACGCTCGGCCAGTTCTTCACGGAGTGGGGCGTCCAGCTCAGCCGGCAGCAAATAGGCGGTGTGCGTGCCACAAGCAATATTGTGGTGACGGTCAACGGCGAGCGGTACGAGGGAGACCCTGCCGAGGTGCGGCTCGAACCGGACCAGAAGATCGAGGTCGAGATCAGATGAGCCCCGGGCATGCGGAGGGCCTCGAACGCGTCGGCTGAGCTGGCGGCGTACGCCCAATACAGTCAACTCGTCGACAGGTTCGGCTCAGACGGTCGTGCGGTTCGTCCGTGGCCGTACGAGGACTGCAAGAACCGCTGCCAAGGACACCACCCCGATGAACAGGACGAACAGGTGTTGGTCGAGCGGGC
>JBBJMF010000043.1:0-22299 GCA_037719575.1 Nocardioidaceae bacterium
ACCCTCAACCCGCTTAGCAGGCGGGCGCCATAAACCGGGCTAGGCGACACCTCCATGACGCCGGGGGACGGCGACGCCACAGACTACCCGCCACTCACGGGATGGCTCCACTCGGGAGCACGTCGTACGTCGCTCAGCCGGCGCCGAGCCGTCGGTAGCCGAATGCGGCATTCAGGCGGTCGCGGACGTCACGCTCGGCGACGCTGCCCTGCCCGCCCAGGAGCACGAGCGGAACCTGGGTGGCGCCTCCATCGGTGAGCACGATCGACATCACCGCCCCGGCGGAGGTGCGACCGCCGTCGACCGAGGCGACGTCAGACCAGTCAGCCTGCGCAACACCTCCGCCGCGCACGTGGCGTAACCGGTAGCCGGCACTCGACACCTCGAGCAGCACCGGCGGCACGACGACCAGGCGCAGCAGCAGGACCACCACGACAAGCCCGACGAGGCCGAGCAGCACCAGGGACCAGACCTGAAACCCGGACAGCGCCGCAACCAGCCAGGCGACCGCCAGCACCATGAGAGACACGCCCAGGAACCGCAGGCCGTAGGCACGCGACCAGCGGTAGCGGCGGATGTCTGGTGTCCTCATGGCTCTCGTTCTCGTGGGCGCCGGCTCGACGGGCGTCGGGTCGCTGGCGGAGGAGGCGGGATTTGAACCCGCGGCTGACACTTCTGCCAGCGACCGCTTTCAAGGCGGTTCCGATAGGCCGCTCCGGCACCCCTCCGGGCGCGAGCCGAGCGGGCTCGCATCCGAGCCGATTGTCCCACCGCCACCACCGGCGGCGAAACCGCGCCTCGACGCGGGCGGCTCACATCAGGCGTGCCGTGCGGCTCGGCTCGGGCCGTTGCGGGTCCACGCCGCCTGTCACCCGGCTGCGCCGACCGGTCCCCGTCAGCAGCCGGTCGACGCCGACAAGCACCAACCCGAGCGCGGCGCCGATCAGCAGGTTGTAGCCGGTCGACTCCGCCGCCTCCGCGAGCCCGACCGACGGCTGGACCAGTGAGGTGGCGACCCCGGCCGCCGCGAGCGAACCGAACGCCGACATCCACCAGCCCTGGCGCCGCCGGTTGCGCACCGCGGCTCCCCACACGATGGCGGGAAACCCGACAAACGCCTCGATCAACCGGGGTGACGCGCCCAGCCGGTCCCGGACCGTGTCCGTGGCGTCGGTGATCGACCCGACAAGCTCCGACGACCCCCAGTGCCGGACCGCCTGCACGTAGCCGACGGCCGCCACCAGCACGACGACGACGCCGACGATCAGCGTCAGCCCACGGCGCCCCAGGCTGTGCAGCCCGAGTCCGAGCCGCCAGGCCAGAGCGAGCGCGGCCAGCAGAGTCAATGCGAGCACCATCATCCGGAAGCGGAAGGGCCGCAGGCCCACGTCGTACCCCGTCACCACGACAGCCCCCGCCGCCCCCACCACGGCGGTGACCACCGCCTCGCGCAGCGACCGAAGACCCGCGCTGGGACGGGTCGAGACCATGCCGAGGAGACCGTACGACGCGGCCGCGACGACGGCGCCGGCGGACAACACCCAGCCCCTGGGAACCAGGACCACGAGCACCAGGCAGGTGCCCGCGAAGCAGGCGACAAGGGGGACGGGCCCGCCGATGCGGCGGGCGAGCAGCAGAACGGCGAACCAGGTCGCCGCGGCCGCCCCGATCCGCGCCACCAATGGGTCCCAGAGCTCGACACCGTTTTCGGCGGCCAGCGGCGCGACCGCAACGACGAGGCTGGCGACCCACAGGACTGCTGTGGCCACCCCCACCACCCACGGCCCCCGGCTTCGGGGTGCCGACGCCCGCTCCGCGATGCGCCGACCCCGTGCATGCGGCCGCATCATCGCACGCGCGGTTCGCGCCGATTGGCCAACGAGGGGTTGCGGCGTCGTACCTCGTCGACGACGGACCGCTCGACTCGGGCCGCCACGACGCCCTCGCCGGGTCCGCAAGCAGCCAGCACGACACCCGACGGATCGACCGCCATGGTCGCGCCGATGTAGGACGACCCGCACTGCCCGGCGGCGAGCACGAACGTCGTGTTCTCGATCGCGCGGGCTCGGAGCAGGGTCGTCCAGTGGTCCTCCTTGAGCGGCCCGCGCAGCCAGGCCGCAGGCACGACGAGGGTGTCGGCGCCGTCGTCGACGAGGGCCCGCGCCAGCTCCGGGAAACGCAGGTCATAGCAGGTGAGCAGGCCGAGGCTGAGCCCGGCAACCGGTAGCACCACCGGCACACCGTCGCCCGCGGTCAGGCGGTCCGACTCGCGCTCCCCGAAGGAGTCGTACAGATGGATCTTCCGGTAGCGCCCCAGCACGTCGCCCCCGGGGCCCACCACGACGACCGTGTTGTAGGGGCGCGCCGGGTCGTCCGACGTCTCGAACATCCCGGCCACGATCGTCGCGTCCGCCTGCCGGGCCAGCCGGGCGAGCCCGGCCACGAACGGGCCGTCGATGCGTTGCGCGGTCGGACCGAGGGCCAGGTCGACCGGGCCGAAGTCGTGCATGGCCGCTTCGGGCAGCACGACCAGCTGGTCGTCCTCCCGCGCAGGTCTGCTGTCCTGCGCCTGTCGGACGAGCCGGGAGATGGTCTCCAGGTTCGCGTCGGCATCCGTTGCTGCGGCGAACTGCACGAGCGAGACCTGCACCCGGTCAGTCTGCCAGTGCGGACCGTCGGAGGGGTGCGACGATGGCTCGGTGCACACGGGTGCTGGGTACGACGCCATCGTGCTCGCCGGCGGAGAGGGGCGCAGGCTCGGCCGGGTCGACAAGGCGGCCGTCGAGGTTGGCGGTCGAAGCCTGATCGACCGCGTGCTCCGGGCCCTCGACGAGGCGGGCCGGGTCGTCGTGGTCGGACCCCCGCGACGGATGCCTGCCGGGGTGCTGGGCACCTCGGAGCGCCCGCCGGGGGGCGGCCCCGCTGCGGGGGTGGCCGCGGGACTGGCGCTCATCGAGGCGCCAGCGGTCGCCGTACTCGCGTGCGACCTGCCGTTCGTGACGGTCGAGACGATCCGGCTGCTCATGGCGACACTCGAGGACGACGCACAGCGGAGATGTGACGGGGTCCAGCTTGTCGACGAGGCAGGACGGCAGCAGCCGCTGGCCGCGGTCTACCGCACCGCCCCTCTGCGCGAGGCTGTCGCGTCCCTGCCCCACGTGGCCGGCAGCCCGATGCGCGCCCTGGTCCAGCCGTTGACCATGCTGGACGTCCGGGCTGCGCCTGCACAAGCATGGGACTGCGACACCTGGGCCGACGTGGACCGCGCACGCACGCATGCGAACCGACACCTCGTGGAGGAACCATGAACCTGACCGAGTGGACCGACCAGCTCTGCGCTGCACTCGGCCTCGACCTCGAGTTCGAGGCCGACGCGATCCTGGACCTCGCGCGCGACGCCGCGCACCAGGTGGACCGCCCGGCGGCCCCGCTCACCACGTTCCTCGTCGGCTATGCGGCGGCCCAGCGCGGCGGCCGGCCCAGCGATCTCGAGGACGCCCTCGACATGGCGACCGAGCTCATCGCCGAGACCGCCTGAGCGATCGCCTTCCGGCACCCGGACCTGGGGTGACCACTCCCCGCGAAGGGTTAGCGTGGGGCGATGCGAGCAGTCGTGTGCCGGACGGCCGGCGGACCTGATGTCCTCGAGATCGTGGAGGTCCCCGACCCGGAGCCGCTGCCGGGCGAGGTCCTGATCCGAGTCGCGGCCACCGCCGTCAACCGCGCCGACGTCATGCAGCGCCAGGGCAGCTACCCGCCTCCGCCCGGCGCCTCCGAGATCCTCGGCCTGGAGTGCGCCGGCGTCGTCGCGGCCCTCGGGGAGGGGGTGCGCGGCTGGCAGGTCGGAGACCGGGTGTGCGCGCTGCTGTCCGGCGGCGGCTACGCCGAGCAGGTCGCCGTACCCGCCGGGCAGGTGCTGCCGACACCCGCCGGCCTCGACGACTCCCAGGCCGCGGCCCTCCCCGAGGTCAGCTGCACGGTCTGGTCGAACGTCTTCATGGTGGCCGGGCTCCGGCCGGGTGAGGTGTTCCTCGTGCATGGAGGGGGGAGCGGCATCGGCACGATGGCGATCCAGCTCGCCAACCAGCTGGGAGCCACCGTGACCTGCACGGTCGGCTCGCCGGAGAAGGCAGCGTTCTGCCGCGAGCTCGGCGCCGACCTGACAATCGACTACCGCCGGCAGGACTTCGTCGACGAGGTACGACGGTTCGTCGGCGGCGGGGCCGACGTGATCCTCGACAACATGGGCGCCGCCTACCTCGGCCGCAACGTCGACCTGCTCGCGCACGAGGGCCGGCTCGTCGTCATCGGCCTACAGGGCGGCGCCAAGGCCGAGCTCAACCTCGCGACCCTGCTCGGCAAACGCGGAGCGGTCATCGCGACGGCGCTGAGGTCCCGCCCGCCCGCGGAGAAGTCGTCCATCGTGGCGAGCGTTCGCGAGAACGTCTGGCCGCTCGTCGAGGACGGGACCGTCCGCCCGATCGTGCACGCGACGTTCACCATCGACGACGTGGTGGCGGCCCACGAGCTTGTCGACAGCGGCGCCCACGTCGGCAAGGTCGTGGTCACCACAGCGTCCTGAGGAGGCATGCGGCCCGACGCGTAGGGTTGCGGCATGACGTCTCAGCCCCCAGCAGCCCCGAGCGAACGAGAGAGCTCCCGCGGGGGGGAGCCGCGAGTGATGGTCGTCGGGCCTGACGGCGTCGCGTCTGCAGAGCCAGACGGCGACTCGAACGACGGCCGCTCGGTCGCCGACCTGGTCGAGCAGCCCGCCAAGGTGATGCGCATCGGCAGCATGATCCGCCAGCTGCTCGAGGAGGTGAAGTCCGCGCCCCTCGACGAGGCGAGCCGGGCTCGACTGCGCGAGATCCACCAGGCTTCGATCAAGGAGCTCGAGCAGGGTCTCGCCCCAGAGCTGGTCGAGGAGCTCGAACGTCTCAGCCTGCCGTTCGAGGACTCGACCCCGAGCGAGGCAGAGCTGCGCATCGCGCAGGCTCAGCTGGTGGGGTGGCTCGAGGGCCTCTTCCACGGCATCCAGACGGTAATCTACGCCCAACAGATGGCCGCGCGCGGCCAGCTCGAGCAGATCCGCCGGGCACTCCCGCCAGGGTCGATGCCGCAACCTGGTGGCCACGCCGGCGGCACGCCCCCAGCGGACGGCGAGGGACCCGAGACACACAACGGGATGTATCTGTAGGTCGTGTCCGTACGGCGCCTCCGCACGTCACGAGCCCATCCGCGGAGGCTGTCCCACTCGGCCGACGGGACACCGGGAGCGTTTCGGCCAATCCGGGCCATGCACCACGTCGAATCCCCCGTGTGAGGCTGGCCCGCAACGTCCGGCCGGGGCCCCGCCTCCCACCGGCGGGGCTCCTCACCAGCCTCTGTTCCGTCCGTGCTCCATCGACCGCCGTCCGACGAGAATGGGGGATCCATGACCACGATGAGCCTGTCAGTCAATGCTTTCCGGCTGCCCGTCGTGGGTGCACGGGCATCTCGTGGCACAGTGTTAACCATGCATCAGGCGACCGCGGCCGAGAAGCTGAGCGCCATGATGGTGCGTGTCGCAGCGGGCGACCAGGGGGCCTTCGCCACGTTCTACGACGCGACATCGCGATCCGTGTTCGGCATCGTGCTGCGGGTGCTGCGTGACCGGGCGCAGGCCGAGGAGGTCTCCCAGGAGGTCTTCCTGGAGGTCTGGCGGACCTCGGCCAGGTACGACCCGCTGCAAGGCTCGCCGTCGGCATGGGTCAACACGATCGCGCATCGCCGGGCGGTGGACCGGGTCCGGTCCGTCGAGCGCTCGGTCGCGCGTGACCAGCGACACGCCCAGAGCCACTTCCAGTCCAGTGCTCCCGACGTGTCCGACATCGTCGTCGCCAGGGATGAGGGGAGCCGGGTACGGCGCGCCCTGGCGAAGCTGCCCGAGGCGCAGCGGACCGCCCTGGCGCTCGCCTACTTCGACGGGCGCACCCAGCGCGAGGTGGCCGAGCTGCTCGACGTACCACTGGGGACCGTGAAGACACGCATGCGTGACGCGCTCAAGAAGCTCCGCACGCACCTGGACGAGGGGGCACCGTGACGAACGAGGCTCATGAGCTGACGGCCCTCTACGTCGTCGATGCCCTGACCGATGACGAGACCCGTGACTTCGAGACCCATCTGGCCGACTGTTTCGACTGCCAGGAAGAGGTGGCCGACATGCGCAAGGTGACCGAGCGGCTGTCTCGCTCCGTCGAGACGGATCCGCCCGCCTCGCTACGGTCCGCCGTGCTCAGGGGCATCACCGCCACGCCCCAGGAGGCACCGACCGAGATCGAGCCGTCGAGGATCCCGCGGGCCGGCTCGGCGGCACGCGGCGACAACGTCGTGGACTTCGCGCGACGCGCGCCCAGCAGACTGCCCTACCTGGTGGCGGCGGCCGCTGTCCTGCTCGCTCTCGGTTTCGGCGGCTGGGGCCTGCAGAGTCGCCAGGACGCTCAGCAGGCGAGCGACGAGCAGGCCCAGATCGTCAGTCTGCTCGGTGCGGCTGACGTCCGTACTGTCACGGCGTCCGGACCGGGCGGCAGCTCGGCGACGGTTGTCGTGTCCCACGCCGACGCCCGGGCCGTCTTTGTGGCGACGGGGATGCCGGCGTTGGCGGACAACCAGGTCTACGAGCTGTGGACGGTCCACGGCTTACCCGTCCCAGCCGGCACGTTCGGGTCGGTCGACGACTCGGCGCTGGTGACCCTTCCGGAAGCGGCGTTGTCTGCGGACAAGATCGCCGTCACCGTGGAACCCGAGGGCGGGTCGAAGCACCCGACGTCCCCCCAGATCATCTCGCTCCCGGTCCCGAAGGCCACCTAGGACGGCTACGCCGTGGCGCGCGGTCGCCCGTGTCGACAACGGCCTCGAACGCCTCGAACACCTCGTCCATCGTGGGCAGCCGCGGCTCGTCGGTCTCGTCGTTTGCCGCGGCGGCCGCCTTTCGACGGGTTCGGCGGAGGTGTCTCTTAACCGTCGAGAACGAGCACTCGAGCCGTTCCGCGAGGGTCTCGAGCGAGTCGTCCGGATGGGCGGCACGCATCCGGAGCACATCCTCGTGCTCGACGGGCTGCCTGTCCCCTCTCGTGCCGGCGTAGGCGTCGAGGTCCTCCGGCCGCACGGATATCCCGACCCGTTTGCGGATCGCCTTGCGCTCCTGTGGGGTCGTGCATCCGACGTACCCGGAGACGTCGGTGTGCACGACGGCCTTGTAGAGGCAGTCGGCGAGCAGCGGGCAGGCAGCGCACGACGTCCGGGCGGCGGATACCAGCGCCTCGTACTCGGTCCAGACCGCCTGGCTCGTCGACGACCGCGCCGGAGGCTCCTCCAGCAGCGGGTGGAGGTAGAGCTCGACGTTCACCGCGCAGGGGGAAGCCACGAACTCGTCGCCGGTCACCCTTTCGACGGGCGCGCTCATGGGCCGACCCCCGGACTCGTGACATCCATCCCGTCGGACGGACTGTGGGCGATGCGGTGATGCGTCAGGCTTTGACCTATCCCTACCAGATTCGGCGGGCATGGGCCCAAACGGGTCCATGGCGTGGCCGGACGGTCGACCGGTGGCGGGAGCGAACCGTGACTACCGGCGGATCGGCTGGGTCACCGGGAACCAGCGGCCCAGCTCCTCGGCCGCCCCCTCGTCGACGAACGCACCCGTGACCGCGTCGGCCGCAGTCTTGACCTCGGCCGGCGCCTGGCCCATCGCCACCCCCCGCCCGGCCCAGCTGAGCATCTCGAGGTCGTTGCGCCCGTCGCCGATGGCGAGGACGTCGGCCTGCCGCACGCCAAGACGTTCGGCCACCACCTGCAAGGCGGATGCCTTCGACACACCCTCCGGCGCCAGGTCGAGCCAGGCCGTGTAGCCGACGAAGTAGCTGGTCTCATGCAGCCCCAACGACGCCGCGAGCCGGACGAAGTCGGCAGCCGACGACTGAGGGTCCCGGATGATGACCCTCGTCACCGGTTCGCTGACGAGGCTGTCCACCGACTCCACCCACATCTGGCCGGTGATCTCGCCGGCCGGGAAGGGGCGGTTGACCCGATAGCCGTCGCCGACCACCTCCACGGCGACCAGGGCATCCGGCACGTGCTCGAGCACGGCCTGCACCGCCGGGCCCGCATCGAAGGTCACCGTGGCCAGCACCTCGACGGGGTGGTAGGTGAAGGTCACGGCCCCGTTGCTCGCCACCACATACCCGTCCGTGAGATCCAGCGCGTCGATGACCGGCTCGACCCCGAACAGCGACCGTCCCGTCGCAAGCACCACATGGGAGCCGGCGTCGACGACCGCCCGCACCGCGTCGCGGGCGGTCGCTGAGATCTGGTCGGCGACGTCGAGCAGCGTCCCGTCGATGTCGAGCGCGACGAGCCCCGGCGGCTTCGTCACCTGGTCCGGTCCACGGGATCGAGCGTCTCCCGCCCTTGTAGGTAGGGCTGGAGAGCGCTCGGGACCCGGACCGAGCCGTCGGCCTGCTGATGGGTCTCGAGGATCGCGATGATCGTGCGCGGGATCGCGACCAACGTGCCGTTCAGCGTCGCCAGTGGCCTGATGCCGTCCTCGAAACGACCGCGGATGTTGAGTCGGCGGGCTTGGAACTGCGTGCAGTTCGACGTCGACGTCAGCTCGCGGTAGCGACCTTGAGCGGGGATCCAGGCTTCGCAGTCGAACTTTCGCTGCGCCGAGAGGCCGAGGTCGCCGGCCGCGGTGTCGATCACCCGGTAGGCGAGCTCGAGCCTGCCTAGCCACTCCTTCTCCCAGCTCAGCAGCCGCTCGTGCTCCTTGAAGGAGTCCTCGAGGGTTGTGTAGGAGAACATCTCCACCTTGTCGAACCAGTGCACACGGAAGATCCCACGGGTGTCCTTGCCGTATGAGCCTGCCTCCTTGCGGTAGCACGGACTGAACGCGACGTAACGGCGCGGCAACGTGTGGGCGTCGAGAATCTCGTCGCAGTGATACGCCGCCAGGGGTACCTCGGACGTGCCGACGAGGTAGTAGTCCTCTGCCGGCAGCCGGTAGACGTCGCCGGCCGCCTGGCCGAGGAAGCCGGTGCCCTCCATCGCGCGTGGCTTGACCAGAGCCGGCGGGATCATCGTGGTGAAGCCGGCAGCGCGGGCCTGGTCCATCGCCATCGTGACCAGGGCGAGCTCGAGGTCGGCGCCGACGCCGGTCAGATAGTAGAACCGCGCCCCGGAGACCTTGGCGCCGCGCTCGATGTCGATGGCGCCGAGCCGCGTGCCGAGCTCCACGTGGTCGAGCGGTTCGAAACCCTCGGCCGCGAAGTCACGTGGCTCGCCCACGTGCTCCAACACGGTGTAGTCGTCCTCACCGCCCGCCGGCGCTTCGGGCGCCGCGACGTTGGGCAGCAGGCCCATCACGGCGGTATAGGCACCCTCGGCCTCGGTCTGGGTCGCCTCTGCCTGCTTGACCTGGCCGGCGATCGCCCGGGTCTTCTCGAGCAGGGCGGCCCTCTCCTCCCCCGCCGCAGTCGCGATCCCCCGCCCCAGGGACTTCTGCTCGGCCCGGAGCCGCTCGTACGCCGCGATCGACGCCCGCCGCGCCTCGTCCGCAGCCAGGATCTCGTCGACGAGCTCGGGCGCCGCCCCGCGGCGCCGCTGTGCCTCGCGGACGAGCTCGGGGTTGTCACGCAACAGTTTGAGGTCGATCACCCCCCAAGGATATCGGCCGTCGTCCTCCCGCCTCGACGAGGTTTTCCGGGCCGCGGGCATGACGCTAGATTCTGTCTGGACAAGGCGTACCGAACCCACAACCGACGCCGTGACCATGAGACTCGAGAAGGAACGTGTTCGAGACGTCTGCCGAGCGCCGGGCGGCCCTGATTGCCGCCCTCCTCGCGCTCCCCCTGGTGCTCCTCACGCTTGCCGTCGCGCAAGAGGTCGACCCGATCCTGCGGGCCGACGCGTGGGTCACCCGCACGTTGTACGACGCCGCCTACGGGACCGGGTGGCAGGACCTGTCCCGGTTCGTGTCGGCGCTCGGACAGCCTCGCGTCGTGGAAGGCGCGCTCGTCGTCGTGGCGCTCGGTTTCGCCGTACGACGTCAATGGTGGACCACTGGCTGGATCATCGCGAGCCTGGTGGTCACGGCGCTCACGTGGAGCCTGATGAAGCAGTGGGTCGGGCGGGACCGGCCTGCCGTTCCCGACCAGATCGACGGCTGGTCGTACCCTTCGGGACACGCGGGCGAGGTCGCCTGCGGCGTCGCGCTCCTGGTGATCCTGACCTGGCAGCACCTGGGCGCGGGGCGGCTGCGGGTCTTCCTGGTGTCACTCTGGGTGACGGCCGGCGTCCTGGTCGGACTGTCGCGGCTGCCGCTGGGGGCGCACTACCCCACCGACGTCGTCGGCGGCTGGCTCGTCGGGACCCTCGTTGTCTCTGTGCTCGCAGCCGCGTTCGGCATCGTGCGTATGCGTCCGCCCCCGGTCGACGGGCGACCGTTGTCGTCGATGCCGGAGAATCTCCGGACCCTCGCGGTCATCGTGAACCCGATCAAGATCGACTCGGACGCGTTCCGGGTCCGGGCGTCGCAGGCGGCCCGAGCCGCCGGGTGGGACGACCCGCTGTGGTTCGAGACGACCGTCGACGACGTCGGCGCGTCGATGGCCCGGGCGGCGGTGGCAGCAGGTGCCGATGTCGTGGTCGCCGCCGGTGGCGACGGGACCGTTCGTGTCGTCTGCGCCGAGATGGCGAGCACCGGCGTGCCGGTGGGCGTCGTACCCGCCGGGACGGGGAATCTGCTGGCCCGCAACCTGGGCATCCCGCTCGGCCGCGACCAGGCGCTGGAGGTCGTCCTCAGGGGTCAGGACCGGGCCATCGATCTCGTCATGGTGAAGGGGGACGGCCTCGAGAGCACGAAGTTCGCGGTGATGGCGGGGATGGGCCTCGACGCGGCGATCATGGACGGAGCGCCGGACGCGTTGAAACGGCGGATGGGCTGGTCGGCCTATGTCGTCGCCGGCATGCGACACCTGCGCTATCCAGCGGTGCGGGTGGCCATCAGCGTCGACGGGGCGGAGCCCGTGCATCGGCGGGCCCGCACGGTGCTCGTGGGCAACGTCGGCAGCCTCACCGCGGGGATCCCGCTGCTGCCCGACGCCCGGATCGACGACGGCGTGCTCGATGTGGTGGTGATCGCCCCGATCCGCGTGGTCGGCTGGGTCTCGCTGCTGTGGCGGGTGCTCACGAGGCACCCGCGCATCGACGAGCGGCTCGACCGTTACACCGGGAAGTCCGTCGTGGTCACGGCAGCGAGCCCGACCCCGCGACAGCTCGACGGGGACACCGTCGGGCCGGGCACGGAGATCCACGCCGCGGTGGAGCCGGGGGTGCTGCTGGTCCGCGTGCCGCGATGAGCAAGGTGTCCCGGCCGTTGCTGGCGGCGGGTCATCCGGCGGCCGAGCCTTGACCTGCGATTAGGCTTTCGGGCGTGCCCTTCGCCGCGACCACCATGAGCTGGCTGGTCCTTGCTGCCCTGCTGCTTGCGGGTCTCGCGGTCGTGCTCGCTACGGCTGCGCTGGCTCACTCGGGGAACCGCCGCCGTCCCGCGTCACGCTCACCGCGCCGGCCCGGCATCGAACGTCGGCCGCCGGCCGGAGAGCCGCTGACCACCGATGAGATGACAGCCGAGATCCAGGCGCTGCACACGGACTCAGCGACCGCGCTGCGGCACGTCGCTGTCGTGCGCTACGACGCCTTCGGCGACATGGGCGGCCATCTCTCATGGTCGTTAGCGCTGCTGGACGACGGAGGCGACGGAGTGGTGCTGACCTCCATCCACGGCCGCAGCGACTCGCGGACCTACGCCAAGAACGTCACCGGCTGGTCGGCGAGCCAGCAGCTCTCCCCCGAGGAGTCCGAGGCCATCGGGTTCGCCCGCGCTCCGCGTTGAGTCGCGCCGGACGGCATCGTCTCCCCACGAATCCGATGGTGGAGGGGAGCCACGACGGGTTACCGTCTCGAGATGGCGACCTTCATCAAGTCCGTCACGTTCGACTGCGGGGATGCGCTGCTGCTCGCCCGCTTCTGGGCCGACGCTCTCGGGTCGGATGTCGACGAGGACTCGACTGCGGAGAAGGCGTTCGTCGAGGCAGCCGGCTGGGGCGGCCCCACCCTGTGGTTCGCGGCCGTGCCCGAGGGCAAGACCGCGAAGAACCGGCTGCACTTCGACCTCCGGGCACCCGACGGTGCCGTGCGCGACGAGGTACGGCGCCTCACCGCCCTCGGCGCGACGACGCTTCACGAAGACGAGAACCTCGTGGTGATGGCCGATCCCGAAGGCAACGAGTTCTGTGTCGAGTAGCCCAGGGCTGCCTGACTGATGGCCACCGGCGAGCTGCGGCGGGACACCAGGCGGATCCTCGTCTACGGGGTCACCGGGTCAGGAAAGACCACGCTCGCCGAGAGGCTCTCCGACATCACCGGGATCGAGTGGCACTCCGTCGACGAGCTCACCTGGGAGCCCGGTTGGGTCCCGGTCCCGGTCGAGGAGCAGCGCCGGCGCATCAAGGCGATCTGCGCGCGTCCCGAGTGGATTCTCGATACGGCGTACGGGGACTGGCTCGATATCCCGTTGCCCCGAGCCGAGGTCATCGTCGCCCTGGACTATCCGCGGTGGTTCTCGCTGCAGAGACTGCTGCGGCGAACCATCGTGCGGTGGGCCGACCAGCGAACGATCTGCAACGGCAACCGGGAGACGTTGCGGGTGATCCTCGCCCGGGACTCCATCATCGTCTGGCACTTCACGTCGTTCCGACGGAAACGAGACCGGATCCGACGATGGTGTGACGACCCGTCTGGACCGCGCGTCGTACGCCTCACCTCCGCGCGCCGGACGGATGCCTGGTTGGCCGAGATCCCGCAACTCGCGAACGATTGAGAGATGGCGAGGCCATCAGATGCCGGCGGTGCGGAGGCGCTCGAGCCAGCTGTCGGCGTCGGCGAAGTCCGCGGCCGTCGTACCCGCTCGGTCCGAGGACCGCTTGTTGTCCGCGCGCGGGTAGGAGCCGAGGAAGCGCACGTCCGCGCTGGTACGGCGCAGCCCCATCAGCGCCTCGCCCACCCGGGGGTCGGCGACATGCCCCTCCGCGTCGATCGAGAAGCAGTACTGGCCGAGCGCCGAACCGGTGGGGCGGGACTCGATGCGGGTGAGGTCGACGCCGCGGGCCGCGAACTGCTCGAGCAGCTCGAGCAGCGCACCCGGGTGGTTGTCCCTGATGAACACGACGAGCGACGTCTTGTCGGCGCCGGTGGGCGGCGGGGGCGGGCCGGGCCGCACCACGAGGACGAACCGGGTGACCGCGCCCTCCCGGTCGGCGATCCTCGTGGCCAGCGTTGCGAGCCGGTAGGTCGACGCGGCGACCGGTGCCGCGATCGCGGCGTCGTACGGCGAGTCCCGGGCTGCGACCAGCGCGGCGGCGTGGGCCGTGGACGACTCGAGCACCACGTCCGCTCCGGGTAGGTGAGCCGTGAGCCAGCGTCGGCACTGGGCCGCGGCATGCGGGTGGGTCGCCACCGACCCGATGTCGGCGACCGCAGTGCCCGGTCGCGCCAGCAGGGCAAACTCCACCTCGACGAGCAGCTCGCGGCTGATCATCAGCGGCTCACCCGTCGAGAGCTCGTCCAGCGTTGCCGCGACGCCACCCTCCACGGAGTTCTCCAGCGGGACGACGGCACCGTCTGCCTCTCCGACCCGGACCGCATCGAGCGCCAGCCCCACGGAGGCGTGCGGCAGCAGCTCCGCACTGCGCGCGGCGGGCAGCGAGCGCAGCGCCTGCTCGGTGAACGTGCCGGCCGGCCCCAGGAATGCATATCGGGCGGGCGGCACTCCAGGCATTGCCGAAGCCTAATGGCGGGGCGGCTACATTCACCTCATGACCGACCCAGCCGCGGCCGACGCCGGCCGACGGCCGACCCTCGACCTCGGCTACGCCCGCCTCGACGTGGACCGCGCCGAGCGCACGGGGGACCCCGAGGTCGTCTACGGGGCCGGCAAGGCGCCCGGTCAGATCGTCGACCTGCTCACCCGCCTGCACGAGGCGCACCCGGAACGCGCCGTGCTCGCCACCAGGCTGAGCGACGTGGCGATGGACCTGATCGCGCGGGCGCTCCCCGACGCAGCGCTGGACGACGTCGCGCGGGCCTGCACGCTGGGACCGCTTCCCAAGGCTCGCGGCCGGGTCGCCGTCGTGTCCGCCGGGACCTCCGACGCGGCCGTCGCCAACGAGGCCGCCCTGACGGTCGGCGTCTTCGGTGCCGAGGTCGACCCGATCAACGACGTGGGGGTTGCCGGCCTGCACCGGGTGCTCGGGGTGCGGGACCGGCTCGCCGACGCCGACTGCCTGGTCGTCGTGGCGGGGATGGAGGGCGCGTTGCCCTCGGTCGTGGGGGGCCTGATCGGCGTACCACTCGTCGCCGTCCCGACGAGCGTGGGCTACGGGGCGTCGTTCGGCGGGCTGGCAGCCCTGCTCGCGATGCTCAACTCGTGCGCACCTGGCGTCACCGTCGTCAACATCGACAACGGGTTCGGGGCAGGGGTCTTCGCTGCGCGGGTGGCCCGCAACGCCCGCCCCCGGCCGGGCCCAGACGCATGATCGGGTGGCTGGATGCCGCATCCGGCGCGAGTGGCGACATGCTCCTCGGTGCGCTCGTCGGTGCCGGCGCCGACCTGGCCGCAATGCGGGAGGCTGTCGCCGCCGTGGCCCCAGAGCGTGTCGTGATGTCGTCCGAGCCGGTTCGGCGTGGCTCGCTGAGCGCGAGGCGGGTGGTCGTCGAGGTGGCCGACTCGGGCAGCCGCCGGGGGCTCGGTGACGTCCTTGGCCTCATCGGTGCCGCCGCGATCGCAACCGCGACCAAGGAGCACGCCACCGCCGTCTTCACCGCCTTCGCCGAGAGCGAGGCGTCGGTGCACGGGACCACCGTCGACGAGGTCCACTTCCACGAGGTCGGCGCCCTCGACGCCATTGCCGACATCGTCGGGGCTTGCGCCGGCTTCCTCAGCCTCGACCTCGGGGCGCTGCACTGCTCGCCCGTCGCGGTCGGCTCCGGGTCGGTCTCGTCGACCCACGGCATGCTGAGCGTGCCCGTCCCGGCAGTGGTCGCCCTGCTGCGGGGCGTGCCGACGTACGCGGGCCCGGTCGCGACCGAGCTGTGCACTCCCACCGGAGCCGCTCTGCTCGCGCACTGGGTGACGAGCTGGGGCCCGCAGCCTGCCATGGCCGTCTCGGCGGTCGGTGTTGGCGCGGGGGGCGCGGACTTCGCCTCGCATGCCAACGTCCTGCGGCTCCTGGTCGGGGAGGCCAGCAGTGGCACCCGACCAGCGAGCCCGGCTTCGCCCGAACCTGACGGGACGCTGGTCATCGAGACCAACGTCGACGACCTCGACCCACGGCTCTGGCCGCGCATCCTGACCCTGCTGCTCGACAGGGGAGCGTCCGACGCCTGGCTCACTCCCATCCTGATGAAGAAGGGCCGGCCCGCGCACACCCTCTCGGTGCTCGCCAGGTCGGACCGGGCCGAGTCGCTCCGCACGGCGATCTACGCGGAGACCTCCGCGATCGGGATGCGCGAGTACGTCGTGTCCAAGCGCGAGCTCGACCGGGAGTTCCGCATCGTCGCCGTCGGTGGGCGCCACGTCCGGGTCAAGGTCGCGCTGTGGGGTGGGGCGGTCGTCAACGTGCAGCCGGAGTACGACGACGTGGTGGTTGCCGCGGACGCCCTCGGTAGGCCCGCGAAGTCCGTGCTGGCCGAGGCCGCTGCCCGAGCCCGCCGCGGATTCGTCTGCGGTCCTGAGGGCGTTTCACGCGGACGCTCAACAGACGAATCCGAGGATGGGGGTTGGCGGCTAGCCGAGGGAGCTGCGCTCGAGGACGGCTGACGGGTCGGCTGCGAGGCCGAGACCTGCGGCCGGGGCTCCGGCGCGCCGCAGCTGGTCGCCCAAGGCGGCGATCATCGCGCCGTTGTCGGTGCACAACGCGGGCGCCGGCACCCGCAGCTGGATGCCAGCCGTCGCGCAGCGCTCCTCGGCCACCCGACGCAGCCGCGAGTTGGCCGCGACCCCACCGACGACGAGCAGCGTGTCGGTGCCGGTGTGGCGGCAAGCATCGACCGCCTTCGTCGTGAGCACGTCCACGACGGCCTCCTGGAACGACGCCGCCACGTCGGCCGTGCTGGTGCCCTTCGCGCGGGCCGCCAGCGCGTCTCCCCTGTCCCGCCCCAGCGGCTGACCGGACCGGGCCTCGACGTACCGCGCTGCGGCAGTCTTGAGACCCGAGAAGGAGAACGCGAACCGGTGTCTGTCCCGTCTGCCCAGGAGTGGTCGGGGAAACGCGACTGCGGTCGGGTCCCCGTCGACGGCAGCCGCCGACACCGCCGGCCCCCCCGGATAGCCCAGGCCCAGCAGCCTGGCGACCTTGTCGAAACACTCCCCGGCCGCGTCGTCGAGCGTGTCGCCCAGATGGATGACCGGGTCGGTCGCCAGGTCCTCGACCAGCAGCAGCGAGCTGTGCCCACCGGAGACGATCAGCGCCACACAGCCAGATGGCAGCGGGCCGTGCTCGAGAGTGTCCGCTGCCACGTGGCCGGCGGCATGGTGGACGCCGTACAAGGGGATGCCGAGGGCCAGCGCGAGGCCCTTGGCGGCGGCGACTCCCACCTGAAGGGCGGTGGCGAGGCCGGGGCCGGCCGTTACCGTGACCGCCTCGATGTCGGCGACGTCGAGCGCGGCGTCGCGGAGGGCGGCTTGCAGGACCGGCCCGATCGCCTCGAGGTGCGCTCGCGCGGCGATCTCCGGGACGACTCCGCCGAAGCGGGCATGCTCCTCCATGCTCGACGCCAGCGCCTGTCCCAGCAGCACTCCCTCCGCGACCAGGCCCACGCCCGTCTCGTCGCACGACGTCTCGATGCCGAGCATCACGCCCACGGCAGCCTCCGCCTGGTTGGCTCGCCGGTCGGCGAGCCCCGTCACAGTACCGCCCGTAGACTCTGCCGGGACCATCGTCGTCCACCGGTTGGTTGGGTGTGCATGGACTGGAAGATTGGCCTGATCAGCTTCGCGCTGATCTTCCCCGTGGAACTGCCCGACAAGACGTTCGTCGCCGCTCTGGTGCTGTCGACCCGCTACCGCCCGCTCGCCGTCTGGGTGGGCGTCGGGCTCGCGTTCGGGGTCCAGTGCGTGGTCGCGGTGACGGCCGGAACCGCGGTGTCCTTCCTCCCGGAGTGGGTTATCCACGCGCTGAGCACGACGATGTTCCTGGTCGGCGCGATCCTGCTGCTGATCGCGGCCCCCAAGGCCGATGCGGCCGAGCACGACCAGGAGGAGGAGTTCGGGGCCAAGGCGGTCGCGGACCGCAAGGGCTGGCGCGCCGTGCTCGCGTCGTTCCTGCTGCTGTTCGCAGCCGAGTGGGGCGACCTGACGCAGTTCCTCACGCTCAACCTGGTCGCGAAGTACGGGCACCCCGTCTCGGTCTTCGTCGGTTCGTGGGCGGCGCTGCTGGTGGTGTCGGCGCTCGCGGTCGTCGGTGGCCGGGTGCTGCTCCGCTACATGCGGCTGTCACTCCTGCACTACATCGCGGGCTGCGTCTGTCTGGTCTTCGCGGGGGTCGGTGGCTACCAGCTGATCACCGGCTAGCGACCGTCGTACCCGATCGGCACTCCTGTCCGCCCGTCCGCCAGCACACTAGGCTCCGGCCATGGACGCGAACCTGGGAGCCGACAGCGAGGTCGGCCGGCTGCGCACGGTGATGCTGCACCGACCCGGTCCCGAGCTGAAGAGGCTGACGCCCCGCAACAACGACAGCCTGCTCTTCGACGGCATCCCGTGGGTGGGCCGCGCCCAGGAGGAGCACGACGTCTTCGCCGGCGCACTGCGGGACCGCGGTGTCGACGTCCTCTACCTGGTCGAGCTGCTGACCGAGACCCTTGACGTCCCCGCCGCCCGCGAACAGGCGGTCAGCCAGGTCACCGCGAGCCTCCACCTCGGCGAGACACTGCGGGGCTACCTCCGGGGGTGGCTCGAAACGCTCGCGGATCCCGAGCTGGCGGCTGCGATCACCGCCGGGGTGCGCAATGACGAGGTGAAAGGCGGCTTCGGGCTGGTGACCAGCCTGCTGCCCTCGGACGACTTCGTCATCGATCCGCTGCCCAACCTGCTCTTCACCCGGGACTCCTCCGTCTGGCTGCCGGGGTGCGTCGCCGTGACCAGCCTTGCGATGCCCGCCCGGGCGAGGGAGACCCAGCTCACCGAGCTGATCTACACGTTCCACCCGCGGTTCGCCGGTGTCGAACGGGTGCACGGGTGGCAGAGCGAGCACCTCGAGGGGGGCGACGTGCTGCTGCTCGCGGCGGGCGTCATCGCGGTAGGGGTCGGCGAGCGTACGACGCCCGCGGGCGCCGAGCGACTGGCCCGCCGGGCCTTCGCCGACGGGCTCGCGCACACCATGCTCGCCGTACCGATCGCCCAGGAACGCGCGACGATGCACCTCGACACGGTCTGCACCATGGTCGACGTCGACGCGATCGTGATGTACCCGAACGTCGCCGACACCCTGAGTGCCTACTCGGTGACGTGCCCTCGCCCTGGCGCCGACGAGGCGCAGATCGAGCTTGTCGTGGCGCCGGCCGAGCCGTTCCTGGTGGCGGCGGCGAAGGCGATGGGCATCGACACGCTGCGCCAGATCGACACCGGCCTGGACCCGGTCACGGCGGAGCGCGAGCAGTGGGACGACGGCAACAACACCTTGGCGCTCGCCCCGCGGGTCGCCGTTGCCTACGAGCGCAACGTGGAGACCAACGAGCGGCTGCGGGACGCCGGAATCGATGTCATCGCGATCTCCGGATCGGAGCTGGGATCCGGACGCGGTGGGCCGCGGTGCATGTCCTGCCCGATCAGCCGAGAGGAGCTGGCCCCCGCAGACGGGTAACTATCGCGGTTGCGGAGATGCTCGCGAACGCGGACATGGAAGACCCGGCCGTTACCGACGGGGGATACAGCAACGACCGGGTTCGGGTGAACTTTATCCGGCCCATCCAGGCGGCACAAGTCGGTGAAACGTTTCCAGGCAACGGAATCCGTGTGATCCGTGCCTCATCTCTAAGGAATCCACCGGCGATGGCTGCTGTTGGCGACGATCGCGACAGTGCGCCACATTCCTTCGCGATCCGCGATCAGCGGATCGTCAGCTGACGGTTTGCCAACCCGTTGCGTGCCGAGCGCTCGGCGTCCGTCAGCGCAGAAGAGTCCACCAACGCCTCGCCGAGGCGACCGGCGAAGGCCACGGCCGGCTCCTCGAGCGCCTCCGCACCGCAGCCGAGGGGGAGGTCCCACACCGGCACCAGCAACCCGTGCGCCCGGAACGAGCCGACGAGCCGGGACCCCTCGACGAGGCCGTCTGCGCCTGCTCCGTGCAAGCGGGCCAACGCGGTGAGCATGGTGTCCTCGTCGTGCGGCACGACCCACCGCAGATGCTCCTTCGTGCCGGTCGAGACCCAGTAGGCCGCCTCTACCGAAGTGAGCCGCGCGGTCGGCTCGATCGTGTCGTTGAGCTGCTCGAGGGTTGCCGCCAGCGCGCCTTCGCGGTCATCGACCCCCTCGAACCAGAAGTCGAACCCGTCGTGCAGCGTCACGGTGAAGTCCGCGGCGGGGTCGACCACGTCCTGTAGCCGGGTCTGTGGACCGGGGTCTGCGGGCATCGTCACTGCCGCACCCGGCTCGACGACGAGCGCCAGACCGAGCGCGTGGGCCAGATCCCGGCTCGCGTCGCCGGACTGGTGGGCCACCTGGAGCCCCAGCCACACGTCGCCGGCCTCGCGTCTGAGCGCTGGAGCGATACCGGGTAGCAGACTGGCGACCAGCACTGTGGTGGCCTCCGCCGTTCCCGTGAAGGCATCCGGTCGAAGGGACAGCGGGGCGGTGCCGGTCTGGACGAACTCCCGCAACGCCACCCAGTCGCACTCACCGGGCAGCCCCTCGAACGAGCGTACGACGAAGGCCGCGCCGCCATCCGCGGCTCCGTGGCAGGCCTTGTAGCGCTTGCCCGACCCACAGGGACACGGCTGGCGCGGCCCGACCTCCCCGTCGGTGCGCGTCGTCGTCGACCGGTTGCGCTGCTTGCGGGCCATCAGGTGATGGCCAGCACACCGAAGACGGTGTTGCCGTCAGCACTTTCGCGCACGCCCCACTCGCGGGTCAGCGTCCGCACGATCGTCAGGCCGCGCCCACTCGGGGCGAGATCCGGCGGGTGCAACAGAGTGGGGAGCGTTGCCGAGCCGCCGTCGGCTACCGACAGCCGAAGCGAGTCCGGCTGCACCTCGAGGGTGAGCACGAGGCCGCCACCCGGGATCGGGCGGGCATGGCGCAGCGCATTTCCGAGCAGCTCGCTCACGACGATCCGGGCATCGTCGACGACGTTCTGCGGGACGCCGTAGCGGCGCAGAGCGACCGTGACGTCGGCGCGCGCGCACCGGACCGCCGACGTCGAGAACGGCACGACCCACGACACGACCGGAGCGGAGAGCGGGGTGCCCCTGCCCGGGGGCCGGAGGACTTCCATGCCCCCACTTTCGCGGTCATATCACCAAGAAATCAAGCATTTCCCTAGTTGGGTTTCTCTCCTCACAGCGGAAGAAGTCACGCCGAGCGGGCGGCCAGCTGCCGCAGCGCATCGGCAGGCCGGTCGGAGATGATGGCGTCGACGCCGAGCGAGGCGCACAGCTCGATGTCCACCCGGTTGTTCACCGTCCAGACGTGCACGTCATGGCCCGCGGCGTGCACCTTGGCGACGTACTCGGGATGGGCCAGCACGATGTCGATCGAGGGGCCCGCCGCGCTCGTCCCCAGCGGGAGGCTGCCGTCCCTGAAGCGCAGCGGCACCCGGTCCATCAGGTAGACCATCTCAAGCCCGGGCGCCATCTCGAGGCAGCGCCGCAGGCTCATCCACGAGAAGCTCATGACCCTGGCGGGTGACGCGTGCCCCCGTCGGGGCCGGGCCCATCCATAGCGGTCGAGGGTCTCCACCAGCCGCTGCTCGACCAGCCCGGCGAACCGGGTGGGATGCTTGGTCTCGATCGCCACCTCGACCGGTTGCCCCCAGTCGCACACCATGTCCAGCAGCCGCTCCAGCGTGACGACGCGGCCGTTGTCGAGAGCCGACTCGGGAGCCTCGTCGTCGAGGTCCTGCCACGGGTTCCGCCACGACGCCCAGTCGAGCGAGTCGAGCTGAACCAGCTCGAGCGTCGACACCGGGCCGTGCCCGTTGCTCGTGCGGTCGATCCGCCGGTCGTGGACGCAGACCAGGTGTCCGTCTGCGGTGAGGCGTACGTCGCACTCCAGCGCCTCTGCCCCCTCCTCGAGCGCCTGCCGGTAGGCCCCGAGCGTGTGTTCCGCCCGGTCCGAGCTCGAGCCCCGGTGAGCCACCACCTGGGGTCGACCGCCCGCTGGCTCCCACTGCACCGGCGGTCGCCGACGACGACCGGCCAGAGCAGGCAACCGCAACTTGGTCACGGGCCCATCGTGGCACGGGCGTGGGGGTGGCAGGTGACCAGCGGGGCTCTATTGGGTGAACAGGTCTTCGTTGCGGTGGCTCGATCGACAGCGGCTCACCACGGCTGGGGAGCGGTCGTCGTACCCCCCGGCACGTCGGCTGGCGTGGTGTCTCTCCGGGCCTTCGCCACGAGCAGCCCGATGAGCAGCCCGACGGCGAGAGCGATGAAGCCGCTCCCGGTCACGATGGTCGACGTGACCGCCCTCTCGCCTTCGTCAGCCTGGTTCACACCGTCACCCACCATGCCGGACATCACCAGCCCGACCACCACACAGGCCATGCCCAGCCCGCTCACCAGGAAGCCCAGCAGGGTGAGTCCGCCGCTGCGCGCCTTGCCGGCGAGCAGGCGGACAAGCCATACCGCCAGCGCGATCACCGCCAGGGCGCCGGCCACCACGAGCAGCGTCGTATCCAGTTGGTCACTCGACCTGGCGTCGCTGAGGCTGACGCTCTTGCTGTCGGCGAAGTCGGCGAAGATGCCCCGCCGCGCCGTCATCGCCCATACCGCGTAGACCAGGGAGGCGAGGGCGGCGACCAGAAGCAGCACGCGGGACAGGCCCGCCCCGCCGCCGCTCGAGCTGCTGCCGCTGCCCGGCCAGGCCGCAGTGGCGCCGTAGGGGGCGACCGGTCCGCTGGAGTACGGCGAGCCGGTGCTCGAGCCGTAGGGGGTAGCGTACGGCGATGGGGCGCCCGGGGACCCGTACTGCGTGGAGGGCGATGG
>JBBJMF010000044.1:0-22258 GCA_037719575.1 Nocardioidaceae bacterium
CAGGTCGTCCAAGGCGCGGCCACCTCGAGCGTCGCCTGCGTCCGAGACGGTACGGCGATGGCGGGCCGCGAGCCGAAGATGAAGCTCAGCGGCTGACGTCACGCACATGGGCAAGGCACGGATGACCCGAATCGGCCTCACGGGAGGGATCGCCTCCGGCAAGTCGACGGTGAGCCGTCGCCTCGCCGAGCACGGGGCCGTCGTGATCGACGCCGACGTGGTGGCGCGCGAGGTCGTGGCTCCTGGCACCGCGGGGTTGGCCGCCGTCGCCCACGAGTTCGGACCGCAGGCGCTGACGCCGACGGGCGAGCTCGACAGGCCGGCCATGGGGCGGGTCGTCTTCGCGGACCCACAGGCGCGCGCTCGCTTGGAGGCCATCGTCCATCCTTTGGTGCGGCGTCGCGCCACCGAGATCGAAGCCGCTGCACCCGCAGGGTCGGTGGTCGTGCACGACATCCCCTTGCTGGTGGAGTCCGGCCAGGCCCACGAGTTCGACGTGGTGGTCGTCGTCGACGTCGAGGAGCAGGTGCAGCGCCGAAGACTTCGAGAGCAGCGCGGGTTGTCGGCGGAGCAGGCGGCGGGACGGATCGCCGCCCAGGCATCCCGCGAGGACCGCCTGGCGGCGGCGGACCACGTGATCGTCAACAACGGGACGGAGACGGACCTCCTTGCCAGCGTCGACCGGCTGTGGGGAGACCTGTCCGACGACGTTGGCTAGGCGACGAGACTCGTCACTCGATGGACGTCGTCCCGTCGCCTGCCGGATGCCCTATTTGGTATACCTTCTAACATGAGCTATCGCCGACCGGCCAGCGTCATCCCAGCTCTGCTCCTGGTGGCGACAGTGCCCGTAGCGGCGTGCTCCTCGGGGGACGGCACCCCCACGACGACCGAGGGGGTGTCGCTGGAGTCCGGGGTTACTCGCACCTACTACATCTCGGCCGACCCGGTGGTCTGGGACTACGCCCCCCAGGGCAAGAACGAGATCACCGGACGGTCGTTCGGTCCTCCGGAGAACGTCTTCGTCCAGCAGGGTGGCGGCAGAGTCGGGTCGCGCTACCTCAAGTGCCTTTACCGCGGCTACACCGATGGGCAGTTCACCACGACCAAGCCCGTGGAGACCGCGGATGCCTATCTGGGTGACCTGGGTCCGGTGATCCGGGCCGAGGTCGGGGACACGATCAAGGTGGTGTTCCGAAACGAGTGCCCCTTCCCGACCAGCATGCACCCGCACGGGGTGCGCTATGACAAGGCGAGTGAGGGGGCGCCGTACAACGACGGCTCAGGCCAGGCAGATCCCGGCGATGCCGTCGCCACCGGGCATACGGTGACCTACGTCTGGCATGCCGAGGCGCGCTCCGGTCCGGGGCCGATGGATGGGTCGAGCGCCGGGTGGATGTACCACTCGCACGTGGACGAGGTCTCGGACGTGTACGCCGGTCTCACGGGCTTCCTGGTGATCACGGCTCGCGGGGAGGCCAGGCCAGACGGCAGCCCGGCGGACGTCGATCGGGAGATCTTCAGCCTGTTCGAGGTGGACGACGAGAACAGCAGCCCGCTGCTGAGCAGGAACGTCCGGCGCTTCGCGGGTACACCCGTCGCGGACCCCGCTGACGAGGAGTTCGTCGAGTCGAACCTCATGCATTCGATGAACGGCTACGTCTATGGCAACGGGCCGGTCGCGCAGATGCGGGTCGGCGAGCGCGTGCGCTGGTACGTCATGGGGATGGGGACCGAGGTGGATCTTCACACGCCCCACTGGCACGGGAACACGGTCACGATCAACGGGATGCGGACCGACGTGGCGAACCTGCTGCCGGCCAGCATGGTGACGGCAGACATGACCCCGGACGCGGTCGGGACCTGGCTCTACCACTGCCACGTCGGTGACCACATCGCCGCCGGCATGCAGGCCCGCTACCAGGTGACCCGGTGAGCACCGCCTCGGGCGAAGGGGGTCAGGCGGCCAGGTCGGGGTCGGCCAGTCGACGCAGCAGGGCCAGCGCCTCCCGCTCGAGCTGGCGAACCCGCTCCGCGGAGACGCCATGGCGGGCGCCGATGTCGGCGAGCTTCTCCTGCCGGCCGTCGACGAGACCGTAGCGGGAGCGGATCACGTCGGCCGAGCGAGCGTCGAGCAGCTCGACGAGCTCGTCGAGCCGGCGGCGGGACTCGTCGTCGAGGACGGCCGAGTCCGGGCCGGGCATGGTCTCCTTGGCGACCAGGTCACCGAGCGACGTGTCCCCGTCCTCGTCGACGGGTGTGTCGAGGCTCACATGGTCCCGGCCCCAGGCGATCAGGTCGAGCACGCGCTCCACGGTCATGTCAAGCTCGACCGCCAGCTCGGCCGGCTCGGGCTCCCTGCCGAGCTGACGCTCGAGGTTGCGCCGGGCGGACCCGATCTGGTTCAGCTCTTCGACGACATGGACCGGGAGCCGGACGACCCGCGCCTGCTGGGCGATGCCGCGGGTGATGGCCTGCCGGACCCACCAGGTGGCGTACGTCGAGAACTTGAAGCCCTTCACGTAGTCGAACTTCTCCACGGCCCGGATCAGGCCGGTGTTGCCTTCCTGGACGAGGTCGAGCATCGGCATGGCGGAGCGCCCGTACTTGCGGGCGATCGAGACGACGAGCCGAAGGTTGGCCTGGATGAACCGCTGGGTGGCCCGCTGGCCTTCTTCGGCGACCCACTCCAGCTCCTCGCGGGTGGCCCGCATGGGGGCACCGCCCTTGGCGCGGGCCACTCGCCCGCTGGTGAGCAGGTGCTCGGCGAAGAGCCCGGCCTCGATGGCCTTCGAGAGCTCGACCTCGGTGGCGGCGTCGAGGAGCGGCGTACGCGCGATCTCGTCGAGGTACAGACCGACGCTGTCGCGTCCCTCGATCGAGTGCTCGCGAGCCTCGAGTGTTCCGGTGCGACTGGTAACCACAGGGACTCCTCTCCTCTGAACTGCCCGGTATGTGACACAACGCAGTTCGTCACCGAGAGATTCCTGGATGCCTCCGGCGTCTCCGACGGCCTGCGCGATGCGTTACCTGCTAGACGAGCATCCTGGTCGCGGAGTTGCCCTTCTCAGCAGCTTCTTACCCGGCGTCTCCGCCGCCGATGGCGTGCACGGGGTCGTGGGATGCGCCGGCGACGTCGACGACCCAGGCGGAGTAGTCGGCGGTCTCGCGCCAGAAGTCGTACCGGCCGCTGGGCCCGCCGTGCCCGGCGGACATCTCGCACTTGAGCAGCGCCGGACGCCCGGTCGTGATGGCGCGAAGCTGGGCGACCCACTTCGCCGGCTCGACGTAGTAGACCCTGGTGTCGTTGATCGAGGTGAGGGCATAGATGGCCGGGTAGTCGGTCGCCGCGACGTTCTCGTACGGCGTGTAGGACTTCATGTAGGCGTAGACCTCGGGGTCGTGCAGCGGGTCGCCCCACTCGTCCCACTCGATGACGGTCAACGGGAGCTCCGGGTCGAGAATCGTCGTCAGAGCGTCGACGAATGGCACGTGCGCGACGATCCCGGCGAACAGGTCCGGCACCTGGTTCGCGACGGCACCCATGAGCAGTCCGCCGGCGCTCCCCCCGTGGGCCACCAGCCGTTCGGGAGAGGTCCAGCCGCTGTCGACGAGCCGGCGAGCGCAGTCCACGAAGTCGTTGAACGTGTTCTTCTTCTCAAGCAGCTTGCCGTGCTCGTACCAGCTGCGACCCATCTCGCCGCCGCCACGGACGTGCGCGACGACGAACACCATGCCCCGCTCGAGAAGGGACAGGACGGGAATGCGCATGCGCGGATCCATGCTGATCTCGTAGGAGCCGTAGCCGTACAGCAGAAGGGGCGAGCCTTCTCGGGGTGCTACCCCGCGGTGATGGACGATCGAGATGGGGATGTCGACGCCGTCGCGCGAGCGCACCCACTCGCGCGACTGCACGAAGAGCTCGGAGTCATAGCCGACGACGGGTTGCTGCTTGCGGATGTGATGGGACTGCGTCGAGGGGTCGTAGTCGAGGACCGTGCGGGGCGTCAGCCAGGACTCGTAGCCGACGCGGACGAACGGTTGCCGCCAGTCGCCGAAGCGCGTCGCCGAGGCGGTGAACAGCGGTTCGTCGAAGGCGATGTTGTCACCGGCGCCGAGGCCGTCGGCACCGAGGGCGAATACCCTGACCTGCGCTAGCCCGCCTTCGCGTAGGTTGACGGCCACCGTGTCGCGCGAGACCTGGATGTCGCTGAGCCGGACCGCCTGGTCGTGGCCGATGACGGTCTCGAGGTCGTCAAGGGAATGGACGTCGACGTCCCCGATCCCCAAGGTGAAGTTCTGGGCGCCTGAGTTGTGCAGGACCAGCAGGCGGTCCCGGTCCCCGAGTGACACGTGATCGACGGCGTACTCGACTCCTTCCTGCCGCGGAATCACGACCTCGGGGTCGGTGGTCGGGTCTGCGGCGTCGAGGATCCGGGTCTCCGACGTGACCCGCGACCCGGTTTCGAGCACGATGAAGCGGTCAGAGGTGGTCCTGTCGACCGAGACCCAGAACCTCTCGTCCGGCTCGTGGAAGATGCAGACGTCACCCTCGGCGCCGGGCGTGCCGACCAGATGGCGCCAGACTCTCTCGGGGCGCCAGGCGTCGTCGACGGTGGTGTAGAACAGGTATCTCCCGTCGGCCGACCACGTGGCGCCGTGGGCGGCGTTGCGGATCTCGTCGGGCAGCAGGTCGCCCGAGTCGAGGCGCAGCACCCGGACCGTGAAACGCTCGTCCCCGACGACGTCCGTCGAGTAGGCGAGGGTGGCTCCGTCCAGCGTCACCGTGAACGCGCCCAGCGAGAAGAAGTCGTGGCCAGCCGCGAGGTCGTTGCAGTCGAGCAGCACCTGCTCGCCGTCGGTGCTCTCGCCTGGCTGCAGCGTCGGCGGCGTCCAGCTGCCCTCGTCGAGAGCGGGGACCCGGCACATGACGGGGTACTGCTTGCCCTCGTGGGTTCGCGAGTAGTACCAGTAACCTCCCGTTCGCGTCGGCACGGAGAGGTCGGTCTCCTGGGTGCGCGCCTTGATCTCGGTGAACATCGCCTCCCGAAGGTCGTCCAGATGCGCCGTCACCCGTTCCGTGTAGGCGTTCTCCGCTTCCAGGTAGGCGATTGTCTCCGGGCTCTCCTTGTCACGGAGCCACTCGTAGTTGTCGACGTATGAGTCACCGTGGAACGTCCGGGTAGTCGGGACCTTGGCAGCCACGGGCGGGACCGGACGGGAGTCTGCAGGAGTCTGAGTCATCGGCGTTGAGCCTACCCAAGTCGTCGTCGACCACCGGGAGCAGAATGGCTGGATGGCGATGCGGCTTCACCTGAACGCCGACGTTGGAGAGGGTTTCGACTCCGACGCCGAGCTGATGAGGTTCGTCACCCAGGCGAACGTCGCCTGCGGGTTCCATGCCGGCGACGCGGGCACCATGCGGACGGTCTGCGCGTCGGCGGTCGCGAACCAGGTGGAGGTCGGCGCGCAGCCGTCGTACCGCGACCGGGCGAACTTCGGCCGGGCCGAAGTCGAGATCGGCCGCGACCAGCTGATCCGTGACCTGACCGAGCAGGTGGCAGCGCTGCGCGTCGTTGCCGGCTCCGTGGGCGCGACGGTCTCCTACCTCAAGCCCCACGGGGCGCTGTACAACAGGGTCGTCTGGGACGAGCGGCAGGCCCGCGCCTTGGTCGACGCGACGCTGCTGCACGGGCTCGCTCTCATGACGCTTCCCGGTTGCGTCGCGCACGAGCTGATGACTGCCGCGGGCGGGACCGTCATCCGCGAGTTCTTCGCCGACCGTGCATACGACGGCAACGGCCATCTGGTGTCACGCGGCCTCGACGGGGCGCTGGTCACCGACCCGCGCGAGGTCACGAGGCGGGTGCGCCGGCTGCTCGTGACCGGTGGGGTGCGGACGGCGGACGGCGGCACGGTCGACCTCGACGTCGACACGGTCTGCGTCCACGGCGACACCGCGGGCGCGGTGGTCCTCGCCCGAGCAGTGGCTGAGGTGCTGTCCGCGGAGCCGGCCGCAGCCGGGCCGGATGGATGACCCCGCCGTGAGGTCCTTGCGAGTGGGGCGCCACGCCATCCTCGTGGTGGTCGACGATCCGGTGTCCGCTTCTGCCACCAGACGGCTGGTCCTCGGCCTCGCTGCGGACGCCTCCCGCGGGCTGGCGACCCCGGTCGACGTCGTCCCTGCTGCCCGGACCGTCCTGATCGACGGGCTGCCGGGGCAGGCTGATGTGGAGGCCTGGCGCTCCGTGCTCTCCGACGCCGTTCCTCCCGAGGGCAGCACGACCAGAGGCGCTGAGGTGACGATCGAGGTCGGATACGACGGTGCCGACCTCGCCGTGGTGGCGCGAGCCTGGGACTGCAGCCCGGAGGCGGTGGTGAGCCGGCACCAGAGCGCAGTCTTCCTGGTCGCCTTCTGCGGGTTCGCTCCCGGCTTCGCCTACTGCCTGCCGACCAGCCCGCTCCCGGTCGTGCCGCGTCGCGACGAGCCCCGCGAGCGGGTGCCGGGCGGATCGGTCGGGCTGGCGGACGAGTACTGCGGCGTCTATCCGTCCGCCATGCCGGGCGGCTGGCAGCTGGTCGGCCGGACGTCCGCCGTGCTGTTCGACCCCGGCCGGGCGGAGCCGGCCCTGCTCACGCCCGGCGCCACGGTGAAGTTCCGGGCAGCGCCGTGACGACGGTGCGGGTCGAGCAGGCGGACTGCCAAACCGTGGTCGAGGATCTGGGCCGGCCGGGCTGGGCGCATCTGGGGGTCCCGCACTCCGGCGCCCTCGATACGTCGGCCCTCTCGGTGGCGAACCGGCTGGTGGGAAACCCCGAGGGTCACGCCGGCCTCGAGGTGTTGCTCGGTGGACTGACCCTGGTTGCCGACGGCTCGATGCGGATCGCGCTGACCGGCGCCCCGCTGTCCTTGCGCGTCGGGGGGCGCGCCGCACCGTGGGGGACGGCTGTCTCGGTCCCGGCACGGGCGCGGATCGAGGTCGGCCCCGCTCCGGGGGCGTTGCGCGGCTGGCTCGCCGTGGCGGGAGGCATCGACACGCCCGTCGTGCTCGGGAGCCGCTCGACCGACACGTTGGGCGGGCTCGGGCCGCCACCGCTCCGGGTGGGTGACGTGATGCGCGTCGGTCCCGTCGGACCGGCTCCCGAGGGCGCGGGCACGGCGGTCCCGGCGCCCGGACCAGGCAGCCCGGTGGTGCTGCGCCTTCGTCTCGGACCGCGCGACGACTGGTTCAAGGCGGGGTCGATCGAGACGATGGGGGAAAGGGACTTCGAGGTGTCAGCGGCATCGAGCCGGGTGGCCATCAGGTTGCGTGGGGAGCCGCTCGAGCGACGGGCGTCGGGTGAGCTGGCGAGCGAGGGTCTTGTCGTGGGAGCGGTCCAGGTGCCGGGGGACGGGCAGCCGCTCGTCTTCCTGGCGGACCATCCGACGACGGGCGGCTACCCGGTGGTCGGCGTCGTGGACCCTGCAGACCTGGCCCATTGCGCCCAGCTGACACCGGGCGACGCCCTACGCTTTCGGGTGGTCCGATGACACGACGGCAGGCCCCGCCCCCCGCGCAAACACGCCCCCAGCTAGAGGGGGCGGAGCCGGGCGTCGTCCGACGCAAACGTGTGGATCGGGCCGACCGGGCTCTCGGCGGTCTCGAACCGCACCGTCACCCGGCCAAGACCAGACCCCCACACCCAGCCGCGGCCGTAGGTGTCGTGCTCCACGTCCATCCCCGGACGCCAACCTGCTCCGCGGCGGGCCCCCTCGGTGCGCGTCATCGCGGGCATCTCGAGTGGCACGTCGTCGGCACCTTCCTCGTCGGTGAAGAGGTCGTCCTGCACCCAGTCGGTCAACGATGACACCCCGACCCCCAGCAGCCGCACGCCGGCGGAGGTGTCGAGCTCGGCGAGCAGGTCCCGCGCGATCCTGCTGAGCACCGAGGCGCGGTCGGTCGGGCCGGCGAGGGTCGATGAGCGCGTCTGGGTCGCGAAGTCGTGATGCCGCACCTTCAGCGTGACGGTGCGGCCGCTCAGTCGCGCCTTCACCAGCCTCTCGGCGACCAGCCGGGCATGTCGGTCGGCGATGGCCGCGAGGAGAACCGGGTCGACGAGGTCGTGCTCGAAGGTGTCCTCGACCGAGACGGACTTCGTCTCGCGCTCGGCCACGACGGGTCGCTCGTCGATGCCCTGAGCCAGCGAGAAGAGGCTGACGCCGTGGGCGCTGCCGAGGACGCGGACCAGCTCCGGCTCACTGAGCCGCTCGAGCTCCTCGACGGTCGTGACCCCGACCTGGCGCAGCCTGGCCGCGGTGGCGGGCCCGATTCCCGGGATCACGGTCACCTGCATGGGCCTCAACAGGTCTCGCTCGGAGCCGGGCGGGATCACTACCGAGCCGTCCGGCTTCTCGAGCTCGCTCGCGATCTTGGCGACGAGCTTCGACGTCGCGATCCCCACGGACGCTGTCAAGCCCCCGGTCGCGTCCTGCACCGTGGCCTTGACCTGCCGAGCGATGTCGACGAGCCCGTCGTGGCTGAGGTCGAGGGGGGTCGGAGCGGCGGTGAGGTCGACGTACGCCTCGTCCAGGGAGAGCGGCTCCACAAGAGGCGACACCTCGCGCAGGACCGCCATGACCTGGCGGCTGGTGGCCTGGTAGGCGTGGAACCGGCCAGCCAGGAAGGCGCCGTGCGGACACCGTGATCGTGCCTCCGCGGTCGACATCGCGGATCGGACGCCGAACTTCCTTGCCTCATACGACGCGGTGGCTACCACACCACGAGGGCCAACTCCACCGACGATGACGGGCCGGCCGCGAAGCGACGGCTTGTCGCGCTGCTCCACCGCGGCGAAGAAGGCGTCGAGGTCGAGATGCAGGATCGAGGCCGCACTGCGCACAGGTCCCATGATCGCCGAAGTTGTCCACAGCCATGGGATTGCGGGCCGCCGACGGTGTGGCCGACCGAAGAGGCTGAGGTCATGTCGCGCAAAGGCAGAGCCCTCAGGAACGCCCGGCCCGCCGGGCTCGGAGCCGGCCCGCCGATCTCCAAAGTTCGGGGACCGGCTGACGTCGCCGTAATCATCCCCTACCTGCTTGGCTTCCAACCGGCCGAGAGTTTGGTCCTGGTGGCCCTGGAGGGCCCGCGGAAGCGCTTCGGACCGGTGCTCAGAGTCGATCTGGTGGACGACCCCGATCTGAGACCTGAGCTGACGGCACAGGTGGTTGGCCTGGCTGTGTCGAACCACGTGCCGCTTGCGCTGGTCGTCGCCTTCAGCGACACCTCAGAGCGCGCCGACCCGCTGGTGGGGCTGGTTGTCGAGAGCCTTGCCGAGCACGGGGTCGGTCTCGAGGACGCGTTCCGGACCGACGGCCGACGCTGGTGGTCCTACGTCTGCCACGATCCGCAGTGCTGCAACCCCGATGGCGTTCCCTACGACGCCGGCACCTCGAGGGTTGCCGCCGAGGCTGTCGTGTCGGGGCTCTCCTTCGTGCCCGACCGCGAGGCGCTGCGGTCCCGCTTCCTGCCGGAGGACGCCGGTCTGCGAGAGGAGGTCGGCCTCGAGGCGCGGTTCCTGCGTCGTACCGATCCCTCGGTGTGGCCATGGTCGTCGTCGGTTCCGCTCGAGGCCAAGGTGACGTCAGCACTGGCCGCACCGTCGGCGCTCACCACGCGCGAGGCTGCCTGGATCGCCGTCGCCGTCCAGCCCTGGGCGGGCCAGGAGCGGGCCATCGCCCTCATCGACCGGGCCAACGCGGCGCAGCACTTCGAGCTGTGGCGGACGGTCATGTGTCGCGTCCCCGACCACCTGCTGCCGGCAGTCGGATGCCTCGCAGCATTCTCGGCCTGGCTGGACGGGCGAGGGGTGCTCGCGTCCCACGCTGTCGACAAGGTGCTGGAGGTCGCCCCCTCCCACCCGTTCGCCCGCTCTGTGGCCACCATGCTGGCGCAGGCAGTCAACCCCAGGACCTGGCCCGAGCGACGAGAACGCCGCGACTACAAAGGGCAACGGCAACCGCCGGCATCGTAAGCGGCCGCATGTTGGCCGTGAGGTGGCGACGCTCCCCGATGCACGGCAGGCTGGGTCACGACGTCGTGCCGGTACCGGCAGATGACTCGGCGATGAGAAGGGGCCACCGATGGGGCAAGACATCGAACGGAAGGAGTTCACCCGCGAGGACCGCACACGCTACCGGGAGAAGGTCCGCACCTGCCTCGACGTCTTCGCCAGGATGCTCCGCGGATCGCATTTCGACTTCGAGCGCCCGATGACCGGGATCGAGGTCGAGCTCAACCTCGTGGACGGGGCCTGCGACCCAGCGATGAAGAACGCCGAGGCGCTGGCGGCCATCGCGGACCCGGACTTCGTCACCGAGCTCGGCCAGTTCAACCTCGAGATCAACGTGCCGCCTCGAAGCCTCGCCGGCGACGGCATCATGGCCTACGAGCGCAACGTCCGGGAGAGTCTGAACGCAGCCGAGGACAAGGCCCGACAAGTCGGCGCGCACATGGTGATGGTCGGCATCCTGCCGACGCTGCAGATCAGCCACATGCGCCACGAGACGCTGTCCGCCAACCCGCGATACCAGCTGCTCAACGACCAGATCTTCGCCGCTCGCGGGGAGGATCTGACGATCAACATCCGGGGCGTCGAGCGGCTCGATCTCACGTCGGACTCCATCATTCCCGAGGCCGCGTGTACGTCGATGCAGCTGCACCTCCAGGTGAGCCCCGACGACTTCCCGTCGTACTGGAACGCCTCCCAGGCGATCGCCGGGATCCAGCTGGCGGTCGGCGCGAACTCTCCGTTCCTCTTCGGCAAGGAGCTCTGGGCGGAGACCCGGATCGCGCTCTTCGAGCAGGCGACCGACACCCGTGGCGAGGAGCTCAAGGCCCAGGGGGTGCGTCCCCGGGTGTGGTTCGGCGAGCGTTGGATCACGTCGATCTTCGACCTGTTCGAGGAGAATGTGCGCTACTTCCCGGCCCTGTTGCCGATCACCGACGACGAGGACCCGGTGACGACGCTGGACGCCGGCCGGACCCCCAACCTGTCGGAGCTGAGGCTGCACAACGGCACGATCTACCGCTGGAACCGGCCGGTCTACGACGTCGTGGGCGGCGTTCCGCACTTGCGCGTGGAGAACCGAGTGCTGCCCGCCGGGCCGACCGTCGTGGACATGATGGCCAACGCGGCCTTCTACTTCGGCGTGGTTCGGTCCCTCGCCGAGGACGAGCGGCCGATCTGGTCGCAGATGTCGTTCAGCGCAGCCGAGGAGAACTTCCACGCCGGAGCGCGCGATGGCATCGCTGCTCAGGTCTACTGGCCGGGAGTCGGCACGGTTTCGGCTACCGAGCTCGTGCTGCGACGACTGCTGCCACGGGCCCGGGAAGGGCTCGACGCGTGGGGGATGGACTCCGACCAACGGGACCGGATGCTCCGGATCATCGAGCAGCGCTGTCTGAGCGGTCGCAACGGCTCCGCCTGGCAGAGCGGCGTGCTGCGCGACGTCACGGCAGCCGGCGCGAGTGACCGCCCTGCCGCGTTGCGCGAGGTCGTCCGGCGCTACTGCGAGCACATGCACAAGAACCTGCCCGTCCACGAGTGGCCAACCGGGTGACGCGTGAGGACGCTGTGGCCCCGTGGAGAGTCCGGGCGACCAGCGGGTAGCGTTCGGTGGACCCGGATCGTGGTGTGAAGGAGAAGCATGGGAGTTATCGTCGTGGGATACGTGCCGAAACCCGAGGGGGAGGCGGCCCTCCGACTGGCGGCCGAGGAAGCGCAGCTGAGGGGCGCTTCCCTCGTCGTCGTCAACTCCCACCGGGGCGGCCGTGAGCCGGACGGCAGCGAGATGGTCCGGACCGGGTCGCAGCTCGACGAGGTGCGCGCTCGGCTATCACGGGCAGGTATCGAGCACGAGGTGCGTCAGCTCGTGCGGGGCATGGACCCGGCGGAGGATCTCGTCAACGTCGCCGCGGAGGTGTCCGCGGAGGTCATCATCATCGGCCTGCGGCGTCGCTCGCCGGTCGGCAAGCTCATCTTGGGCAGCAACGCCCAACGGGTCCTGCTCGACGCGCCTTGCCCCGTGCTGGCAGTGAAGGCGTCCGAGTGACTCTCCAGATCGTGCAGGACGAGGCTGCGGACGAGGTCCTGTCGACCAACGCGTTCGCGCTGCTGTGCGGGATGCTGCTGCAGCAAGAGGTGCCTGTCGACGTGGCCTTCGCCGGCCCGGCCAAGATCCTCGACCGCTTCGGCACTCTCGACCCGACGGTGATCGCCGAGGCGACGCCGGAGGAGCTTGCCGAGGTGTGCGCGACCGAGCCAGCGATCCACCCCTACCCCGAGTCGATGTCGGTGCTCATCCAGGCCGGCGCCCGTTACGTCGTGGCGAACTACGGCGGTGACACCGCGTCGATGTGGCTGACGGCGGGGTCGGGGGAGCACCTTCTGTCGCGGCTTATGCTGATGCCAGGGTTCAACAAGCGCAAGGCACAGATGTTCATCGCACTGCTCGGCAAGCAGCTCGGCGTGCGCCCGGAGGGATGGGAGCGGGTCGCTGGCCCCTATGCCCAGCCGGACTCGTTCCGCTCGGTTGCCGACGTGCGGGACCCCGAATCTCTCGCCAGAGTTCGAAACGCCAAGTCGTCGCGCCGCAAAGGGTCAGACGACCCCGGGAACGACAACTCCGGCCACAACCAGGAAAGCGGAGGCACGATTCACATGACTGCAGACGAAGAGAACCAGGAGAGCACCGAGGAGGGTGGCGGCCGGCGGGTAGGCAAGAAGGTGGCCGCCAAGAAGGCCGCTAAGCGGGCCGCCAACAAGGAGCGCCGCCGGGCGGAGGAGCTGGCCGATCCCGAACTGGCGGCGAAGCGTGCTGCGAAGCGCGCCGCCCGTCGGGAAGAGGAGGCAGCGAACCCGGGCGGCGGGCGCGAGGGTAACCGGCGAGGCGGCCCCGGGCGGGGCGGCCGCAACCGGCGGGCGGCGTCCGATGCACCCGCCACCGATGCTCCGGAGTCCGGCTCCCAGGCGACCACGGAGGACTCTCCCGAGTGACGCGATCAGCTCAGTGACCCATCAGGTACTTCCAGTCGTACTCCGACACCCCGTCCTTTGATGTGCCGTCGACCCGTCGGCCGGCAAGTCGCCTCTCGATCTTGCGTAAGGGCGGGGACAGCAGCCCCTGACGGTCGAGAGCGGGCTCTGTTCGGCGGGTGGTCTCCCAGGCGGCGGCTTGGAGGGTGATGTCCCATTGTTCCCATTGGCCGTCGGGGTTGAAGTAGTAATGGGCGAGATGGTTGTCGGCGCGGCGGACGAAGACGCTGCCGTTGTCCTGGGCAGGGGTGGGGTCGCCGCCGACGGCCCAGCCGCCGGCGAGCTCGGAGATGTCCCAGTGTTCCCACTGGCCGTCGGGGTTGAAGTAGAAGTGGGCGAGATGGTTGTCGGCTCGGCGGACGAAGACGCCGCTGCCGTCGTAGGTGGGAGCGGGGTCGCCGCCGATTGCCCAGCCGCCGGCGAGCTCGGAGATGTCCCAGTGTTCCCATTCGCGGTCGGGGTTGAAGTAGTAGTGGACGAGGTGGTTGTCGGCGCGGCGGACGAACACGCCGCGCCCGACCGGTGAGGTGGCGGGGCGGCCGACGACCCAGCCGCCTGCTTGTTCGGTGATGTCGGACTGGATCCAGCCGCCGTCGTCATCGCGGTGCAGCTGGGCGAGGTGGTTGTCGGCGCGGCGGAGGTAGACGACGTTCCCGTCGGGGGAGATCGCGGGTCGCCCGACGACCCGGCCGCCGAGGTCGCTGACCTGCCACTCGTCGTCATCGTCGCGCCAGAAGTGGGCCAGGTGGTTGTCGGCGCGGCGGACGAACAGGCTGCGGCCGTCGGGAGCGACCGCGGGGTCACCGTTGACCATCCAGCCACCGGCACGGTCGGACAGGTCGTGGTGCTCCCACAGCATCTTGTCGTTGAACCGGAAGTGCGCCAGGTGGTTGTCGGCGCGGCGCACGAACACCGACCGGCCGTCGCCGGACACACTCGGGTCGCCGCTGACGGTCAACCCTGCGACCTGGTCGGTGACGTCCCACTGCTCCCACTGACCGGAGCCGTTGAAGCACAGGTGCACCAGATGGTTGTCGGCCCGACGGATGAACACTCCCCGGGCATCGCGAACCAACGCCGGCTCACCAGCTACCGCCCAGCCAGTGACCAGCCCCGCATCAGCCGCGTCGTCCTCGGGAGAGAAGTAGAACCGAGAGGCGTTCTTGGGCATGGAAGGAGGTCTCCTAGCTTGCAACACGCGAAGGCGATGCTGTTCGCGTGTTCCGGGGAATGATCGAGCGGGCGCCAGCTCGGCGACGGACGACGTGGGCACGAGTCTAGCGGCACCGGGCAGGCTGGGCAGAGTTGTTGCAAACCTGGACGCGGAACGGGTCAGCAGGGTCATCCGAGCCCGTACGTCGTCAGGCAGGTCGCAGGTCAGCGGGTCGCTGCGGGTCGCTGCGCGGCGCAGACGTGGCTTGAGCCCGGCTGCTGACGTGTCACAATAGAGGTTGCGGCGTCTTGACGTGACCGGCCTTCGCCGCGCTCCGAGTTCAGTCGACGAGAGGTTGTTCGTGTCTTCGAACACGTCCCGCACCGCGCCCGAGCCCGTGCTCCCAGACCGCCCGTCGTCGGAGGTCGACGCCAGCGCCGAGGTCGACGTATCCCCCGCGGTGACAGCCGGGCGCAGGAGAGTCTCCGCGGCGACGACCGCCCGACGCTCCAGTGTGGCGTCGGTCGCCAAGCCCGCGAGCTCGAGTCGCGCGGGAGTGCAGAAGACCTCGGCATCGAGGTCGGCCGCCAAGGCGACCGCAAAGACAACCGCAGCGGGTTCTGCCGGGTCCCAGGCGGACAGGTCGCCGGTCGCCAAACGGACGCCGGCGAAGAAGGCGGCCGTCACCAAGGTGGCCGCAACGAAACCCGCGACCGCGGCCTCGGCAACCAAGGCCTCGGCAAAGCGCACGTCGGCGAAGCGGGCCGCCCCCGCCACTCCGGGTGCCGCGGCGGAGGCGGCAGCCGTCGTCGTCGACCCGCGGGAGCTGCTTCCCCCCGATGAGGTCGATCTCACTCCGAAGAAGCCGCTCGAGGACATCGACGACACGGTGTTCGAGAAGGATCTGGAGAGCGATCCGACGCTGAAGGAGGACGAGAAGGAGGGCTTCACGCTCTCCGAGGCCGACGACAACGACGAGCCCGAGCAGACCGTCACGGTCGCCGGCGCGACGGCCGACCCGGTCAAGGACTACCTCAAGCAGATCGGCAAGGTGCCGTTGCTCAACGCCGAGCAGGAGGTGGAGCTTGCCAAGCGCATCGAGGCCGGCCTCTTCTCCGAGGAAAAGCTGTCCCGGGAAACCAGGATCTCGGCCAAGCTGCTCGACGAGCTCGAGTGGATCGCGGAGGACGGTCGGCGCGCCAAGTACCACCTGCTGGAGGCGAACCTGCGGCTGGTCGTGTCCTTGGCGAAGCGCTACACCGGGCGCGGCATGCTGTTCCTCGACCTGATCCAGGAGGGCAACCTCGGGCTGATCCGCGCAGTGGAGAAGTTCGACTACACCAAGGGCTTCAAGTTCTCGACGTACGCGACGTGGTGGATCCGGCAGGCGATCACCCGGGCCATGGCCGACCAGGCACGCACGATCCGCATCCCCGTCCACATGGTCGAGGTCATCAACAAGCTGGCGCGTGTCCAGCGGCAGATGCTGCAGGACCTGGGCCGCGAGCCGACTCCCGACGAGCTCGCCAAGGAGCTCGACATGACGCCCGAGAAGGTCGTCGAGGTCCAGAAGTACGGTCGCGAGCCGATCTCCCTGCACACCCCGCTGGGGGAGGACGGTGACTCCGAGTTCGGCGACCTGATCGAGGACTCCGAAGCCATCGTCCCGGCCGACGCGGTAAGCTTCACGCTGCTGCAGGAGCAGCTGCACGCGGTGCTGGACACGCTGTCCGAGCGGGAAGCCGGGGTTGTGTCGATGCGCTTCGGGCTCACCGACGGACAGCCGAAGACACTCGACGAGATCGGCAAGGTCTACGGCGTGACGCGCGAGCGGATCCGCCAGATCGAGTCCAAGACCATGTCCAAGCTGCGCCATCCGTCGCGCTCACAAGTCCTGCGTGACTACCTCGACTGAGGTCTCCATCCTGTTTGCGTCGCAGGGATCCGGCGCTCGTGGCTCACTTGGAGGGTTGCGGGATCGTGCACGTGACCTTGGGATTGACTCCGACGTAGTTGAGAGGTCCCGCGATGATAGTGATGGCGGTGTCGCCGAACTTGGCGCAGTCAGTTTTCTCGTTGTTGCCGAAGTAGCCGCGCTGGGCGGCGGCAATGACACCGATGAGCAACCAGACGACGGCAAGGACTGCCACGATCTTTCCCAAGTGCGCTCCTGCCCCCATATTCGCTCTGATGGATGATCTAATCAACGTACCCTGCGGTCTGGTACCCGGCATCCGGGAGGGCAAACCTGATTCCGAGTACGACGGCTGAGCAGCGTCGCGGGTGGCAGGCTTGACAGCAATGGCCGCGCCGACGGGAAAGCGCCCGCAGCCGATGCTCGTCGTGGTGACGGGTGCTCCTGCCTCAGGAAAGACGACGTTGGGCCGGCTGCTGGCTGTGGCGCTCTGTCTGCCGCTGCTCTCGCTCGACCGGGTCAAGGAGTCGCTTCACGATGCGCTCGGCGGTGCCGCCCCGACGCGGCTCGAACTGCGGCTGGCAGCTGAGGCAGTCGTGGTCGGTCTCCTCGGGGACTCGGCGACGGGAGCCGTGCTTGACATCTGGCTCGACCCTAGCCGAGATGACCGAGACAGGCTGCGCGGTGGGCTTCCGCCAGACCTGCTCGTGCGGGAGATCTACTGCGACGCGCCCGCGGAGGTGGCGGTGCGGCGCTACTCGGACCGCGTCCGCCATGGTCCGCACCTCCCCCCGGACCTGGAGGTGCTGGCTCGCATCCGTGCTGCCGTCGAGCTGATGGCCGAGGGTTCGTCTTCCGCTCCCCGTGGGCTGGGACCGGTCCTACGCGTTGATACATCGCAAGAGGTCGTCGTGCCAGACCTCGTCAGGTGGCTCACGGCTGGGAGTGAGACAGTCCGACGGGTTGAAAACTAGTGACCGAGGAGGACCTCGAAGGCCTCGGCAGCCGAGCCGCAGACGTGATCGGCCGCGACAAGGTCGCGCTCATCGGTCAAACCCGTCGCAGCCACCCGCGTGGCAGCTGAAACCAAGATCGTGCGAAGTCCTGCCGCGGACCCTCCGACCATCCACCCGGCCGCATTCGGCTCGACAACGACCAGCTTCCGAAAAGTCCTGGGTCACGCCGAACTGCTGCGCGAGCCGAGGAGAGACTCGCGCGGTGCGAGGCCGCCATGGTCTGCCGCGGCCAGAGTACGACGGGCTTCCGCGTGCAGATGCCAGCGTGCCGCGAACTCGTCGAGCCACGCGGCAAACGCTCGTTGACGGTCGACGAGGGTGTCGTCGAGGTCGAAGAACGCCAGGCGGCCATCCGATCCGGAGGTCATCGGGTGGCGAGGACGGCGGCGAGCCAGATACCGGACGCGACAAGCGCTCCGAACAGCTCGATCGCGAGTGACAGCCCGACGGCGCGCAAGGCCAGCTTGGTCGACGACCAGGCGCTGGACCGGGAGCGCAGTCGGTGATACTCGGCGACGTACACGCCAAGGACGAACCCAACGAGCAGGCCCACCACCGGGATGACGAAGAAGCCCACGATACCGACGAGTGCACCGGCGAGCAGCGTCGATCGAGGCACGTCCCCGGCGGCGAGGCGCCGGCCGGGTACGACGTACTTGGCCACCTGAGTGGCAGCGATGACGAGCGCTGCCACGACGAAGACGGTCCAGCTCGTTCCCGAGCCGACCTCGTAGGCCCAGACGAGGATGGCCGCGAGGACCAGGATCGCGCCCGGCAGGACCGGCAGCACGATGCCGACGAGCCCAGCCAGGATCACCAGGCCGACGAGGAGGAGTCCGGTCGTGCTCACCGGGTCTGCAGCGTCAGCCTCCCTGGGAGGCCGTCGGGCGGGCGTTGCGCAGAGTTCCGGTCTCGTCGTGGATCGTGGAGGCGACCTGGTGGAGCTTGTCGGCGTGCTCGCGCGCGTGGTGGGCGCAGAACAACAGCTCGCGTCCGCTGGCCAGCTCGACGCGGACGTAGGCCTGGGCTCCACAGCGGTCACAGCGGTCGAGAGCAGTGAACTTGGGACTGGGTGCAACAGCTGTCGTCACGTGTGGCCTCTTTCTGGATCCTCAGGACTACGTGTCAGGAAGAACATCCAACGAACGATGCCCATTCCCGGCCGCGAAGCCGCAGATGATGAGACGTTACCTAGACCATACGTCGCATCGTCTCCTGAACACGCCTTCGGGTGACGGACGTCGCGGGTGTCCGCGCCCCGTGTCGCCCTGCCGCGTGGGCTGCCGGTCCGTGTCGCGGTCGGCCGGTATGGTGCAAGAGCACCGCGAGGTGCATCCGCCAGCCTGTGGCTCGTGCCGTCTGAGGAGTCCCGTGCCCACTCGCACCAGCGCCGTCGACACGACCTACAACGCGCGTCATCTGCTCGTCCTGGAGGGCCTGGAGGCGGTCCGCAAGCGTCCCGGGATGTATGTCGGGTCGACTGACACGCGCGGACTCATGCACTGTGTCTGGGAGATCATCGACAACGGCGTCGACGAGGCTCTGGCGGGTGCCTGTGACCGGATCATCGTCACGCTGCACGCCGACGGCTCGGTCGAGGTCTCTGACGACGGGCGCGGCATCCCCGTCGACATCGAGCCCAGGACGGGGCTGCCCGGGGTCGAGGTGATCTTCACGAAGCTGCACGCCGGCGGCAAGTTCGGCGGCGGGTCGTACGTCGCGACGGGCGGGCTGCACGGCGTAGGCGCCTCCGTGGTCAACGCGCTCTCCGCCCGCCTCGACGTCGAGGTCGACCGCACGCCGGCCACCCGGGCGATGTCGTTCCAGCGCGGGACGCCCGGCCGGTTCGCCGGCCCGGGTCCCGACTCGGCGTTCACTCCCGGCTCTGGTCTCGACACGAGAGGCCGGGTCCGCAAGGGCGCGACCGGCACGCGCGTGCGGTTCTGGCCCGACCGGCAGATCTTCACCAAGGAGGCCCACGTCGCGCTCGACGAGCTCGTCACGCGGGCGCGGCAGACCTCGTTCATCGTGCCGGGCCTCGAGATCTCCATCCGCGACGAGCGCGCCGTGGAGCCGGTCGTGGAGAGCTTCCGCCACGACGGGGGAATCTCCGAGTTCTGTGAGTTCCTCGCCGCCGACGAGGCGGTCACCGACGTCTTGCGCCTGCGCGGCTCGGGCACGTTCACCGAGACGGTCCCGCTGCTGGACGATGCCGGCCACATGACGCCCCAGGACGTCGAGCGCGAGCTGGGGGTCGACGTCGCCCTGAAGTGGGGCACCGGCTACGACACCGAGGTCCGCTCATTCGTCAACGTGATCGCGACACCCAAAGGCGGCACACACGTCTCGGGGTTCGACCGGGCGCTCGTCAAGACCTTCGGTGACGTGGCCAAGGGGACCCGGGGACTGCTGAGGGCCGGCGAGGGCGATCTCGTCAAGGACGACGTGCTCGAAGGTCTCACGGCCGTCGTCACCGTGCGACTCGCCGAGCCGCAGTTCGAAGGGCAGACGAAGGAGGTCCTCGGCACCCCGGCAGCGACCAAGATCGTCGCCAAGGTGGTAGGCGACAGCCTGAAGGCGTTCCTGACCTCGACGAGGCGTGTCGAGAAGCAGCAGGCCCGGGCCGTGCTCGACAAGGTCGTCTCCGCTGCGCGCACCAGGGTCGCCGCCCGTCAGCAGCGCGACACCCAGCGCCGCAAGAACGCGCTCGAGTCCAGCGCCCTACCGACGAAGCTCGCCGACTGCCGCAGCAACGACGTCGACAGGTGCGAGCTGTTCATCGTCGAGGGCGACTCCGCAATCGGTACGGCGAAGCGCGCCCGCAACTCCGAGTTCCAGGCGCTCTTGCCGATCCGCGGCAAGATCCTCAACACCCAGAAGAAGTCGTCCGGCGAGATGCTGCAGAACGCCGAGTGCGCCTCGATCATCCAGGTGGTCGGTGCCGGCAGCGGCCGCACGTTCGACATCCAGCAGGCGCGTTACGGCAAGGTCATCATCATGGCCGACGCCGACACCGACGGCGCCCACATCCGTTGCCTGCTCGCGACGCTGTTCCACAACCACATGCGGGAGCTGCTGCAACACGGCCGCGTCTACACCGCCGTGCCTCCCCTGCACCGCATCGAGCTGTCAAACCCGAGGAAGGGCATGGACAAGTACCTCTACACCTACAGCGACGACGAGCTGCAGCGCCGGCTCGCGGAGCTGGCGAAGAAGGGGATGCGCTGGAAGGACCCGATCCAGCGCTACAAGGGTCTCGGCGAGATGGATGCCGATCAGCTCGCGGAGACCACCATGGACCCACGCCGCCGGACGCTGCGGCGGATCACGATCGACGACGGAGCAGCGGCGGAGGAGGTGTTCGAGCTGCTGATGGGCAACGACGTGGCGCCCCGCAAGGAGTTCATCGTGCAGGGTGCCTACGAGCTCGACATCGAGGCCATCGATGCCTGACGGACGCGGTCACATTCATCTAGGCAGCAGCATCCTTCTTGGTATAGCCCCCTTCGATCAGTGTGTGTCGTACGAGCTGACTGGCCGTGCGGTGGTCCACACCCTGCATTGTGAGGAAGTGGGTCGCGATCCGGGGCGTGCGGGTCACGGCACGAGTGCAATGGACCAAGACTCGATGTCCCTCTCCGAGGAGCGTTTGGATGGCCTTGGCGGCGTCGTCGACCACGAAGTCATAGTTCGGGTTGTCGTCAGGATCGGTCGATGACACGAGCCAGATCTCGATGTGGTTCTCGGGTGAAACCCCGGGTGCCGGGACATCCTTGGTACCCAGCACACACAGCGAGACGACGGCATCGATGTCCGGACCCCAACCCCCAACGCCGCCCAACCACAGCTCAGCATGACTCGGCAGCGGAACGGCCGGTAACGGCGTCCACAGGGAAGGTGCGATGTGCGACTTCGTCGGCCAGTTCTTGCGCGTAGGTTGCCCCGCGCGGGCGGTCCGCACACCCAGCCGGACCAGGTCGCGAGCTCGCAGGCCGGGTAGACCGTTCAGGCGGCGCAACCAGTCCACCGGAATTGCCGAAAGCCCCCAGCGGGCGCCGAGAAGACATCCGGCCAGCGCGGCTACAGTGGTCCCGCTACCCGACCCGTTGGCGACACACTCGTTGGCTGCGGCCCGGAGAGCGTGCTGAAGATGCTGGCAGGCGTACGAATCGTTGCCCGGGTCGTGGTCCGGGACCCGGGTAGACGTGATGGCGGCCCAGGCCATCTGGAGAGCCGAGACGGGTTTGTTGCCCGGAGCGAAACGACTGGGATCGGCGCCGGTGGCCTGCTCGATCCATCTGGCCCAGCGGTCGCGGTTTTCCCAGGAGACCAGATCGAGACCTCCGGCGAGCTCGAAGCGAGCCTCCATGACTGCGACTCGCACCGCCTCGGCCCACAACACGCAGGCATCAGACGCCAGCACACCTCCCGGGAGTTCGTCGGCGATGGCTCGGGCCGACCCGGCCGTTCGGCCCCGCGGGTCCGGTACCGGCAAGGTCTGTCGGTCCAGCCCGGTCAAGCCGGCAAGGCCCGCCGTACCCAGCGCCGTAGTGGATGCGGCTGCTCCGCGCGCCTTCGTGGATGTCCGGCGCGCCGAGGGCTTGGCTGCGGAGGGAGGGCCGAGGGTGTCGTCGTCGGGGGCACTCCCGAAGCGAAGCATGCGTTGCGCCATTTTGGCATGATCACTTTGTTCGGTCAGGACGGCGCCGTTCGACGTGAGCTGGGCGATCCGCGCCGAGATGTTGATGCCGCGACCCCAAGCGGTAAGATCAACGTCCGGGTGCTGTGCGATTTCCGACCTCCCCGACGTTCCGGGCCTTGCGGCGCGTCGCAACGCAAGGGTGAGCGCCTCACCGCATGCCTGCGCCACCAACACACCCGCGCTGCGCTCCACCTGAGCCGTGCTCATCGGGTCGTCGTCGTACGTCATAGCACCCACGACTAGCCCACCCCGTAACACGTCATGATGGCTGTCGCAATCAGGGCCGCACAAAGCGCTCGCTCCACGCGGTCCCCTCTTCCCGGAAAATCCACGTCGACTCCCTGCTGGTAGTCGACCTCTGCAGGTAACCCGTTCTCGGTCGTCGCATGCACGATGTT
>JBBJMF010000120.1:0-7160 GCA_037719575.1 Nocardioidaceae bacterium
AGTCGGGCCTGGCGTTGGCACGATCAGGGGGGCCCGAGGCGATCGTGCTGCGCGAGGCCGCTCGACGGGTGGCGTTTCCGCTACCGCGGCCTATCGGCACTTCGGCTCGCTCCCCGAGCTCGTCGAAGCGGTCTCAGTGGGCTGCCTGTCCGAGCTGGCGCAATCCATGGAGGCGGAGCTTGCCCGGTGCGAGAGCACAGACCGTCCGCAAGATGACGCCTGGACTCGCATGCGGGCGATCGGTCGCGGCTACGTGCGGTTCGCCCTGCGTGAGCCCGGCCTGTTCACCGTCGCTTTCAACCGCAAGGGGCGAAGCCGGGGGCCTGCGGATGGCCCCGGCGACTCCGGCCAGTCGGCCAAGGAGCTTCTCGAGTGGGCACTGGACGACCTGGTGGTCGTCGGTCTGCTGACACCCGCCGACCGACCTGCGGCGTCAACGGCTGCTTGGGCTTCGGTGCACGGGCTCTCCCTGCTCTTGCTCGGCCCGCTGGCCGACGTGCCGATGGCCGAGCGCGAGGCGCTCATCGAGTCCACGCTGGACCTCGTGGGCAGGGGGATGATCATCAGACCATGAGGCGCGGCGGGCGGCCGTAAGTCTTCGGTTCTTTCGTGGGCCCTCGCCAGCCGTCACACTTGTGCCATCACAGCAACCCAGCGGAAGAGGTCTCTGATGCCTACAGAAGTCGATGTCGTTGTCGTGGGATTGGGACCCGGAGGCGAGTCCGTCGCGACCGAGCTCGCCAAGGCTGGTCTGGAGGTCGTGGGCGTCGACAAGCATCTCGTGGGTGGCGAATGCCCTTACTACGGGTGCATCCCGAGTAAGATGATGGTCCGCGGCGCCGGCGCTCTGGCGGAGGCGCGGCGGGTCGGCGAGCTCGCCGGTGCGTCCACCGTGATGCCCGACTGGGCACCGGTTGCCACGAGGATCGCCGACGAGGCTACCGACAACTGGGACGACAAGGTGGCCGTGGACCGGCTTGTCGACAACGGGGTCACGTTCATCCGTGGCCATGGCCGACTCACCGGCCCCCGGACGGTCGAGGTGGCCGGGCAAGAGTTCCGGGCCCGCCAGGGTGTCGTGCTCAACACTGGTACGGAGCCGGCCGTACCTCCTGTGTCGGGCCTCGCTGAGACGCCGTACTGGACCAACCGCGACGCCGTCCAGGTCACAGATCTTCCCGGCTCGCTGATCGTGATCGGCGGCGGAGCGATCGGTGCCGAGCTCAGCCAGGCGTTTGCGCGGTTCGGCGTGGACGTGACCTTGCTCGAGGTGGCGGACCGGCTGCTCGCGCCCGAGGAGCCGGAAGCGAGCAAGATCGTCACCGAGGCCTTCGGGCGGGAGGGTATCCAGGTGCTCACCGGCGTGACGATCTCCGCGGTTGCGTACGACGAAGGTAGGTTCGCCGTCACGCTGGGGGAGCAGGTGCTCACCGCGGACAAGCTGCTGGTGGCCACCGGACGCAGGGTGAACCTGGTCGCCATCGGCCTCGACACGGTCGGACTCGACCCGTCGGCGAAGACTCTCGACACCGATGACCACCTGCGCGTCGCCGACGGCCTCTGGGCCTTGGGCGACATCACCGGCAAGGGGGCATTCACCCATATATCGATGTACCAGGCCGCCATCGTCGTGCGCGACATCCTCGACCGTGACGGTCCGTGGGCCGACTACCGGGCGGTTCCGCGGGTGACCTTCACCGACCCCGAAGTCGGGTCGGTCGGCCTGTCGGAGCGGCAGGCGCGCGAGGCAGGTCTGGTCGTGCGGGTGGGGAACGCCCCGCTGCCGAGCTCGGCTCGCGGGTGGATCCACAAGGTCGGCAACGAGGGGTTCGTCAAGCTCATCGAGGATGCCGACAAGGGCGTCCTGGTCGGCGCCACCTCGGTCGGCCCGTGCGGCGGGGAGGTGCTGTCAGCGCTTAGCGTGGCAGTCCACGGCGAGGTGTCCACCGACACGCTGCGCTCGATGATCTACGCCTACCCGACGTTCCACCGCACCATCGAGGACGCCCTGGCGGACCTGTCCTGACTCACCCGGGCCCAGGGTCAGCTGTCGCGGTTGGCGTAGAGGTCACGCAGGAGGGCGATCTCGGCGCCATGATGCAAGGTCTCGCGGTTGATGTGGAGGACCAACGCGGCCATCGGGTACTCCGCGAACGGACCTTCGTTCGGGCCACACGGCTGCGCGAGTCCCTCTTCGCCGAGGCCTTCGACTCCCGCCTTCCATGCGCGGTAGCCGTCATCGAGCTGCTTCAGCGCCTCGTCGGCGGTGCCGGCGTACACGAAGGTCTCGTAGTCAACGGGCGGTCCGCCGAAGTGGCCAGCAACGCGACTGCCGAAGACGCCGACGATGATATGGGCGAGCCGCCAGGCGATCGTCGTGACGGGCGAGGGACTCGGTTCCGGCAACGCGTAGTCCATGACGAAGTCTCCGCCGCCGACGGACATCGCCTCCTGTCCCTCGCCACGCGGCCGGAGGCTCCAGGTGTTGACGACCGGCTCCCAGAAGTACTCCTCGTCCGTCAGGCTCGCGAAGCGCGGGCGTAGCTGCTGCTGCCAGTGCCAGTCGAGCTGATCGGTGAGCTCATGCGTCCAGTTGATATCCATGCCGTCAGCCTGGCATCAATTGCGGACTTTATCGGTCCTAGATAGTGCGAAGATTGTCGTCATGCGGGACACGGCGAACCGCCTGCTGCGTCTGCTCACCCTGCTCCAGTCGCGTTCGCTCTGGACCGGCGAGGAGGTCGCGGAGCGCCTCGAGGTAACCGAGCGCACGGTACGGCGTGACGTCGACCGGCTCCGTGAGCTGGGCTACCCAGTGGAGGCTTCGCCTGGCGTGGGCGGTGGATACCGGCTGGGGCGGGGAAAGGCGCTGCCCCCGCTGATCCTGGATGACGAGGAGGCCGTCGCGGTTGCCGTGTCGCTGCGGACTGCCGCCGGCGGCACCGTCGCGGGTATTGATGACGCCGCGATGCGCGCCGTGGCAAAGCTCGAACAGCTGCTGCCCAGCCGGCTGCGGTCGCAGGTCTCCGCGGTCCAGGCTGCTACCGAGTCGATGTCGGCGGGGACGCCTTCCGTCGACGCCGGGACGCTCCTTGCCCTGGCGCAGGCGTGCCGCGACCAGCGGCGCGTCGGGTTCCGCTACGTGAGCCACCACGGCGCCCGCACCGAGCGACGTGTCGAGCCGCACCGGCTGGTCTGTACCGGCCGCCGGTGGTACCTCGTGGCGCGCGACTGCGACCGCGACGCCTGGCGCAGCTTCCGGGTCGACCGGGTCGACGAAGTGATGGTCACTGGCCCTCGTTTCGTGCCGACGGATCCGCCCGATGCCGTTGCCTTTGTGACTGACGGGGTATCCACTTCGGTCTACCGGTACCAGGCCCGGGTCCGACTCTATATCTCCGCCGAGCAGGCGGCCGAGTGGATCTCGCCGAGCACAGGTGTCGTCGTCCCTCTTGATGAGACCCACTGTCAGCTCACGACCGGCGCTGACTCATTGCCGGCAATAGCGCTGAACTTGGCGATGCTCGGCTGCGACTTCGAAATCCTCGAGCCTTCAGCTTTGGTCGACGCCGTACGAGCTCTGGCCACTCGCCTCGACCGCGCCGCGTCCGGGTCTCGCTGATCCGTTCCACGCGCCAGCAAATCAGGTGCATCGGTTTGGGCGGTCGGGGAGGATGAAGGCGACGGCTGAGGTGGAGTCCACCCGTCGTACTCGCTGCCGGCATTCGCGGGTGAGGCGGTCGGCCACACGCAAAGGGATTGTCATGGGTCACGTGGACGTAGCCGGAGTTCGGTATGAGCTGCCTGACGGTCGGGTGCTGCTCGACGACGTCTCGTTCCGGGTTGGGGAAGGCGCCAAGGTGGCTCTCGTGGGAGCCAACGGAGCGGGGAAGACGACCCTCCTCCGCATCGTCACCGGCGACCTGAGCGCTCACGCGGGGGTTGTGACGCGTAGCGGCGGGCTCGGCGTCATGCGTCAGCTGCTCACCCAGGGCAACGAGGGGTTGACCGTCCACGACCTGCTGCTGTCGGTGGCGCCTCCTCGGGTGCAGGCGGCGGCGGCACTCGTCATCGAGGCCGAGCTCGCGATGATGGAGGCCGATGACGAGAAGACCCAGCTGCGCTATGCCTCGGCGCTCGGTGAGTGGGCAGATGCTGGCGGCTACGACAGTGAGGTGCTTTGGGACGTCTGCGCGGTGGCGGCCATCGGAACGTCGTACGACAAGGCGAAGTACCGCGCGCTGACGACGCTGAGTGGCGGGGAGCAGAAACGGCTCGTGCTGGAGGCGCTGCTGCGTGGCCCCGACGAGGTGCTCCTGCTCGACGAGCCCGACAACTTCCTCGACGTCCCCGCCAAGATGTGGCTGGAGGAGCGACTGCGGGAGTCACCGAAGACTGTGCTGTTCGTCAGCCACGACCGCGAGCTGATGAACAACACGGCGACCCGCGTGGTCACGGTCGAGCTCGGTGCTGCCGGCAACACGGTGTGGACTCATCCGGGGGGTTTCGCGACCTACCACCAGGCAAGGCGCGACAGGTTCGCGCGGCTCGAGGAGATGCGCAAGCGCTGGGACGAGGAGCGCGCCAAGCTGAAAGCCCTGGTGCTGATGTACAAGCAGAAAGCCGCCTACAACGACGGCATGGCGTCGCGCTACCAGGCGGCCGTCACCCGGCTGCGGATGTTCGACGAGTTAGGACCGCCCGAGAACCAGCCGCTCGAGCAGAAGGTGAGGATGCGGCTGTCGGGCGGCCGCACCGGCAAACGCGCCGTCGTCTGTGCGGGCCTCGAGCTGACCGGGCTGATGAAGCCGTTCGATCTGGAGGTCTGGTACGGCGAGCGACTGGCCGTGCTGGGCTCCAACGGCTCGGGCAAGTCGCACTTCCTCCGGCTCCTCGCCGCCGGAGGCAGCGACCCTGACGTGGAGCACCGGCCGGTTGGAGAACGGCCCATCGAGCCCGTGCGCCACTTTGGGCGCGCCAAGCTGGGTGCCCGGGTGCGGCCCGGCTGGTTCGTGCAGACCCATGAGCATCCGGAGCTCGTCGGGCGCACGCTGCTCGAGATCCTGCACCGCGGCGACACCCACCGGCAGGGGATGCCGCGCGAGCAGGCGGCGCGTGCGCTCGACCGCTACGAGCTTGCCTACGCCTCGGAACAGCGCTTCGAGTCGCTGTCCGGTGGCCAACAGGCGCGGCTGCAGATCCTCCTCCTCGAGCTCTCGGGTGCCACGTTGCTGCTGCTCGACGAGCCGACCGACAACCTCGACGTGGAGTCCGCCGAAGCGTTGGAGGACGGCCTCGAGGCGTTCGACGGCACGGTCCTCGCGGTCACGCACGACAGGTGGTTCGCGCGCGGGTTCGACAGGTTCTGCGTGTTCGGTGCGGACGGGTCGGTCTACGAGTCCGCCGAGCCCGTCTGGGACGAGGGCCGGGTCGCTCGCTCCCGGTAGGGCGACGTCAGGTCGCGGTGCTAGAGCGGAGTGGCGCTCAGCGACGAGAACACGGCATGAGTGTCGACGACACGGCAGCCGACCGAACCCCTGGTGTAGTGGGTGTCCGTCACCTTGATGACCGGTTGCGGGTCGTTCCCGACGTACACGCTGATGTCGGGTCCGGAGGCGTCGACGGCGATCCGCTGGGGTCCGGTCGCAGCGAGGTAGACCGGTGCGATCGCGATCTCGCGCCAGGAGTGACCGTCCATCGCACCGAGGACGACCGTGCTGCGACCGGTGGAGACACCGACGAAGTATCCACGCAGCGAGTCGAAACCGACCGCGGGCCGGGTGACGCGGAAGATGAGGCCGACGTCGTGCGACCCGTCGAGAACCTCGAAGTCGGCGACGACGCGGACATCGCGGTAGTCCCCGTTGCTCAGCACCACCTTCTCCCCGCTGCGGTAGGCGTTGACGGGAGTCTGCGGCAGCAGCCCGAGGTGCAGCCCGTCCGGACCCACCCAGAAGTACTGATGGTGCCCGTAGTAGTCGAAGTCCTCCTGCCCGTGCAGGGCGAACCGCCATCCACGTGCGGTTGGCACATCATGGTCGGGAGTCCCGGAGGGGATCGGGACGGGCGCGCCGGCGGGAACGGGCTGTCCGAGATCGGGAGTGCCGTCCGCACGCCAGCGCATCGGCTGGGCGTAGAGCGCGCGTCGCCAGCCGGGTTCACGGTCGCGCTTGGCGTGGAAGATGTGCCACCAGTCGCGACCGTCCGGGGAGGTCGTGTAGCAGGCGTGCCCAACGCCGTACGTCGCGTCATTGGACTGGAAGAGAGGCGTGGGGAGCCGCTTCCAGCCGGCCGGGTCGAGCGGGTCGTCGCCGACGAGCTCGAGCAGGCCCATCTTGTACGACGGTAGCCACGACGCCGCGCAGGAGTAGACCAGAAACGTGCGATCGCCGCGCTGCAGGACCTGTGGGCCTTCAGCCAGCGCCTTGCTCTGCGGGGTCTCGTCGATCCGTTCCCACGCGTAGGCGCCAGGCTTGCAGAGGAGCACCCGATCGCCGCCGATCCTGACCGGGCTCTCCATCGGCGCGATGTAGAGGTCCTGTTGGTTCCGCCCGGGCTCCGGCCATCCCGACCAGATGGCATAGCGCCGGCCCGCGAGCTCGAGGACCGTCATGTCGATGGACCAGATGTTGTCCGCTCCCGGCTCGGCCGACTCGCCGGTCTGCAGCGGACCGTACAGGACGTAGTCGCCGAGCGGGTCGTCGGACTCCGACTCCAAGACATACGTCAGGTGGCTCATGTCGTCGCCGTCCGAAGCGGCGAAGTAGATGTACCAGTGGCCGTCGAACGAGAACAGCTCCGGCGCCCAAACCTCTCGAGAGTAGCGAACGTCGTCGGGAGCCTCCCAGACGACGTGCTTCGTGCCGAGAGAGGTGGGCCGGTCGGAGACCCAGATGGCGACAGCCACGTTGCCCTCGCTCTGGCACCAGAGGTAGCGGTCCCCGTCTCGCGCCACCGCCGGGTCTGCGCCCTCGGCGAACGGGTTGACGAAGTGGGTGTCGGGCATGACGGCCATTATTGCGCGACGAGCAGAACGCCTGACCCGTCCGCTTCCTCTCCCCTCAGCGTTTGCGTGGTGCGCCACGCAGATTGCCCTCAAGCCACTCAGATTTGGGTGGCTTGGGGGCAGCTTGGGTGGTGTTGTTCTGTGTCGGGACGTC
>JBBJMF010000121.1:0-7101 GCA_037719575.1 Nocardioidaceae bacterium
CGTGCGTGACGAGGGGCGGACCGTGCGTGACGAGGGGCGGATCGTGCGGCACCTCAGCCGCGGGTGTGCAACCGCCGTGCCGCCTCCGCCACCGAGCCGGACATCGACGGGTAGATGGAGAAGGCATGCGCCAGCTGGTCGACCGTGAGTCGTCCCTCGACAGCCACCGCCACCGGGTGGATGAGCTCGCTGGCCCGCGGCCCGACGACGACACCGCCGACGATGATGCCTGTTCCGGGGCGACAGAAGAGCTTGACGAACCCGTCGTGCACCCCCTGCATCTTCGCGCGGGCGTTTCCGGCGAGCGGCAGCATCACCCCGACCGCGTCGATCTCGCCGGTGTCGACCTCGTTCTGGGTCCATCCGACGGTGGCGATCTCCGGTGCCGTGAAGACGTTCGAGGACACGGACTTGAGGGCTAGCGGGGAGACTGCATCACCGAGGAAGTGCCACATGGCGATCCGGCCCTGCATCGCCGCCACCGAGGCAAGCATCAGCACCCCCGTGCAGTCGCCGGCCGCGTAGACGCCGCGGGCGCTGGTCCGGGAGACGCCATCGACGGCGACGTACCCGTCGTCCGACAGCCTGACCCCGGACTCCTCGAGACCCATGTCCGCCGTGTTGGGGACCGACCCGACGGCGAGCAGACAGTGCGACCCGAGGACGTCGCCCCCGCCGACAAGCGCGACCCGCACCCCCTCGCCGTCGCGGACGACGGATGCGGCGCGCGACCTGGCGAGCACGGTCATCCCCCGACGCTTCAGCACGTCCTCGAGGACCTGCGCCGCGTCGGGGTCCTCGCCGGGCAGCACCCGGTCGCGGCTGCTCACCAGCACGACGTCGCCGCCGAGCGCGTTGTAGGCACTCGCGAACTCCGCCCCGGTGACGCCAGACCCCACGACGACGAGCCGCTCGGGCAGCTCGGCCAGCTCGTAGACCTGCTCCCACGTGAGGATCCGCTCGCCGTCCGGGACGGCCGTGGGCAGCACTCGCGGGTGCGCGCCGGTGGCGACCAGCACCGCGTCGGCATCGAGGCGCTGCTCGGAGCCGTCGGCGAGCGTCGCGACTACCGTCTCGGCTCCCTCCAGCCGGCCGGCACCCGAGACCACGCGGACGCCCGCGTTGTCGAGCTGGCGAGCGATGTCAGCGGACTGCGAGGCGGCCAGCGCCCGGACCCGGGCGTTCACCAGGCGCAGGTCGACCGATGCCGCCTCGACGGATGACGGCGCGCCCGCGCCCCGGTCCCCGGCGAAGCGCACCCCGAGCTCTCCCGACCCCCGCACCTCGGTCATCAGCTCGGCGGTCGCGATCAGCGTCTTGGAGGGGACGCAGTCCGTGAGAACCGCCGAGCCCCCGAGGCCGTCGCGGTCGACGACCGTGACATCGGCTCCCAGCTGAGCACCGACGAGCGCCGCCTCGTAGCCCCCGGGGCCGCCCCCGACGATCACGACACGAGTCACGCGGCCACGATAACCTGCATCCCGTGCCGCTCTACGCCGCGTACGCCTCCAACCTCGAGCCCCTGCGGATGTTCGAGCGGTGCCCGCACTCACCGGCGCGCGGGACCGGCTGGCTGGTCGGCTGGCGGCTGACGTTCGCCGGCGAGGAGCTCGGATGGGACGGTTCACTCGCGACCATCGTCGAGGAGACCGGGTGCCAGGTGTTCGTCGCGTTGTACGACGTGTCGCGGGAGGACGAGCGCCTGCTGACCGACTGGGAGAGCGACGTCTACCGCAAGCTGCACGTCCGCGTGCAGACCCTCGACGGGGAGCAGCTCGCCTGGGTCTACGTGCTCGACGCCTATGAGGGCGGGCTGCCGTCGGCGAGCTACCTGAGCGTCATCAGCGAGGCGGCCGCCGCAGCGGGCGCCCCCGACGACTACGTCAGCGACCTGCGGCACCGGCCGTGCCGCTCGATCGGAGGATGACCGTGGCGCAGGTCGCCGCTCCGGAACCGAAGGCCCTCGCAGCGGAGGCTGCGGCAATGCTCGCTGCGCGCTCGGGCGTGTCTCAGCACGACGTGGCCCTCGTCATGGGGTCTGGCTGGGGTCCGGCCGCCCACCTGCTCGGTGCCACCCGGGCCGAGATCTCGTGCGCCGAACTTCCAGGATTCCTCCCCCCCGCCGTGGCCGGGCACGCCGGGATGATCCGGTCCGTGGACTGCGCAGGGGTCCGGGCTCTGGTGTTCCTCGGCCGCACCCACTACTACGAGGGTCATGGCGTCGCAGCCGTCGTCCACGGCGTCCGCACGGCGGCCGCGGCGGGCTGTCGTGCGGTCGTGCTCACCAACGGCTGCGGCGGACTGCGCCCCGGCTGGGCCCAGGGCACGCCGGTGCTGATCAGCGACCACATCAACCTGACGTCGGTCTCACCGCTCGTCGGTGCCACGTTCATCGACCTGACCGACCTCTACTCGGCGCGCCTGCGGGCACTCTGCACGACGATCGACCCGACCCTCGACGACGGCGTCTACGTGCAGTTCCCCGGCCCCCACTACGAGACACCTGCCGAGATCCGCATGGTGCGCGCCATGGGTGGCGACCTGGTGGGGATGTCGACCGCCCTCGAGGCGATCGCGGCACGGGAGGCCGGCCTCGAGGTGCTGGGCATCTCGCTGGTCACCAACCCGGCGGCAGGCGTCACCGGCGAGCCACTCGACCACCAGGAGGTGCTGGCTGCCGGAAACGCGGCCGCCACCGCGATGGGGTCGCTGCTGGCCGCCGTGCTCCCGGCGGTGGTCGCCTGACGTGGCCGTTCCCGCCGGACTCCGGGCCGAGGCGAGCAGGTGGTCCGCGAACGACCCCGACCCGCGCACCCGCGACGAGCTCGCCGCGCTGCTCGCGACGGCGGAGACCGACGAGCGGGCGCTGGCCGACCTGGCTGACAGGTTCGACGGGCGGCTCGAGTTCGGTACGGCGGGACTGCGCGGCGCGATCGCCGCCGGGCCGAACCGGATGAACCGAGCCGTCGTGATCAGGGCCGCGGCTGGTCTTGCCGGCTATCTCCAGGCGGCCGAGGCGATCGGCCCGGTCGTCATCGGCTACGACGCGCGCCACCAGTCCGACGAGTTCGCCCGCGACACGGCCGCCGTCATGGTGGGCGCCGGCATCGAGGCGCTCGTCCTGCCGGACCCCCTGCCGACGCCGGTGCTGGCCTTCGCGATCCGCCACGTCGGTGCCACCGCGGGGGTGATGGTGACGGCCTCCCACAACCCGCCCCACGACAACGGCTACAAGGTCTACCTGGGCGACGGCAGCCAGATCGTCACCCCGGCGGACGCGGCGATCTCGCGGCGGATCGACGCCGCCCCCTCGGCGACGGACGTGCCGCTCGGTGCCGGTTGGCGCAGGCTCGGGCACGAGGTGACCAACGCCTACCTGGACGCCATGAGCGCCCTCGTCGACAGCCACTCCCCCCGTGAGCTCTCCGTCGTCTACACACCTCTGCACGGCGTCGGCGGCGTCATGGTCCAGGAGGTGATGCGCCGCGCCGGGTTCGCGCCGCCGGCCGTCGTACCGCAGCAGCAGAACCCAGACCCCGACTTCCCGACGGTGTCGTTCCCCAACCCCGAGGAGCCGGGGGCCATGGACCTGGCAATGGCACTGGCCGCCCAGAACGACGCCGACATCGTCATCGCCAACGACCCGGATGCCGACCGGTGCGCGGTAGCGGTGCCGACACACCGGGGGTGGCGGATGCTACGAGGCGACGAGGTGGGCGCGCTGCTCGGCGACCATCTGGTCAGACGAGGCACGCGCGGGGTCTTCGCCACGACGATCGTGTCGTCGTCGCTGCTGGGTGTCATGGCCGCGCGGCACGGCCTGGGCTATGCCGAGACCCTCACCGGCTTCAAGTGGATCGGCCGGGTGCCGGACCTCGCCTACGGCTACGAGGAGGCGTTGGGCTACTGCGTGGCGCCGGCCTCGGTCCGGGACAAGGACGGGGTCTCGGCCCTGCTGATGGTGTGTGAGCTCGCGGCTGAGCTCAAGTCTGCCGGTCGTACGATGCTCGACCGGCTGGACGAGATCGCCACCGAGTACGGCGTCTACGCGACGGACCAGTTGTCTGTGCGGGTGGGCCACCGCCGCGAGATCGCCGAGGTGATGGCGCGGCTGCGTGCCGCTCCGCCGTCGACCCTCGGCGGGTTCGCCGTGGAGCACACGGACGACCTGAGCTCCGGGAGCGAGACGCTGGCGCCCACGGAGGGGCTGCGCTACCGGCTCCGCGGGGGCCGGGTCCTCGTACGCCCGTCGGGCACCGAGCCCAAGCTGAAGTGCTATCTCGAGGTCGTCGTGCCCGTCGACACGTCGGTCGCCGCCGCTCGCATCGCCGCCGCCGGGCGCCTGGACGCAGTCAGGTCGGACCTTGCCGCTTCCGCCGGGATCAGATGAGGAGTGCCGCGAGAACGGCTACCGCGGCTCCGACCAGGGCGACGACCGGCACCGGGTCCCAGGCGACCGTCGGGGTCTGGTCGGTGGTGGCGGCGGCACCTTGCATGGCAAGCCGCTCGATGCGTTGCTCGGTGTGGGCGAACTCGTTCTTGATGAGGATCTCCTCCCTGGCCATGTTGACCTCGGTCTTCTGCTCGGCAGACTCCCCCGCCAAGCCGGGCGGAGCGAACTTGAGCGCACTCATGCCGGTGTTCGGACCCAGGAACGTCTGCTGGCGCCGGCTCTGCCTCCACTCCCGCTTCGCCGCGCGGGCCGACTTGCTCACGCCCAGGCCGTGGTAGACCTTGTCGCGAGTCCCGATCTGCAGGGTCTGCGCGACGCGGCAGCTCTTGATGCTGGCCCAGGGCAGAAACGTGTCACGCACCATGTTCCTCATCAGCAGGCCGTGGGTGTGCGCCGTCACCTGGGGGCGGATCAGCACCACCCACGCAACCAGAGCGAAGGCGACAGCGAAACCGATGAGCCGGATGGCTCCCCATCCCTCCTGGGTGAGCGCGTAGCTGCTGAGCAGGGCACCGGCGATGACCACCGCGTAGCCCAGGTAGCGCCCCATGGGCACGATGAACTTCTCGGTCTGCGGGCCCGCCTCCTCTGCGGCTGTGTTCGTCACCCCGCCACCCTAGCTGCGGGTTCGGTGCGCGGGTGAGGGTCGAGGTCACGCTGAAACCAGATGGTTACCATTCCGTTCTCACGGCTGGCCGTCACTAGACTGGTGCGGTGACGACCACGACGGCCGGAGCGGCCCACCTCACCGGCGGGCTCGCCGACGTGGGCTCGAGTCCGGCGGCGCTCACCCGGTTCCTGCACGGACTGCCGGCCGTCGACCAGGTCGGCTGCGAGGCCCGCGCTGCCACCCTCGCCACCCGGTCGATCAAGACCACGTCGAAGAGCTGGGCCATCGACCTGGCGATCTCGATGATCGACCTCACGACGCTGGAGGGCCAGGACACGGTGGGCAAGGTCCGCGGTCTCTGCGCGAAGGCGCGCCAGCCGGACCCGAGCGACCCGACGTGCCCCCCCGTCGCGGCCGTCTGCGTCTACCCCGACATGGTGGCGACGGCGGTGCAGGCCCTCACCGGCTCCCAGGTCGCGGTCGCGTCGGTGGCCACTGCGTTCCCCTCCGGCCGGTCCTCGAGACAGGTCCGGCTGCGCGACACGGCCGACGCGGTCGCGGCAGGGGCCGACGAGATCGACATGGTGATCGACCGGGGAGCCTTCCTGTCCGGGGACTACCAGCGGGTGTACGACGACATCCGGGCGACCAAAGAAGTGGTGGTGAGTGGACCCGCTGGGTCGGGGACGGGAACGGAAGAATCGCCAATCCCAGCTCCGCACCTGAAGGTGATCCTCGAGACCGGCGAGCTCGCGACGTACGACAACGTGCGTCGCGCCAGCTGGCTGGCGATGCTCGCCGGGGCCGACTTCATCAAGACCAGCACCGGGAAGGTGGTTCCGTCGGCTACGCCGCCGGTTGTACTCACGATGCTGGAGGCGGTCCGGGACTTCCGTGCCGCGACCGGGCGCCAGGTCGGCGTGAAGGCCGCAGGTGGCATCAGCGCGTCGAAGGACGCGATCCGCTACCTGGTGCTGGTCAACGAGACCGTCGGGGACGACTGGCTCGACCCCGCCTGGTTCCGGTTCGGTGCGTCGCGGCTGCTCAACGACCTGCTGATGCAGCGCAGCAAGCAGGCGACCGGCCGCTACAGCGGTCCCGACTACCAGACCCTGGACTGAGGATCCGCCGATGACCTTCGACTATGCCCCCGCCCCGGAGTCGCGCTCGGTCGTCGACCTGAGGTCGTCGTACGGTCTCTTCATCGACGGCGAGTTCGTCGAAGGCCACGGCAGAGGGTTCAAGTCGGTGAGCCCGGCCAGCGAGGAGGTGCTTGCCGAGGTCTCCGAGGCGAGCGACGCCGACGTGGACCTCGCCGTTCGCGCCGCCCGAAGGGCGTTCACCCGGACCTGGTCCCGGTTGCCCGGGCGGGAGCGGGCGAAGTACCTCTACCGGATCGCCAGGATCGTTCAGGAGCGCGCCCGTGAGCTCGCGGTGCTGGAGAGCCTCGACAACGGTAAGCCGATCCGCGAGTCCCGAGACGTCGACATCCCGCTGGTCGCCGCCTACTTCTTCTACTACGCGGGGTGGGCTGACAAGCTCGAGTACGCCGCGCCGGGCGCCGGGCGAGGCGGGACGGCGCCGCGGCCGCTCGGGGTCGCCGGCCAGGTGATCCCCTGGAACTTCCCGATGATGATGCTTGCCTGGAAGATCGCCCCGGCGCTGGCGTGCGGCAACACCGTCGTCCTGAAGCCGGCGGAGACCACCTCGCTGACCGCGCTGCTCTTCGCGGAGATCTGCCAGCAGGCAGACCTGCCGCCGGGGGTCGTCAACATCGTCACCGGCGCCGGGGATACCGGGCGGGCGGTCGTGACACATCCCGATGTCGACAAGGTGGCGTTCACCGGCTCGACCGAGGTGGGCAAGTCCATCGGCCGGGCCGTCGCGGGGACCCGCAAGTCCGTCACGCTCGAGCTTGGTGGCAAGGCGGCCAACATCGTCTTCGACGACGCCCCCCTCGACCAGGCCGTCGAGGGCATCGTCAACGGGATCTTCTTCAACCAGGGTCATGTCTGCTGTGCCGGTTCGCGGCTGCTCG
>JBBJMF010000045.1:0-21580 GCA_037719575.1 Nocardioidaceae bacterium
CGCCTGCTCGTACGTCGTGCCACACACCTTCTCGACGATCCGCCCAGCCACCGACGCGGACGTGGCGGTCGCACTGCTCACCAACGGCGGACACGCGGGAGACCTCTACCAGGCGCTGTTCCGGGATCTGCTGGCCGAGCTGTGCGACTTGGACATGCCGCAGCCGCTGGGACCTGCAGATCACCCGCCCGTCGTGGATGTGTCGTCGTACGCCGGGACCTACGAGCGAGAGGGACAGCGAATCGAGCTCGAGGACCACGATGGGACTCTTGTCGGCCGGGTCATCACCACAGGCCCCCTCGCGGAGATCGTGGACCATCCCGTCGACGAGATCGAGCTGACGGCGGTCACCGACTCGGTGTTCGTCACCCGCGTCGAGGACGAGACGACGTGGACCCCGCTCGTGTTCTACGCCCTGGAGGACGGTTCTCCCTACCTGCACGCAGGGCTGCGGGCGTCCCCGCGGGGCGAGGACCAACCCGGGTGAGGTATGACGCGACACGCGCTGGAGCTCGCTGGCCTCGGGCCGCACCGTCAGCCCGAGCGGCGTAGCCGCCGTCCGGGCGTCGCCCCTGTCAGCCTGCCACGGCGAACCACCGGGATCCCGTTGACGATGACCTCCTGGACACCTGTCGCGTAGCGGTGCGGGTCGGCATAGGTGGCCAGGTCACCGACCGTAGCGGGGTCGAAGACCACGATGTCCGCGTAGCAGCCGGGCTGGACGCGTCCGCGCCCGCTCAGCTGCAGGTTGTCGGCCGGCAAGCTCGTCATCTTCCGGATCGCCTCGCCGAGAGGAAACAAGCCGAGCTCTCGGCAGTAGTGACCTAGCACGCGAGCAAACGTTCCGTACGTCCGAGGGTGCGTTGCCGCGTCAGCCCACGGGGCCACCGCCTGATGCGCCTCGGCATCCGAGCCGATGGAGACCCACGGCTGCGCGAGCCCGAGCCGGACGTTTTGCTCGTCCATCATGAAGTAGGCCACGCCGGTGGACGGGTCCCGAGAAACGATCTCGAGAAGCGCCTCGACCTCCCCCAGCCCAAGCGTGTCGGCGACCTCGGACAGCCTGCGGCCCCGGGCGGGAACCTCGTCGGCAACATCGGAGAAGAACAGAACCCCGTCGCCACCGCCGGACCCCAGATAGAGATTCTCCCAGTCACCCGAGAGTGAACGAATCTCCGCGGCCATCCGCGCACGCTCGGCCGGATCACCGAGCCGGGCCATCAGCGCTGAGGGACCCCCGGCGTGGTAGCCAGGCGGGATCGACGCAGAGAGAGCTGTGCCCCCGGCGGTGTACGGATACATGTCGGCCGTCACCGGTTCGCCCGATGACCTGAGCCGCTCGATGCGCTCGATGGCGAGCTTCATCTTCGGCCAGTTCGCTTGGCCCGCCGCCTTGAGGTGGTAGACCTCCGCGCGGGCCCCTGAGCCGCGAGCCAGCTCCAGCAACTCGTCCAGAGCCTCGAGGAAGTGGTCTCCTTCGCTGCGGAGGTGGGAGATGTACACCCCGTCGTGACGACCGACCACGGCGCACAGCGTCGCGAGCTCGGCCGTGCCCGCGAACCGGCCCGGCGGATAGATCAGCGCGGTCCCCAGTCCGAGGGCGCCGTCGGCCATCTCCTCGTCGAGGACGCCGCACACCCGGTCGAGCGCGGAGGCCGCCATCGGCACGTCATCCAGGCCGGCCCCGAGAACGCGCAGGTTGTGTCCGCCCACGAAGCTCGCGACGTTCGGTGCGATGCCGAGGCGTTCCAGGTGTGACAAGCCGTCCGTGAGCCTCGGGAAGTCGATCCTCGCCCCCTCGGGGATGTCCCAGCTGTCCATGTAATCGGCGAACTCCGGCCCGCTCGGCCCCAACGAGAAAGCCTCCCCGAAGACCTCCGTGGTCACCCCTTGGAACAGCTCCGACGCCCCGCTCGGATCGAGCTGCAGGCTCCCCCACGCGTGGCTCAGCACATTGATGAAGCCCGGAGCGACTGCTAGCCCGGACGCGTCGATGATCTCGGCGTCCACGTCATCCGACACCGGGTGTACGCCAACCACCCGGTCGCCATCCACAAGGACGTCGGTGCGCACACCCGATGTCCCGGTTCCGTCGTAGACCGTTCCGCCGCGGATGACCAGTGACAGTGGCATGGGATCCAGACTGGCGCAGTCCATCTCACCGGCCATGGTCGAAGCGACTCAACAACAGACCCGGCGATCGTCCTGGACCCCAACAGGACGGTACTGCTGCTGGTCGACCACGAGGTCGGCACGTTCGCCGCGGTACGCGACTACAGCATTGCCGAGCTGAAGCACAAGCTCGTCGGGCCCGCAAAGTCCGCGCGAGTCCCTGGAGTGCCGACGGTGGTCACGAAGGTGCCCGATTGCGCGATGGGACCGCTGGTGCCCGAGCTGACCGAGGTCCTGCCTGCGGAGGAGACCTACCGCCAATGAGGCGCTGCCCTGTTTCGCATGCTCGGTTGACGCCCGCGCCGCCATCACCTGGTCGACGTCGTCCTCGGCCCACTCACGGATTGCCGCTATCGGCGCGCTCAGGCTTGCGGCCAGTTCGGCGAGGGCTTATTCGGCGAGAGGCGGCGCTCGGCACGGGCGACTCCGGTGATCCTGCTCGAGCGAACCTCAAGGTCTCACCACGGGCGCCACCCATCCAGACGTCCTGGCAGGCGGATGCCATCTCCTCCAGGCCCTCGACTACGGTGCCGAACACGTTGCCGGGAACCCATCCCTGGTCACCGTTGATGAGCAGGTTGTTGCGGCCGTAGAACAGCGCGAGGTCGACGATCCTCGATAGCCGGGTCTGCTCTTGTGAATCCTCATACCCGTAGGCCGGGTTGCCGAGGTCGTCGGCGTCGAAGGAAAACCAGCACAGGTCACCCGGGATGGGGGTGATGGTCGTGTTCTCCCTGCCGGGGTCACCGGCGACGGCCGGCACGAGCGTGTAGATCTCGTTGCGAGCGTACTTGCCGTGGAAGACCTGCGCGCCCTGCGGCAGCGACTGCCAGACCGCCTCAGCGGTCCGCGGCGCCTCGGCGTCGAGCAGCCGAGCCAGGCAGCTGACGCGGCGACTCTCGAGCGTCACGCGGATGAAGCGGGCCATCGGTTCCTCCAGGTGTTGTGGTCGGTGGTGGCGGCTGTTCAGCGGCTGGCGAGCACGGTCGGAACGGCCTCGTGCCATCGGGTGCGTTGCTGATAGGCGCGGCCGACCTGTAGCACCGTGGCGTCGGCGTGCCGTGGACCGATGATCTGCAGCCCGACGGGCAACCCGAGGCGGGTGAATCCGCACGGCACGCTGAGGGCAGGCTGCTGGCTGAGGTTGAACGGATAGGTGTACGGCGTCCAGCTTGTCCAGCGTTGTGACGGCCACCCGTCCGGAGCCGGCTGGCCTGCCGGGAACGCGGGGATCGGCATGGTCGGCGTGACGAGGACGTCATAGGTCTGGTGCAGTCGGCCCATCCGTCCGCCGAGATCCATCCGCACGGCAGTGGCGTCGAGGTAGTCACTGGCCGAGGCATTCTCAAAGGCGATCACGCCGTCGCGGAGTCCGGGGTCCACCCGGTCGATCGCCCCGGCCCCGTAGGCGTCGAGCAACTTGGCTGCACCGGTGAACCACAGCACCTCGAAGGCGTCGATCGGATCGTCGAAGCCCGGGTCGATCTCCTCCACGACGGCTCCGGCCTCCTCTAGGACGACCGCCGCGGCACGAACGGCTCGCTCGACCTCCGGGTCGTTGCGGACGTAGCCGAGCGTCGGGGACAGCGCCACCCGGAGGCCATCGACACCCGAGCCCAGGTCGGCCGCGAACGACGGCGACGGTGTCGGCATGGCCGACCAGTCGCGGGGGTCGAACCCAGTCACGATGTCCAGCATCGCTGCGGCATCGGCGACCGTGCGCGTCATCGGGCCGCCGTGGGAGAGGGTACCGAACGGGCTCGGGGGATACATCGGCATCAGGCCGTACGTCGGTTTGAGCGCCACCGTTCCCGTGAAGGCTGCCGGTATGCGGACAGAGCCGCCGCCGTCGGTCCCCAACGACCAGGCGCCCATGCCGAGCCCGACCGCGGTGGCCGAGCCGCCGCTGGAACCTCCGGACGTGAGATCTGCCCCCCACGGGTTGCCCGTGGAGCCGTACCTGATGGAGTCGGTGACTCCCTTCCAGGCGAACTCCGGCGTCGTCGTCTTCCCGAGGAACGTCACGCCGGCCTCCCGGAGCCGCGCGACGGACGGCGCGTCCTCGTCCCACGACCCCGCCGCGTCGATCAGCGTGCTGCCCCTCAGCGTCGGCCAGCCCTTGGTCAGCAGGTTGTCCTTGATGGTTGTCGGGACACCGTCCCAGCGGCCGATCGGGTGAGCGTCATGCCAGCGTTGCTCGGAGCTGGCGGCAGCGGCGAGTGCACCCTCCGCGTCGACAAGCACGAAGGCGTTCACCTCGTCGTCGTGCGCGCTGATCGCGTCGAGAGCGGCCTGGGTCGCCTCGACCGGGGAAACCGAGCCGTCAGCGTACCGCTCCGACAGCTCGGTCGCGGTCATGAGGGAAAGGTCGATCACCGAGTCTCCTTCGATGCTGTCTCCTGCGGATCGGTCGCCTCGGCCGGGGTGCTGAAGCCCAACTCCTTGTCGACGACGTTGAGCAAGGGGCGTCCGTCGAGCCAGCGGCTGGCGTTGTCGGCGAACTGTCGTGCCAGCGTGTCACGCCAGCCGATGACGTCACCCGACATGTGGGCCGAGATCGAGACCCTCGGTGTCGACCACAGGGGATGGCTGGTGGGGAGCGGCTCCGTGCCGAACACGTCGAGCGACGCCGCCGCCAGCCGGCCCGCCTCGAGGGCCTCCCGCAGGGCGTCCTCCTCGACGATCGGGCCACGCGCGATGTTGATCAGGTGCGCCCGGCGCGGCAGGGATGCCAGCACCCGCGCGTTGACGAGTCCATGTGTGGCTGGCGTCAGCGGCGCCGCCAAGACTAGGTGGTCCACTTCGCCGACGTGGTCCACGAGATCGTCGCTGGCCACGATCCGTTCGAAGTCCGGGTCGACGCCACGGGCGGTCCGGCCGGCTCCAACGACGTCGACACCGACGGCACGCAGGAGCCGGGCGATCTCGCGTCCGATCGAGCCGGTGCCAACCACGAGAGCCCGCGTGCCCGCCACTAGATGGGTCTCACGATGGTCCCAGACCTGACGCTGCTGGTGATCCCAGCTGGTGCGCAGATCCTTGGCGTGCGCCAGGATCGCGGCGAGCACGAACTCCGCGATCGGATGGTCGAAGACCCCCTTGGCGTTCGTCACGACGACGTCGGACGACACCAGCTCCGGGAACAGCAAGGTGTCGACCCCGGCGGCAGCGACATGCACCCACCGTAGCGACCCCGCACTTGCCCACGCTTCGCGGAGCGCAGCGGAAAAGAAGTCCCACAGCAGCAACGTCGACGCTCCTTCGAGCGAGCCTGCAAGCCCGCCGGCGTCGGTGATCCGCAGCTGCAGCCGTCCGCGCAGCGCGGACGACAGCTCGGGAGGCTGCTCCGACGCCCCGCAAAGGACGACCAGCACGGGTCGGTCGGGGCTCGTCTGCACCATCCGACCCTAGGAATCAGATGTTAGGATTGTCAACAATCTCTTTGGTGAGGCACGATGGCACAATGACCGTCCGCCCGGTTCGCTCGTCCGACAGCGCCCCTGCGCGCAGCACCACCTGCCTGACTACCCCCACGACGCCTGGGGCACGCACGGGCGTGGGCGTCGTCGTCCCCTGCGACATGGCGATGGACCGGGAGCTGTGGCGATGGGCGCCCGACGACGTTGACTTGTACGTGACTCGACTCGCCTCGACCCCGACCGAGATCACCGTGGACACCGTGGCACGGATGGGGGACGCCGACCTGGTCGCCGGCTCGGTCGCAGCTCTCGTGCCGGTCCAGCCGGCAGCGACCCTGTACGCCTGCACCTCCGGCAGCTTCGTGCACGGTCGCGCCGGAGAGCAGGCGCTTGTGCGTGCGATGACGCGGGCCGGTGCGGCACGCGCGGTGACCACCAGCGGTGCCCTGTTGGAGGCGGTCCATCACCTGGGTGTTGCTTCGGTCGCCGTCGCGACGCCGTACGACGGCGAGGTCACCACCCGGCTCGCCGCCTTCCTCGCAGAGGACGGGATCAATGTGGTCGGCGGCAGCAACCTCGGGATGCGCCACGACATCTCGGCCGTCCCCTACGAGGTGACGGCCCAGCTGGTGCGGGACGCCGACCGTGACGCAGCTGAGGCGATCATCGTCTCCTGCACGAACCTGCCGACATACGACCTCATCTGCGACCTGGAGAGGGAGCTAGGCAAACCCGTCGTCACAGCCAACCAGGCGTCGATGTGGGCCGTGCTCGCGGTGGCCGGCCGGCGCGCGCACGGCCCGGGACAGCGCCTGCTCGACGTGGCGCCCAGGACGGAGACGCCTGATGGCGCAGGCGCCTGAGCAGGAGTACGCGACCCGACTGGTGCGCGTGCAGGCGGCGATGGCGGAGGCCGCTTGGTCCGCCCTTGTGGTGAGCGACCCGGCGAACCTGTACTACCTGTGCGGCTACGACGCCTGGTCGTTCTACGTTCCGCAGTGCCTCGTGGTGCCGGCGTCCGGCGACGTGCACTTCTTCGGTCGGGCGATGGATGCCGCCGGGGCGGCGGCCGTGTCGGCGCTGCGGCCCGACCATGTGCACGGCTATCCGGAGCGACTCGTCCACCAGCGCGACGAGCACCCCTTCGACTGGATCGCCGATCGGGCGAGGTCCGCCGGCCTGTTCGCCGACGACCCCCGCTGCCTCGTCGCGGTGGAGTTGGATGCGCACTTCTTCTCGGCCCGGTCCTACCTTGCCCTCGCCTCGGCCCTGCCGCGTGCACAGGTCGTCGACAGCCACGAGCTGGTCAACTGGGTGCGTCTCGTCAAGAGCGACTACGAGGTGGCACGGCTCCGCGTCGCAGGCAGCATCGCCGAACACGCGATGCAGGTGGCGCTCCAGTTTGTCGCGGTCGGGAGGCGGCAGTGCGACGTCGCTGCCGAGATCATGGCGGCGCAGGCGCGCGGCACTCCCCAGCACGGCGGCGACTACCCGGCCATCGTGCCGATGCTGCCGACCGGCGACAGCGCCGGCACGCCGCACCTGACGTGGAGCGACGAGCCGCTCGTCGAGGGGCAGGCGACCACCGTGGAGCTCGCCGGAGCCTTCGAGCGCTACCACGCGCCGCTGGCCAGGACAGTCATGCTCGGCACCCCGCCGACGCGGTTGTCCCAGACCGCTGAACACGTCGCCGAGGGGATGGCGGCGACCCTCGAGGCGCTGGTGCCAGGGGCGAACGGCCACGACGTCCACGCCGCGTTCAACGCCGTGATCGCCCGCCACGGCCTGTCCAAGGAGTCCCGAGCCGGCTACTCCATCGGGATCGGCTACCCACCCGACTGGGGCGAGCGCACCGTCAGCCTGCGTCCCGGCGAGCAGACGGTTCTGGTCCCGGGAATGGCGTTCCACGTCATCCTGGGGATGTGGATGGACGGGTGGGGTTATGAGCTCTCCGAACCCGTCGTCGTCACCGACTCCGGAGCAAGCCCGCTGGCCCGCCTCCCCCATGAGCTCACCGTGAGGACCTGACATGGCTCGTACCCCGACCATCGCCGTCTTGCCGTTGGCTGCCCGCACCGACGACCTGGTGGGTTCCGTCATCGACTCCAGCACCTCCCTGCTCGCAGCGCAGCGACACGACATCGTGCGGTTCGCGATGGGCAGTCCGGCGGCCGAGGCGATCCCGGCCGCGACCTTGGCGGAGGTCGGCAAGCAGTACCTGAGCCCGACCTCCACTGACGCGTTCGACTATGCCGCCACCGAGGGTGACCCGCCGCTGCGCCACGCGCTGCTGGAGATGCTGAGCGGGACGAGCGACGCCACGACGCCGGACCGTCTGACGATCACGTCGGGCGGAATGCAGGGTCTCGACTTGGCCTGCAAGCTGTTCGTCGACCCCGGTGACCTCGTCATCGTCGAGTCACCGACGTACACCAACGGCAGCGCGACAGCCCTCTCCTACGGCGCCGAGCTGCTCGAGGCACCAGTTGACGCCGATGGCCTGATCGTGGATGCCTTGCCGGCGCTGGTCGACCGGATGGGTCGGCTCCCGAAGGTGATCTACACGATCCCGACGTTCCAGAACCCGTCCGGGGCCACCCTGAGCCTGGCCAGGCGGCTCGCGCTGCTTGACCTTGCCCGCAGCTGGGGGGCGGTGGTGATCGATGACGACCCGTACGGCCTGCTTCGCTTCGAGGGCGACCACCTCCCGACCCTGCGCGAGCTCGGGGAGGGCGACCCGCTGGTGTTCTCCGTACGGACGTTCTCCAAGATCTTGGCGCCCGGCCTCCGGGTGGGCTGGGTCGACACCGCTCCGGAGCTTCAGCCCCTGCTCATCAAGGCCAAGCAGGCGATGGACACCTGCACCAACCTCCCGGGTCAGCGGCTCGTCACCGGGTTCCTCGAGGGTGGCCACCTCACCGACCACCTGATCGCCCAGCGCACGGAGTACCGCAAGCGGAAGGTGGCGATGCAGCAGGCGCTCGACGCGCACCTCGGCGACATTGCAACCTGGACCGACCCGGACGGCGGCTTCTTCTTGTGGCTGACCTTGCTCAGCGGCGTCGACAGCCAAGCGTTGTTCGAGGTCGCCCTCGCGGAGGGAGTGGCCTTCATCCCGGGTGCGTCGTTCTCCCCGGCCGGGCACTTCAGCGACGCGCTGCGGCTGTGCTTCGCCTCGACCGCGCCCGATCGCACGCTGGAGGGCATCACTCGGCTCCGGCGGGCAGTCGACCGACTGCTCGCAGGGGGAGCTGGTGGCTGAGGACATCTCGCGGAGCGAGCACGACGTGCTGGCGTTGCTCGACCTCGACGACCTCGTCAAGCTGACCCAGCAGCTGGTCCGTGAACCCGGGGAGAATCCGCCCGGCTACGAGGCAGCCAAGGCCGACCTGCTCGCTTCTGCCTGCCATGCCCGCGGCCTGGAGGTCGAGCGGGTCGAGGTCGCATCGCAGCGACCCAACGTGTCCGCCACGTTGGCGGGCGGCGAGGCTCCGGGGCTGCTCCTGCTGGGGCACAGCGACGTGGTCCCCGTCGGCGACGGGTGGACGATGGATCCGCGGGGAGGGGAGCTTCGTGACGGCCGGCTCCACGGGCGTGGGTCGACCGACATGCTCGGGGGCCTCGCTTCGTGCGTGGCGGCGATGTCGGCCGTACGTCGGTCGGGAGTCTCGGTGCGTGGCCCCGTTGAGCTGGCGGCGACCGTCGACGAGGAGGACTGCGGACTCGGCATCCGTCACTACCTGGCCACCGGGGACCGTTCCGGGTTCGCTGGCTGTGTCGTGGCAGAACCGACCGACCTCCAGACCGTCATCGCGGCGCGCGGCGACGCCTATCTCAAGATCAAGGTCACCGGTCGTGCCGCACACTCGGGCCATCCCGGCGATGGTGCGAATGCCGTCTACGGCGCGGCCGCCGTCATCGGCGAGCTCGAACGCTGGCACGAAGAGCTCGCCGCGGAGGCCCATCCTCTCGTGGGTCCCGCTACCTGGAGCGTTGGCCTCGTGCAGGGCGGCACAGGTACGTCGATCGTGGCGGACGAGTGCACGGTGATGGCTGACCGCCGGCTGCTTCCGAACGAGACCGCGCCCGCGGTCCTCGACGCCGTACGCCGACGAGTCGACACCCTCAGCCTGACGCAGCGAGATCTCTCGGTCGAGGTCACGATGCCGATGGACATGCCCGGCTTCGAGACGGACGCGGACTCCCCGTTCGTCCGAACCGTCGACACCGCCGTGGGTGCCGCCGGCGGGCCGTGCCTCCCTCTCGGCGGATGGACGGCCGCCTGCGACGGTGGCTTCATTGCCCGTGACGCCGGAGTTCCGGTCGTGGTCCTCGGACCCGGCTCGGTGGCGACGCAGGCGCACCGAGCCGATGAGTCGGTGGCCGTTGACGAGCTGCTCGTGGCCGCCCGGGCCTACACCCTCCTCATCCTGCGCCTGCTGACATGACACCTCGGCTCAGGGGTGGCGTGGAGAGGACTTGTCCAGCCCTTCGGCGAGCACCTCGGCGAGGTGACGGGCCCGGCGGCTCGTGGCCTGGCCGATCTGGGTACGGCAGCTGAACCCGTCGGCGATCACGATGGTCTCGGCCGCTGCCTCGCGCACCGCCGGGAGCAGCACCCGCTCCCCCGCGGCCTGCGACAGCTCGTAGTGACCCTGCTCGAAGCCGAAGTTGCCGGCGAGCCCGCAGCATCCGGAGTCCGGCACCGTCGCCGACAAACCGGCGGCGGCCATCAGCGCGGAGTCTGCGGCGAACCCCATCACGGCGTGCTGGTGGCAGTGCACCTGCACCAGCGCCTCGCCGCCCACCGGCGCGGGTGTCCAGTCCGGTGCGTAACGGGCCAATGTCTCGGCCAGGGTGAACGTCCCCGCCGCAACCGCTCCGGCCCGCGGATCACTGCCGAGCAGACCGAGTGCGTCATGACGGAACATCGCAGTGCAGCTGGGCTCCAGGCCGACAAGGGGGATGTCTGCGTCGACGTACGGCGCGAGCACGTCAAGACAGCGACGCAGCTCCCTCACCGCCTTGTCGAGCTGCCCGGTCGATGCCCACGTCAACCCGCAGCACAGCGGCCGATCAGGGACGACGACATCGAACCCGGCGGCCTCCAGCACCTCGACAGCGCTCCGGCCGACCTCCGGTGCCAGATAGTTGGTGAACGTGTCCGGCCACAGAAGCGCCCTGCCGCGTAGTGCCGGGCTCTGCGCTCTCGCAGGGCGGTCGCCGAACCATCGGGTGAACGGCTGTTCGGCGAACGAGGGCAAGGAGCGCTCTGGAGCGACGCCGCCGAGACGTTTCAGGATGCCAGCGGCGCGCGAGGCCATCAGCCGGTTCGAGAGCCGAGGGGCCTTCGCCGCCAGCCGTGCCCACAAAGGCAGCCATCCCATGGACCAGTGGGATCTCGGGCGCGCCCAGGGACGGCCGAGGTAGTGGTGGTAGGTGAACTCGGCCTTGTACGTCGCCATGTCGACGTTGACCGGGCAGTCCGACAGGCACCCCTTACACGACAGGCAGAGATCGAGCGCGTCCTTGACCTCCTCGGATCGCCAGCCGTCGGTGATCACGTCGCCTTCGAGCATCTCCCACAGCAGATGCGCACGGCCACGGGTCGAGTGCTGCTCCTCGCGCGTCACCTGGTAGCTCGGGCACATCACCCCGCCGGCGCTCTGCCGACACTTCCCGACGCCCACGCAGCGGCGCTGCGCCTGGGCGAAGCTGCCAGCATCCTCCTTGTAGGAGAACAGGGTGAGCAGCTCCCGGCCACGAGCCGCTCCTGTGTGCCGCAAGGAGGTGCCGAGGCTGACCGGATCCACGATCACGTGTGGGTTCATCACGCCTGAGGGGTCCCATGCCTGCTTCACGCGATCAAACAACGCCACCGCGTCGGCGCCGTACATCCGCTCCAGCAGCGCCGACCGGGCGCGTCCATCCCCGTGCTCACCTGAGGCCGACCCCCCCAAGGAGACGACCAGGTCGCACGCCTCCTCCACGAAGGCCCGGTAGGTCGCGACGCCCTCCGTGCTGAACAGGTCAAAGGCCATCCGCATGTGCATGCAACCTTCGCCGAAGTGTCCGTATGACCCTCCCGACAGCCGGTACCGGGCGAGCAGCTCGTCGAGGCCGGACAGGTAGGCGCCGAGCTTCGCCGGAGGAACCGCGGCGTCCTCCCAACCGCCCCAAGCCTCGGCCCCGTCGGGGCGGCGGGTGGCCAACCCCGCCGCGTCGCGACGGCAGCGCCACAGCACAGCCTGAGTACGAGGTTCCACGATCACCGATGACGTCGCGGCGATACCGGACTCGGCCAGGTCGCGGACCACCGCCGCGGCCCGTCGCTGTGCCGCCTCAGCCGACTCACCGGCCATCTCGATCAGCAGCCACGCCTCGCCGTCCGGCAGACCGGCCCGCTGCGCCTCGCGTCGGACCTGGTCGGGAAGTCGGCCGACCAGGGCGGCGTTGATCGACTCGACCGTGAGTGGGCCGTGGGGCAGCAGCACGGGGACGCTGTCGGCCGCCGCCACCGAGTCGGCGAATCCCAGGGCGAGCAGTGCTCTGGCAGCCGGCAGCGGGGTGAGAGCGACCGTGGCGCGCAGCGTCGTGGCCAGCGTGCCCTCACTTCCGCACAACAGCCGGGTCAGGTCGTGGCCGTGCTCTGGGAGCAGGTGCTGCAAGGCGTAGCCGGAGATCTGTCGGGAGAAGCCGCCGAAGCGTCGCCTGATGAGGAGAGCCTCGGAGTCGGCCATCGCCAGCAGGGTCCGCGCCACGTTGCCGGCACGACCAGGTTGTGTTTCCAGCCGACGGCGGCGGTCGGCGGGGTCCGCACCGACCTCCGGCACGTCCAGCGTCATCGTCGTACCGTCGGACAGCAGCACATCAAGGCCGCGGAGATTGTCAGCCGTGGTGCCCCAGGCGACCGAGTGCGCACCGCACGCGTTGTTCGCGATCATCCCCCCGAGCGTGGCGCGGGTCGCAGAGGACGGGTCCGCCCCGAACGTGAGCCCGTGTGGCCCTGCCGCGGCCAACAGGTCGGACAGCACGACGCCGGGTTCGACCATCGCGGTGCGCGCCACCGGGTCGAGGTCGAGGATCGAGGTGAGATGGCGTGACACGTCGATGACCACTCCGCCCAGCACGTTGCCGGCCATCGAGGTGCCGCCGGACCTGAGTGTGACGGGTGCTCCGGCCTCGCTGGTCAGGGTGACCGCTGTCGACAGGTCGTCGGTGTCTCGGGGTACGACGACCAGGTCGGGCACCACCCGATGGTTCGATGCGTCGACGGTGTAGAGGGCCCTTGCCGCCGCGTCGTCGGAGACGGACCCACGCAGCTCGGCTCGCAGCCGACTCGTGAGCGCAGACAGGTCGACGTAACCGGTGCTCGTCAACGCTCCAGCACGGCCCGCAAGAAGAGCTTGGTCCGTTCGTGGTCAGGGTCCTTGAAGATCTTGCGCGGCGGGCCCTGCTCAACGACCTGGCCGGAGTCGAACATCACCACCCGGTCGGAGATCTCCTCGGCGAAGCGCATCTCGTGGGTCACCATCAGCATGGTCATGTCAGCACTGTGCGCAAGGTCGCGGATCACCGCGAGGACCTCTCCGATCAGTTCCGGGTCCAGCGCCGAGGTGGGCTCATCGAACAGCAAGATCTTCGGGCGCATCGCCATGGCTCGCGCGATGGCGACCCGTTGCTGCTGACCGCCCGACAACTGTGGCGGCTTGTGGTCGAGATGCTTGCCGAGTCCCACCTGACCCATCAGGTCGGTAGCCCGCTTTCGGGCCTCCTCCTTGGACATCCCCAGCACCTGAACGGGTGCCTCCATAACGTTCTCCACTGCCGTCATGTGAGGGAACAGGTTGAAGGACTGGAAGACCATACCGACCTTGCGGCGGGTGTTCCGCATCAGTTTGGTTTCCTTGGGCTTGGCGCCGTTGCGGGCGTCCCACAAGGTCTCACCCTCGATCGTCACCAAGCCGTCGTCGGGTGTCTCCAGGGTCATCAGGACGCGAAGGATCGTGGTCTTGCCCGACCCGGACGGGCCGATGATCGAGACCTTCTCCCCCGGTGCCACCTTGAAGTTGAGCGACCGCAGCACATGGTTCTCACCCCAGCTCTTGCTGACGCCAGCGAACGTGATCATCTCGCTGCTTCCGGATCCGCTTGAGTTGGTGACGGGGTGATTCTCAGTGGGTGGGGGCATAGCGACGCTCCGTAGCCTTGACGATCAGGGAGGCGGCGTAACTGACGACGAGATACATGAGCCCTGCGATCGTGAAGGGCTCAAGATAACGGAAGTCGCTTGAGCCGATGCTCTTGGCGGCCAGCATCAGTTCGGTATAGGTGATCGCCGACAAGATCGCAGAGTCCTTGAACATCTGGATCCAGTAGTTGCCGAGAACGGGGATGATGGTCTTGACCGATTGCGGCAGCACGATCTTGCTCCAGGTGCGACGTGTAGGGAGGCTCAGGGCCGTGGCGGCCTCCCACTGCCCGGCGGGCAGACCCTCGATGCCCGAGCGGTAGACCTCGGCGGTGTAGGCGCTGTAGTTGAGCCCGAGGACGATTACGGCCGTCTTGAACGCCGACAACGTTATGCCGTACGACGGCAGGATGAAAAAGGCGGCGTAGGCCTGGACGAGCAGCGGAGTGCCACGGACAAACAGCACGTAGAACGTGAGGATTCCGGAGATCACTGGGATCTTGAGGTAGCGGATCACCGCGACGAGCAGGCCGACGACCAATGCGATGATCATGCTGAGCATCGTGAGCTTCACAGTCCCCCACAGCCCGTCCAACAGCTTGGGGAGGATCTTGATGGCGAAATCGTTGTTCCAGTCCATCAGACAGTCCCCGTTCCACCATGGGCGACCTCGTACGTCCGCAATGACCGCGGAGTGCGGTCGGTGGCGAATCGGCGCTCCAGCCAGCGGGTGAGCAGGGCGATCAGCATGGCGAGCACGAAGTACAGCACCAGGATCGTGAGGAACGGCCCGGTCGAGTCCGCTGTGTTGTTGCGGATGTCGAGAGCTTGGTACGTCAGCTCGTTGATCGTGATGAACGACACCAGCGACGTGGCCTTCAGCAGGTCGACGAACACGTTGCCGAAGGACGGCAGCATGGCCGGGATCGACTGCGGGATCAGCACCCGCCACATCCGTTTTACCGGTCCAAGCCCAAGAGCGATGCACGCCTCGGTCTGTCCACGAGGTCGCGAGGAGATGGTGCCGCGGACGACCTCGGCGGCGTACGAGCCCTCGTTGAGCCCGAGCACGAGCACACCTGCGAAGAGTGGCGTCAGCTTGAGGCCGAGTTGCGGCAGAGCGTAGTAGAACCAGAACAGCTGGACGATCATCGAGGTGCCCCGAAACACCTCGACGAACACGTACGACGGAGCGCGCAGCACCCAGTGCCGGGAAAGCCGGGCAAGACCAGCGGTGAATGCGACGACGATGGTGAGGAGCAGCCCGAGCACGGTAACGAGCACCGTGGTCTCGAAGCCCTGCACCAGGAGCTCGGAGTACTTGCTTACGCTCGACACGACGGGGACTGCTCCCTTCGGGTCTCAGCCCTCGACCTGGCAGAGCTCCTTGGCGGTGGCATGTCGCGCGGCGTCCGCGTCGAACCCCCACTTGTCCATGATGTCATCGAACCCGGACGAGGCCTTGAACGTCGCGAGCGCATTGTTGTACTCGTCGACCGCACTCTGCTGGTCCTTCTTCCAGGCCGCTCCCGAACCAGTCTTGGGTGCGTCAGAGACGACGTCTGTGACGTCGAAGCCGCCGGCGGTCTGCTCGAGATCGTTGAGCGACAGCGTCGGGAGGAAGAACGCGTCTGCCCGGTCGGTCTTGATCGCCTCGACCCCGCTGACGTTGTCGTTGACGGTCACCTGCTGACGCATCGGGACGCCCGCGCTGTTGAGGATCCCCTCTTCGAAGCCACCCGGGAGTACCGCGATCTTCAGGTCAGGGTTGTCCAGCACGTACTGCACCGTGAGGATGTTCTGCGGGTTGCCCGTCGGAACGCCGAACGACTCCGTCGACACGATCACCGGCTCGCTGTAGATCACTTCGGCGCATCGGGACTGCTTCATGAACAACCCCGCCGCGATCACGTCGACGCGCCCGGCCTGAAGGCTGGGGATCATGGACTCGTAGGCGACCTTGACACCCTTGATGTCGTCGATCCCGAGCGTTTTCACGACCGCGCGGAGCACGTCCGGCTCGGCGCCAGTCACGGTCCCGTCCGGCTCGAGCTTGGTGTACGGGGGCTCGCTGAAGACGGCCACCTGCAGGAAACCTTGGTCCCGGCCGCGCTCCAGCACATTGCCGGCGCTGCTCGTGCCCCCACCTGCGTCGGTCGTGCTGCACGCTCCGAGGTAACCCACGAGGGGAGCACCGACGGCCACTGCGCCAAGGCCGCGAAGCAACGTCCTACGGGAGATCTCGCTCATCTCACTCCGATCCTGGCCACGGCTGGGGGTCGACGCCACGTGCCCAGCCCGCCCCAGCTCCGCACGTCCTGCATGCCGTCCGAACGTAGCCGCCGCATGTAGTATTGTCAACAATCTACGTCAGGGGTCGCTGATGGTCGCATCCACCACGATCGGGCTGCTCTACCCCGGTTACGGCGCCGAGGACGACTTCCCGGCACTCGAAGCCCGGCTCGACGGACGGATCAGGCTGCCGCTCGTGCACACCTCAGTAGGAGAGGACGCCCACCGGGTCGATGCGCTGCTCGACCTCGGCCGGGCCGATCGGCTCGCCGAAGGAGCAGAAGCGCTCCGCGCACACGACCCGGACGCCGTGATGTGGGCCTGCACGTCCGGCAGCTTCGTGTTCGGTTGGGAGGGCGCTCGGCGCCAGGTCGACGAGGTCGCCGAGCGGCTCGATCGCCCGGTCTCCTCCACATCGATCGCCTTCGTCGAGGCAGCCAGGTTCCTTGGCCTGCAGCGGGTGGCGATCGCGGCGTCGTACCCCGATGACGTGGCCCGGCACTTCGAGGCCTTCCTCCGCGCCGGCGGGATCGAGGTCACGGCGATGGGCAGCCAGGGAATCGTGACCGCGCGCGAGGTCGGGGAGCTCGAGCTCGACGGTGTCATCGCGATGATCGAGGGGACCAACACGACCGGAGCCGACGGGCTGCTCGTGCCCGACACGGCCATGCACTCCCTCGGTTGGCTCGCCGAGCTCGAATCGGCAGCTGGGATGCCCGTGCTCACCGCCAACCAGGTCACCGTGTGGCAGGGGGTGTCGCTGGTGGCAGACCCGCCTCGGGTCGATGGACTGGGTACGCTGTTCGGCACACCAGCGGTGGCGAGGTCGAGGGGAGGGCGGTGATGCCCACGCGGCGCTACATCGAACCGCTCCTGCGAGAGTCGACTCCCAGCATCATCGCCGACAAGCTCCGTCAGGCCATCAGCCATGGCGAGCTCCGTGCCGGCATGCAGCTCGGAGAGGCAGAGCTCGCTCGCCAGCTCGGGGTGAGCCGAGGGCCCCTGCGCGAAGGGATGCAGCGACTCACCCAGGAGGGTTTGCTGATGTCGATCCGCAATCGTGGCGTCTTCGTCATCGAGATGACCCCGGAGAACGTCCGCGACATGTACCTCGCCCGCGGAGCAGTCGAGCGTGCAGCGGCGGCCAAGATCCTTGCCGGGGACGAGTCGGTGACGGTCGGCGAACGTCTGCACGAGGTCATCGACACGATGCGAGCGGCGGCGCACAGCGGAGATGCCGCCGCCGTCAGCGGGGCTGACATCGCGTTCCATCAGAGGCTGGTGTCGCTGGCCGGGAGTCCCCGGCTGAGCCGGATGCACCAGACCCTGCTAACCGAGACCCAGATGTGCATCCACGCCCTCGAGGAGACCTACCGCTTCCTGGACGAACGGGTGACTGAGCACGGCGCGATCGCCGATGCGTTCGTCGCGAGAGACGCGAGGATCGCCGACCAGCTGTTGCTCGACCACATGGAGGACGCCATTGTCCGACTGACGCAAGCAGCAACCTCCCGAGGCACGGCACCCGCCGACGCTCTGGACGTGGACGGTCGGCACCCGGGCACGAACGCCTGACGGTCGTCCCGCAAGCACCCTCAGAGGGCGATGCCGACGTACTTGGTCTCCAAGAACTCGTCGATTCCGGTCGAGCCGCCCTCGCGGCCGAGCCCGGACTCCTTGACTCCGCCGAACGGAGCGGCCGGGTTTGACACGACACCCTGGTTGAGCCCGACCATGCCCGTCTCGAGCGCCTCAGCAATGCGGAGCGCTCGCCGCAGGTCGTTCGTGAACATGTACGAGACCAGGCCGAACTCGGTGTCGTTCGCAGCGGCGACCGCCTCCTCATCGGTCGAGAACGGTGTCAGCGGTGCCACTGGTCCGAAGATCTCCTCGCGTGCCATCCGGGCGTCACGCGGCACCGCCGTGAGCACTGTCGGTGGGTAGAAGTAGCCGTCGCCGTGCGGGGTCTCTCCGCCGGTCAGCACCTGGGCCCCGCGGGAAACGGCGTCGGCCACGAGCTCGACGACCTTGCGCCGCGCGGTGTCGTCGATGAGCGGGCCGACGCGGATGCCGTCGTCGGTTCCTCGGCCGACGGGCATCGCAGCCATCTTCTTGGACAGACGCTCCCCGAACTCGTCGATGACGGACTCGTGCACCAGGATGCGGTTGGCGGCCGTGCACGCCTCCCCCATGTTGCGCATCTTGGCAGCCACCGCACCGTCGACCGCCTCATCGAGATCCGCATCGTCGAAGACCAGGAACGGCGCGTTGCCGCCTAGCTCCATCGATGTCCGCAACACCCTTTCCGCGCACTGCTCGAGCAAGACCTTGCCGACCTTTGTCGAGCCAGTGAAGGACAGCTTGCGTGCGCGTCCTGATCTGATCAGCGGTTCCATCACCCCGCCCGCGTCCGTCGTGCAGACGACGTTGACAGCTCCCTTGGGCAGTCCCGCCTCGTGCAGGATGTCCACAAGTGCGAGCATCGACAGCGGGGTCTGGTGGGCCGGCTTGATCACGCTCGTGCAGCCGGCTGCGATCGCCGGACCGAGCTTGCGAGTGCCCATCGCCATCGGGAAGTTCCACGGCGTCACGAGCAAGCAGGGACCCACGGGCTGCCGTGCGACCAGCAAGCGTGCACTTCCGGCCGGCGCAGTCTGGTAGCCGCCGTCGATCCGCACCGCCTCGCCCGCGAAGTGCCGGAAGAACTCCGCCGCGTAGCCGATCTCACCTGCCGCCTCGGCCACCGGCTTCCCCATCTCCAGCGTCATCAGCAGGGCCAGCTCATCCATCCGCTCGTGCAACAGGTCGAAGGCACGCTGCAGGATGTCGGCACGAGCGCGAGGGGCGAGAGCGGCGAATCCCGGTTGGGCCGCCACCGCAGCGTCCAACGCTCGGACACCGTCAGCGGGCTGCGCGTCCGCGACCCGGCACAAGGCACGACCGGTCGAGGGGTCGAGCACCTCGAACGTCGAACCGCCCTCGGCATCCACCCATTCGCCGTCGATGAACAACTGCTTCGGGACGGCACGGACCACATCCGCCTGCACACTGTCCGCGCTCGTACCAGTAATCATCGGTCGCCTCCTGCTCAGTCGTGTGGACGTTGGCTGCGCCCTGGGCCCTTGCCCAACCAGAATCGGGCTGCTCGTGTGGACTCATGCTGGGCGCTCGTCGAGGCCGCCTGGGAGACGGGTTCGACGACAACGACACCCCGTTGTACGCTGATTGTCAACAATCTACCAGAGAGGTTCCCGTGGCCGAACTGTCCCAGATACTCAAGCAAGCCACCGACGTCGTGGCCGCCCGCGGCGAGGGTGTCTACCTGTACGACGAGGACGACCGGCGCTACCTGGACTTCACCGCCGGGATCGGCGTCACCAGCACCGGCCACTGCCACCCGCGCGTCGTCGAGGCCGCAATCGCCCAGGTCCGCACGCTGATCCACGCGCAGTACACGACCGTCATGCACAGACCGCTGCTGGACCTCGTCGACCGGCTCAGCGAGGTCCTCCCGCCTGGTCTGGACCGGATGTTCTTCGCCAACTCAGGCTCGGAGTCAGTCGAGGCCGCCCTGCGACTGTCACGCCAGGCCACCGGACGTGCGAATGTCATCGCTTTCCACGGCGGCTTCCACGGCCGAACCGTCGCGGCCGCCTCGCTCACAACCTCTGGCACGAAGTTCCGATCCGGTTTCAGCCCGCTGATGAGCGGTGTGCACATCGCCCCGTTCCCCGACCCCACCCACTACGGCTGGTCGGTGGACGCAGCAACCGACTTCGCCCTCCGTCAGCTCGACTACGTCCTCCAGACGGTCAGCGCGCCGTCCGACACGGCCGCGTTCATCGTGGAACCCGTGCTGGGCGAGGGCGGCTACGTCCCTGGCAACGCCACGTTCTTCGCCGGGCTGCGTGAACGCGCGGACGCCCACGGGATCTTGTTGGTCGTCGACGAGATCCAGACCGGCTGGGGTCGCACCGGCCGTTTCTGGGGCGGCGACCACTTCGGCATCCGCGCGGATGTGCTCATCACCGCCAAGGGTCTGGCCTCCGGGTTCCCGCTCTCGGGCATCGCCGCGTCCTCGGAGCTGATGGCCAAGGCCTGGCCGGGTTCGCAGGGCGGCACTTACGGCGCCAACGCCGTCGCCTGCGCAGCCGCCCTCGCCACCCTCGATGTGATCCAGGAAGAACACCTGGTCCAGAACGCCGCCCAACAGGGCGCACGACTACGGGCTGCCCTAGAGAAAGTCGCAGCCGACCAGTCCGCCATCACCGACGTCCGCGGCCTCGGGCTGATGCTGGGCAACGAGTTCCGCGACGCCGCCGGCGTTCCGGACGGCGCGACCGCATCGGCCGCGCAGCAGGAAGCCGCTCGCCGTGGACTGCTTCTGCTCACCTGCGGCGCCTGGGGTCAGGTAGTTCGCTTCATCCCCGCCCTCGTCGTCCAGCCGGAGCAGGTCGACGAGGCCGCCACTATCTGGGCCGACTCGGTCGCGGCCGTCACTATCTGACGGCGCAACTCTGCAATGGGCCACATCGCACCACTCGCGTACTTGGCGACGGATCGGCCATCGACGACGTGTTCGTAGTACGTCGACTCGACACCTGATCGCAGACCGCCCGAGTCGCGGTGGCCGATGATCGCGGACGAAATCCACGCCGTCGACCAGCGACAGCAGGCTCAATGGCACTAGGACGAACCATCCCATCAGCTGCATCGACAGGTAGCAACCGCGCTTCGGAACGCCCTGAGTCCCGTCCGCGGGCGTCGGTCGGAGTCAGGACCACCAGCTCTGCTGCCAGGTGATCGTGGCGAGGTTGGCTTGTCCCGACAGACTCGGGTGGAAGTAGTCAAGCTTGCTGACGTCGCCTCGGCTGAACTGGTAGCTGAACACAGCGCCCTGGTCTGACCGGCACCACGCGAAGGCTGCGCACTCCTGCTGCAGCACGGCGTTGAACGCGATGTTTCGTTCCCGCACAGACTGCCGTTCGTCCTCTGTGCGGGACGGTGCCAGGAGGGACTGGCAGATACCGGCCAGTGCCCACACCGTCTGCGCCGTGTAGTCGGTGTGGTACAGGCTCCAGAGCTGGTAGACGTCGGGGATGCTCGCCACGAACACATGCGCCCTTGCGGGCCCCGCGTCGAGGATCGCCAACGTCGCCTGCAGCTCACTTCTGAAGGTGTCAACAGACGTCATGGTCGCCGGTGACGACGTACACACGTCGTTGGCACCTAACAGGATGGTGACATACTTCGCATGCTGCGTGACCGCGGCTCGGGCCTGGCCCGGTCCGTCGGCCATCTTGGCACCGGATCTGGAGTCGTTGTCGTTGTGCCCCGCGATGTTCGGGTTGAGGGTGCGGAGACGTTCGAAGTGGCTGCTGATACCGTCCCAGCTGGCGCCGCCGGTGCTCCAGGAGTTCGAGGGGTGGTCGCCGTACCAGCAGCAGACATCGGCGGCCTGCGTTATCGAGTCCCCGATCGCCGCCATGCTGCCTGGCGGACGAGG
>JBBJMF010000122.1:0-6980 GCA_037719575.1 Nocardioidaceae bacterium
TGATCGCGGGAGCGCCCATATCTTCGGGCGGCAGTATCCGGAGTTGCGTGACCCGTTGCGAGTGGTCGGAGCGCATCTGGACGGTCGGGCTGTGCATCCGGGTCGCACGGCACGGGCACATCTGCTTGGGCTCGCCCGGTACAACCGCATCCCGTCGGTGCGCGTCGATGAGGTCTGCGAGTTGGCCGGCATCGCAGGAGTGGCCAGGACGAGAGTCGGTCGGTACTCGCTGGGGATGGCACAGCGGCTCGGAATCGCGGCGGCATTGCTCGGTGACCCCTCCGTCGTTCTTCTCGATGAACCGTTCAATGGGCTCGATGCCGATGGGGTGCGCTGGGTGCGGGGGCTGCTGCGGCGGTTGGCCGACGAGGACCGGACCGTCCTGGTGTCGAGTCACCTGCTGGCCGAAATGCAGCAGACCGCGGACCATGTCATCGTCATTGGCAGGGGCCGGTTGCTGGCCGACTGTCCGACATCCGAGCTGGCCGGAGCCGCTGCGGACGCGGTCGTTGTCGAGGTTCCCGATCCCACGGGCGAGGATCGGCTGCGGGCGGCGCTGATGCGGCAGGGCGTGGCCGTGACCGCCGACGCCGGCGTGCTACGTGCCTGTACCGGCGATGTGCGCTTGGTCGGCGACTGTGCGCACGCCGCAGGGATCCGGTTGCATCTGCTGGCCCGGGAGAGCCGAACGCTTGAGGAGGGCTATCTCCGTCTGGCTGGTGATCAGGTCGAGTTCCAGGCGGTGTTGGCATGATCGTCGACGCGGTCCGCGCGGAGTGGGGCAAGACTTGGTCGCTGCGCTCGCCCTTCTTGTGTCTGGCCGGCGCGTCCCTGCTCATCTGTGCTACCGCGTGGTCGCTGGCCAACGATTTCGTCTACGGGCTGGCGCGCGGTGACCGGGGTTCGGGTACAACGATGGAGCCAATCGATGCGGTCGCCCCAGCTGTGCAGTTCGGGCTTCTCCTGCTCGCCGCGTTCGTGTTGCTGACGGTGACCTCGGAGTACGTCAGCGGCAGCATCCGGTCGACTCTGCTGGCCGAGCCTCGGCGGTGGGCGATGCTGGCGGCAAAGACGGCTGTCAGTGCGTTCAGTGCGGCCCTCGTCGCATTGGTCACGGTGGCCGTCGCTGGTGAACTGGTGCAACTGGTGCTCGGCGACCATGCCGCAGCAGGAGCGTCGATACCTGTCACCGCCGCCCGCGCGGCCCTCATCGTGCTGGTCGACGCGGTCATCGTGGTCGGCCTCGCCGTCATGGTGCGGCATTCAGTAGGAGCTCTCGCACTGTCGTTCGTGGTGTTCGTCGCGACCCTCGCGCTGCCGTCTAGTGTCGCGGTGTGGTCGCCGGCCGGTGCGGGTTCGGCGTTTCTGACCGGCGACGCGACGAGCTACCCCGCAGTCGTCGGGCTGGTAATCACTGCCAGCTGGGCGGTCGCGATCCATGCGGCCGGCGTGATCGTTCTTCGCCGCCGCGACGCATGAGGGCTGGTCTCTAAGCTGACATTCATGCGCAAGGTCGCCGCCCTGGTGGCTCTCACCATCGGCGAGGGCCTAGTTGTGCTGGCCTGGCTCACCGCCAGCACCGTCTCGGTCATCGTGATCGTCCAAGTGCTGGTGGCCGCAGTCCTGGCCGTGGCCGCCCTCGCCGCCCGCTACGTCTCGATGCGAGCCCAGTATCTGGACGAGGTAGCCACACGGGCCGCGGAGATCGAGCGAAGCCGGCTCGCCGAAGACATGCACGACGCGTTGGGGCACGAGCTCAGCCTGATCGCAGTGCAGGCCGGGGCTCTCCAACTGTCCTATCCCGACACGTCGGACAGGTCCGCCGCGATCCGCAAAGCTGCCGAACGCGCCACCCTCGCGCTGCGCGAGATCGTGTCCGTACTGCCGGCCACGCACCTGCCCGGCACTCTTGAACCCACCGCCGATTCACTCGACGCGATCGTATCTCGGGCGCGGGGGCCGGACTGGCCGTCGAGTCCCGCATCGACGGCCTCGAGGACCTGCCGGGGATCGTCCACGACACTCTCAAGCGCCTCGTCCGCGAGGCGCTCACGAACGCCGGCCGCCACGCGCCTGCAAGTCCGGTCACGGTCGAGATCCTCCGGCGCGAGGACCGAGTCCAGGTCGTGATCGCCAACCCCGTCGCCGGTCCCGTCGTTGGGACCGTCCCCGTGGTCGACGGCAGCGGGCTGGGGCACCTACGCCGCCGCGTCACCCTCCTCGGCGGCACGATGCGCGCCGGATGCACAGCTGGTGTCTTCACCCTGCACGCAACCGTGCCGCCCCATCCCGTCCTAGCCACGACACTCGCGCAGGTCCGCGATCTTGTCTCACCCAGCCGCCGTCTGATCATTTCGGGCGTCGTGCCCGTGGCTGCCGCGCTGGTCATGCTGCTCGGCTACTACACATGGGCAGTCCACGACGCCACGACCGATCTCGCAACGATGACCCAGATCCACCCCGGCATGGACGAGAACAGCGCCCGCGCCCTTCTGCCAAGCCGCGACGCGCCGGTCCGTCTCTCCCTCCCCCCACGCCATGCCGGCGCGGAGACCTGCCGGTACTACACCGACGGCAACTTCCCGCTCGGCTATGCGTCGTGGCGGGTCTGCTTCGCCGGCGGCGACGTACTGTCGATCACCGACCTGCGCTGACTCGACCCGAACCAGGGGGGTGCTTATGTGCCGCGTTCTGCTCGCCGACGACGACCTCCGGGTACGGGCCGGCCTGCGCGACATCCTCGACTCCGACCCCGGTCTGCACGTCGTCGCCGAAGCCGGTGACGGACGCGAGGCCGTCGAGCTCGCACGTCGGCACCGCCCGGACGTCGCGCTGCTCGACATACGGATGCCAGTGCTCGACGGGCTCGCAGCCGCCGACCAGATCATCCGGACCGCGCCAGACACCGCGGTCGTCATGGTCACTACTTTCGGCGACGATGCCTACGTCGATACAGCTGTCGGTCTCGGCGTCGCCGGATTCCTGCTCAAATCCGGCGATCCGCGCGACCTGATCGCCGGCTGCCGCGCCGCCGCGCACGGCGGCTCCTGCCTCTCACCAGCCGTGGCACGGCACGTGCTCGACGATCTGCGCGCCATGCGAGCAACCACCCGGCACGCGGACCCGAACCGCCTCACCGCACTCAGCCCCCGGCAACTCGAACTCCTCGCCCTCCTAAGCCTCGGCCAGACCAACGCCGAGATCGCGCACGAACTCCATCTCAGCGAAGGAACCGTCAAGGGCTACCTGCGTGATCTGTTCACTAAGCTCGACGTTCGCAACCGCGTCGAGGCAGCCCTCCTCGCCCACGAAGCCGGAATCACCACAGCGGGCAGCAAACCCACGAACGACCACACGAACAAGCACTCGAGACAAGCCCGATAGTCGATCGGCTATCGGACAAGATCGCCGTGCTGGTGTCGGCCACACAGCGCTGCGAGAACCGCGCCACTTACCGGTGCAAGTCACAGCCTGGAAGGCGATGCAGGAGGAGACCTGCGCGGTTCGCGTGGACGGTGCCCTACACCTCGCGCTGCCAGAAGTAGGGGGTCGTCGTGGATACCGCGACCAGGCCGGAGCGTTCAAGGATCGGACGGGAGAACTCGGTCGAGTCGCTGTGCACGAGCGTCGCACCCAGCCGGAGTGCCGACTTGGCTCGGGCGGCCGTCAGCGCGCGGTAGATGCCGCGACCGCGCCACTCCGTGCGCGTGACCCCGCCCCAGACGCCGGCGAAGGCGGTACCGGGCACCGGCTCCAGGCGCCCGGCGCTGACCATGCGCCCTCCCGCCTCGGCGACCCAGAGCTCCATCCCGTCGTCCCGGGAAAGCCTGTTCAGGACTGCCTCGGCCCTTTCGTCGGAGACGGGGTCGCCGAAGACCTCGTCCTGCAGCGCGCTCATGGCGCGGACGTCGTCCTCGGTGGTGACCCGGCGCAGCGCGACGCCCTCGGGCAACGGGACGTCCAGGGCAAGTGCCTGGGCTTCACCGATCATGATCGACTCCGGGTCGCTCGGGACGAACCCGTGCTCGAGCAGCGCCTCGTGCAGGCCTGGGGCGTGGTCGTGCCCCCGGGTCTTCCACTCGACCCGGTTGATCCGGGGGTCCGCCCGGTAATGGGCAAGCGACTTGGGGACGAGCCGCTGGATCGCCGAGGCGTCCGCTCCGCCAAGGTCCCGGTAGGTGATGAAGCCGCGCCCGCCCGCGAAGGTCACCAGGCGCAGGGGACCGTGCCGGGTGACCGAGACTGCGCTCGGTGTCTCCGCATCGGTGCGTAGCTGGTCGTCGTACGCCGCAAGGAGACGTGCCGGGTCGTCCACGCTGTGACGGTGCCTGACCGGGTGCTCCGCGGGCAACTGGTTTCGCCTACTCCCGGCACCCGGCCGGCCTGGCACCACATCCCCGGAGCTCGCAGCCGCACACGACGTCGCTGCGCCTTGGTCGACGACAGGACGGCGCCCGCGTCCGCTAACAAGGGATCGACGACCGGACGGGCCGGACCGTCCACACTCGGATGGTGACCGATGAGATCCGTACGGCCCGCCTGCTCCTGCGCGGCTGGCGCGAGGACGACCGGGAGCCGTTCGCCGCGATGAACGCCGACCCGGAGGTCATGCGCTTCTTCCCGGCGCCGCTGACCCGGGAGCAGAGCGACGCGCTGGTCGTCCGCATCGAGGCGCACGTCGAGGAGCACGGGTTCGGCCTCTGGGCGCTCGAGGCCGACGGCCACTTCGCCGGGTTCACCGGCATCCAATGGACGGTCCTGGACCGCCCCGACTCCGAGTTGGAGGTGGGCTGGCGGCTCGCCCGCTGGGCCTGGGGACACGGCTGGGCGACGGAGGCTGGCGCTGCTGCCCTGCGACGTGGCCTGGAGGAGGTCGAGCGGGTCGTCAGCGTCACCGCGGTGCTCAACCAGGCGTCCTGGCAGGTCATGCGACGCCTGGGCATGACGTTCGAGCGCGAGTTCGACCACCCCCGGGTGCCGGAGGGCAGCCCGCTCCGGCGGCACGTGCGCTACGTGGCGAGCCGCTCCTAGAACGGACAGCCCGACACCGCGGCGACTCGGCCTGGTCCGAGAGCGGCGAGCACGAGCTCCTCGATCGAAGGCTGCCTGGTGTCCCGCTTGACGATCCTTCGGTTCTCGCGGTGATCGAGACACCCAGGAGCAGCAAGCCTCAAACGGTGACGAGAGACTCGTTCGCGTACGCGTCGTGCAGCACGCGCACGAGTTGTTTGTCGCCAGTGAACTGGTGGTCGCCAATGGGCCGGACGTTCGTCGACTATCTCACCGAGGTTCGCATTCAGCGCGCACTAGCTTTGCTGTTGAACTCAGATCTGCCGATCACCGAGATTGCCACGCGGTCCGGTTTCACAAATCTTTCAAACTTCAACAGACGGTTTCGGGAGCGACAGGGCGTATCACCGACCCAGTACCGGCGCGCGACAGACACCGCCACCCGACGCGCTCGCCCACTCGAACGAACAGATCGCCGTTAGGCCGATTAGCCTTGAGTCCTACATCGTGCCGCAAGCCGAACCCTCTGCGGCGCGACTTCGGCCGGGCGGACGCGCTCGTCACCGGTTGGGGATCGGCTTGCGGACGGGTGGGATCTGCCTTCGCCCTCGTTTGAGTGCCGCTGCGATGCGCGCTGGTCGACGACTCGGCTTGCCCCCAGTCGACGTCGACGTTGCCGGCGTACGCGGTCATGGCGTTTGGCCCTGCGACTACCCGCTGCTCCTTGAGCGCCCGGACACGGCGTTCGCGGAGCTCAGCGACACTCCGGGTTCAGATGACCTTGGGGCACACTTGGCCAGGTGGAACACGCGGGGATACTGGCGCACAGCGTCGAGGGGGCGGCGCTGTGTCTGCGTGCCTTCGCCGATGAAGGCGTGCGTCAGCTGGGACCTCACCAGCATCCGGACGTGACCCTGGACTGCATCGCCATGGGCCACAGCATGGCCGCCTGGGCGGACGGCGATTACGCCAGTATCCGGACGACCCTGGCCCGCAGTGCTGCTCGACTCGCAGCGGTGGGAGCACGCTTCTTCGCCTGCCCGGACAACACCGCGCACATGGCACTGGAACAACCGGGCACCCCGCTGGAACTGCCAGGGCTGCATATCGCCACGGTCGTTGCCGAGCGCGCCGCGAGCGACGGGCGCCGTCGGGTCGGGATCCTCGGCACGAAATACACCATGGACGGCTGGGTCTACCCGCGTGCGCTGGCGGCCCGAGGTATCGACTGCGAGGTCCCAGAGGCAGCTGATCGCGTCAGTGTCGATGAGATCATCTTCGGGGAGCTGGTCAACGGCGTGTTTTCCGATACGGCCCGCTCAGAGTATGTGCGGATCATCCGACGTTTGCGGGAGAGCGGTTGTGATGCCGTCGCGCTGGTGTGTACGGAGATTCCGTTGCTGGTGACGTCGGAGGTCTCGCCGCTGCCTACGCTGGACTCCACTCGCCTGCTTGCCCGCGCCGCTCTCGAGGTCGCCATCGGGCAGCGACCACTACCGACCTGGCGCGGCGGACCAGTCAACGACGACCGCAGCGCGTAATCGTGTCACGGCAAGCACGTCACCGACATTGGGTCGCACAAGCCGAACCGCCTGCGGAGACGGATCTGTGGATCGAGCAGATCATCCGGCGGACGCTGGGGAGGTAAGGCCGGTCGCCTCGGCACCTGCGACTGACTGCGCTGCGCGGCCGCCGTCGAACCGGCACCGTGTCCGGCTGCAGGAGGAGCCCAAGCTCAACCCCCGCCAGGAAGCCCATCTGGTCGCACTGCACAATGCCGGCGAGCACAGCACCGCCGAACTCGGCGACCTCTTCGGCGTCGCCCGCTCCACCGTCTACCGCGCCATCCAACGCGACGAAGCGAGAGCCGCCAAGACCAAGGCGGCAGCAAGGCCGAGCCGGTAGACGATCGTCTTCCGGCGTCGGCTTTCGCCATACGGAATGTACGTCGCCTCCACAGAGTCGACCGG
>JBBJMF010000046.1:0-21494 GCA_037719575.1 Nocardioidaceae bacterium
GCAGCCGTGGCCGGTGGAGATCCCGGGCGCCCGGCACATCTACTCGGGCAAGGTGCGCGACCTGTACGAGCTCGACGAGGCCCGACTGCTGATCGTGGCATCCGACCGGATATCGGCCTATGACCAGGTGCTCGCCTCGACGATCCCCGACAAGGGGGAGATCCTGACCCGGATGTCGCTCTGGTGGTTCGAGCAGGTCGCCGACCTGGGGCCGAACCACGTGCTCGCGGCCGACGTCCCCGCCGTCGTGCGCGGGCGGGCGGTCGTCTGCGAGCGGCTCGAGATGTACCCCGTCGAGTGCGTCGCCCGTGGTTACCTCGCCGGATCAGGTCTGCTCGACTACCGGGCAACCGGCGGGATCTGCGGCGTGGACCTGCCCGCCGGGCTCGAGCAAGGGTCGAGGCTGCCGACGCCGATCTTTACCCCCGCCACCAAGGCGGCCGTCGGCGAGCACGACGAGAACGTGTCCTACGCCGCCGTCGTGGCAACCGTCGGCGAGGAGCCCGCGGCCATCCTCCGCGACCTGACTCTCGCCGTCTACGGCCGGGCAGAGCGGGTGGCCCGTGACAGGGGGATCATCCTGGCCGACACCAAGCTGGAGTTCGGCCGTCGCCAGGACGGCACGATCGTGCTGGCCGACGAACTGCTCACCCCCGACTCGTCGCGCTTCTGGCCGGCCGCCCGGTGGGCGCCGGGGCGTTCTCAACCGTCGTACGACAAGCAGACAGTGCGCGACTGGCTGACGTCGCCGGCCTCGGGATGGGGCAGAGAGTCGGGCGGACCGCCGCCGCCGCTGCCAGAGGACGTCGTCGCCACGACCCGTGCTACCTACATCGAGGCCTACGAACGCCTGACCGGGCAGCGGTACTGACGCCGAAGGAGACCCTGTGTTCAACATCGCCACCATGCTCGAGGACAGTGCCCGCACGGTTCCCGACCGGGACGCGGTCGTGCTCGGTGCGACCAGGCTCACCTACGCGCAGGTCGATGCCGCAGCCAACCAGGTTGCCAACCTGCTGGTCTCGCGCGGCGTCGAGCGCGGTGACAAGGTGGCCCTGACCTGTCCCAACCTGCCGTTCTTCCCCATCGTCTACTACGGCATCGTGAAGGCGGGCGCCGTCGTCGTCCCCCTGAACGTGCTCTTCAAGGGCCGCGAGGTCGCCTACCACCTCAACGACTCTGACGCTGTGGCCTCGTTCTGCTTCGAGGGGACGTCGGAGCTGCCGATGGGTGCAGCCGGCTGGGAGGGCTACGAGCTGGCCGACGCGTGCAAGCACTTCTTCGTCATCGAGGCCACGCCGGGCGGTGAGCCGGCCGTCGAAGGCGCCGAGACGTTCGCGGCCGCAGTCGCGGAGATGCGGACGACGTTCGAGACCCGGGTGACCGAGCCGGAGGACACTGCCGTGATCCTCTACACGAGTGGCACCACTGGCCAGCCGAAGGGCGCCGAGCTGTCCCACAGCAACATCGGCTTCAACGTGATGACCAACCATCGGCTCTTCAAGATGGACCCGCTCACACCCGACACCCACCTGGTGGCGCTGCCGCTCTTCCACTCCTTCGGCCAGACCGTGCAGATGAACTCCGGCTTCGCGGCCGGCGCCACCCTGGTGCTGCTGCCTCGGTTCGACGCGGCGGCAGCGCTCACGTTGATGGACAACGAGAAGGTGACGTTCTTCGCCGGCGTGCCGACGATGTACTGGGGCCTGCTCGGGGCGCTGAGCGACGATGTGGACGTCGACAAGATCGCCGGCAACCTGAGGCGTGCGGTCGCCGGGGGGTCATCGCTGCCGGTGGAGATCATCACGCAGGTCAAGGACCGCTTCCACGTCCAGATCCTCGAGGGCTACGGGCTGTCGGAGACCTCGCCGGTGGCGACGTTCAGCCAGCTCGGTGTCGAACCGCGCCCGGGCTCCATCGGTACGCCCATCTGGGGAGTCGAGGTGAAGCTCATCGACGACGACTGGAACACCGTGGAGGGCGCCGACGAGGTGGGCGAGATCGCGATCCGTGGACACAACATCATGAAGGGTTACTACAGGCGCCCCGACGACACGGCGCGGGCGATGCGCGACGGCTGGTTCCGGTCCGGCGACCTGGCGAGGCGCGACGGGGACGGCTTCTACTACATCGTCGACCGGGCGAAGGACATGATCGTGCGGGGTGGCTTCAACGTCTACCCGCGCGAGGTCGAGGAGGTGCTCATGACACATCCCGACGTCTCCCTTGCTGCGGTCGTGGGCGTCCCGCACGAGAGCCACGGTGAGGAGGTCAAAGCCTTCGTCATCCTCCGGGACGGCGCCGGCCTGACCGAAGAGGATTTGGTGGCGTGGGCGAAGGACCAGATGGCCGCCTACAAGTACCCGCGGTCGGTCGAGTTCCGCGATGCACTGCCGATGACCGCGACCGGCAAGATCCTCAAGCGCGAGCTCACCTGACCTTGCCCGTCACACGTCGCCGGTCTAGCCGAAGATCTCCAGCTCGGCCGCCCGCACCGCCAGATCGCGGGATCCATGAATTCGCCACGAGGCGCTGCTGAACGATCGCTGGTCATAGACTCGGGAGAGTCCGGGACCCCAACGTGACGAGGAGCAGCCGTGGCACGCGTCGTTGTCGACGTCATGTTGAAGCCCGAGATCCTCGACCCCCAGGGAAAGGCAGTGCACAGTGCACTGCCGAGACTGGGCTTCGACGGGGTGCTCGCGGTCCGCCAGGGCAAGCGGTTCGAGCTGGAGCTCGATGGCAACCCGACCGACGAACGCCTCGCAGAGGTGGGGCGGGTCGCGGAGACGCTGCTCAGCAACCCGGTGATCGAGACCTACACGGTCCGGGTGGAAGGGCAGTGAGGATCGGCGTCGTCACGTTTCCGGGATCGCTCGACGATTCCGACGCGTGTCGCGCGATCACGATCGGCGGTGGCGAGGCGGTGACGCTGTGGCACGCGGACCACGCCCTGCGCGGCGTCGACGCGGTGGTGCTTCCCGGCGGCTTCTCGTACGGCGACTACCTCCGCTGCGGCGCGATCGCCCGCTTCGCGCCGGTGATGACCGAGCTCGTCGCCGCCGCCGAGTCCGGGATGCCGGTGCTCGGCATCTGCAACGGGTTCCAGATCCTCTGCGAGTCGCACCTGCTGCCGGGAGCCCTGATCCGCAACCACCACCGCACGTTCGTCTGTCGCGACCAGCGGCTGCGGGTCGAGAACACCAGCACCGCGTGGACCTCGGCCTACGAGCTCGGACAGGAGATCACGGTCCCGCTGAAGAACGGGGAGGGCGGGTACGTCGCGGATCCGGCCACCCTCGACGTCCTCGAGGGCGAGGGCCGAGTCGTCGCCCGCTACCTGGAGGTCAACCCGAACGGGTCGCAGCGCGACATCGCCGGCATCTGCAACGCGCGGGGGAACGTCGTCGGGCTGATGCCGCACCCCGAGCATGCCGTCGAGGACCTGTGCGGACCCGGTACCGACGGTCTGGGCTTCTTCACCTCTGTCCTGACGGAGCTGGCCGGCCGATGACCAAGCCTCCTGACGGATCATGACGGAAAGGACCCGATGAGCAGCGAGAACGAAGAGCAAGGGACGCCGGACGAGACCCTGACCCAGCGGATAACGGCTCCCCAGCCTGCCCAGCCTGCCCAGCCAGCCGAGCCAGCGCAGCAGCCGCAGTGGGCCGACTGGGACCAGCCCTGGCAGGCGCCGGCAGAGCCCGAGCCCGGCCAGGCATCGTCGCCCGGGCAGCCCGGCCGGTCCGAGGAGACCGCCGGGCCGGTGGCCTCGAGACCTTCGGCGTTCACGAACCTCAGTGCCCTCCGGGTGTTCGCCCAGGTCGCCTGTCCGGTACTCCTGCTCATCGGCCTGTCGTTCGGCGAGAACGACGGTCCGAACGGGTGGGACGCCTACCCGGCGTGGGCGGTCTTCGCGGCGGTGTGCGCGGTGCTGCAGATGGCGCCGCTCGTCGGGGGTCGGCTCGGGCTCACGGCCGAGAACTCCTGGTTCCTTGCTGCCGTGGGCACCGCGGCCCTGGTCGGCTACTGGGTGATCATCGTGCTCCCGGGAGTGAGCAGCAACTCCGGTTTCGCCCAGACGTTGGCGGTCGCATTCGCGGTCATCGGGCTGTGGCTGTCACCGGGTCGCCGGGTGTGAGCGTCCCCGGCCGAGGCGCTCGACGCCAGACCGGCCGTCCGACGACACGGCTCAGTGGCTGGGTCTTCGCTGCGCTGATGGTCGGTGTCGTCTCGCTCGGACTGCCGTGGGGAGACGTGGGAACCGCCGGCTACACGACGATCGCGAGGGTGCCGGTGGTGGCCGCCGGTGTCCTCGTGCTGCTGGGCTGGCGAACGGCGTCCCAGCCACTTGTGCAGGTGGGTGAGGCGCTCGGGGTCGTCGCGCTCATGCTTGCCCACCTGGTCGGAAGTGGCCCCTTGGCCCTGGCGATCGCGCTGGTCCTGCTCGAGGCGGGCGTACGACGTGCCGGTTGGCTCGAGACACCGAACCCGGAGAACGTCGGTCTCATCCGCCACTGACTCGCCGCGGTGAGGTGTCCACCGCTCTACGATGTCGCCATGTCAACTCGCGCCTTGCTCGGCAGGCCAGCCTTTCTCCTCAGTGCCTCCTTGATCTGCCTGGTACCCATCGCCTGCGCGCCCACCGAGGAGGCGACGGGCCCTGTCGGTACCGGAGGAACCGGCACCACCTCGCCGCCTCTCTCGTCGAACGTCGATGCCTGCGCCAATCCCGAGACCGTCGAGGCGGGAGTGCTGACCATCGCGACCGACTCCCCGGCGTACGAGCCGTTCTTCTCCGACAACGACCCGACGAACGGCAAGGGTTTCGAGTCCGCGGTCGCCTACGCGGTTGCCAAGGGGATGGGCTTCGGTCCCAATGCCGTCACATGGACCAAGGTGCCCTTCAACTCGAGCTACCAGCCGGGGCAGAAGGACTTCGACTTCGACATCAACCAAATCTCGATCAGCGCCCAGCGCGCGGAGGCGGTGACGTTCTCTGACGGCTACTACTCGGCCGCTCAGGCGATCATCACGCTCGATGACTCGCCGTTCGCCGACGCCACCTCGCTGTCCGACTTCGCCGAGGCGACCCTTGGCGCACAGGTCGGTACAACGTCGTTGAGCGCCATCACCGACACGATCAGGACGAGCGCTCAACCGCAGGTCTTCGACGACACCAACATCGCCAAGAACGCGTTGCAGAACGGGCAGATCGACGGCATCGTGGTCGACCTGCCCACCGCCTTCTACATCTCGACTGTGGAGATCCCGAAGTCGACGATCGCCGGGCAGTTCCAGCCGGAGACCGGTCAGCAGGAGGAGTTCGGGTTGCTGTTCGAGAAGGGGAACCCGCTCGTGACCTGTGCCAACCAAGCACTCACGGAGCTGAGAGCGGACGGCACGCTCGCCTCGATCGAGGACCAGTGGCTGAGCCAGGTCGTCGACGTGCCGCAGCTCGACGCCTGACCGATGGCGGACTGGCGGCCCAGCGACAGGCAACGCGAGCGGCTCGCCTATCGCCATCGCCAGGCGTTTCGCAGCGGTGCCCTCGCGGCGGCATCGACGGTCCTGGTGCTCGCGGCTCTGGGGATCGTCACGGTCCGGTCGCCGGGATGGGACCGGGTGCGCGCGACGTACTTCGACCTGGACTATGCGAGGACGGTGCTGCCCGACCTGGCGAGCGCCTTCGTGCTGAACGTGAAGCTCTTCGTCGTCGCCGAGGTGCTCATCCTCGTGGTGGCGCTGCTGGTCGCGGTCGTCCGGGTGGTGCCGGCTCCGGCGCTGGCACCGATCAAGGTGCTGGCGGTCGTCTACACCGACGTGTTCCGAGGGACCCCTACTTTGCTCGTCATCTTCCTGGTGTGCTTCGGGCTGCCGGCGCTGCAGCTGCAGGGGACACCCACGGACATCTTCTGGCTCGGGGTCATCGCGTTGACGCTCTCGTACGGCGCCTACGTGGCGGAGGTCATCCGGGCCGGCATCTCGTCCGTGCACCCGAGCCAGTGGGCAGCCTCGCGGTCCCTCGGCCTCACCTACGCACAGACCATGCGGCACGTCGTACTTCCGCAGGCCCTTCGTCGAGTGATGCCGCCGCTGCTCAACGACTTCGTCTCGTTGCAGAAGGACACGGCGCTGGTGGCGACGGCCGGTCTCGTGGAGATCTTGCGTGAGGCCCAGATCAACGCCAGCCTGGACTTCAACTTCACGCCGTACGTCGTGGCGGCGGGCTTCTTCGTCGTAATGACCGTGCCGCTGGCCCGGCTGGCAGACTGGCTGGCCCTGCGTCAGCTCCGCCGAGAGCAGGGCGCCGACTGATGGCGCTGCTTCGCCTGGACGGGGTGCGCAAGCACTTCGGCGCCCACCACGTGCTCACGGGGATCGACCTCGAGGTCGACGAGCAGCAGGTCGTGTGCCTGATCGGAGTCTCCGGGTCGGGGAAGTCCACCCTGCTGCGCTGCGTGAACCTGCTGGAGACCGTCGACGACGGGACGATCTGGCTCGACGGCCGCGACATCAGTGACCCGCGGGTCGACGCCGACGACGTGCGCCGCGAGGTCGGCATCGTGTTTCAGGCCTACAACCTGTTTCCTCACCTGTCGGTGCTCGCCAACCTCACCCTCGGACCGCGTCGCTCGATGAAGGTGGCCCGGTCGGATGCCGAGGCCAGGGGTCTCGCCCTGCTGGAGCGCTTCGGGCTGAGCGAGAAGGCGCGTGCCTACCCGGACAGCCTGTCCGGAGGCCAGCAGCAGCGGGTCGCGGTCATCCGGGCCGTGGCGATGGCGCCGCGCCTGCTCCTGCTTGACGAGATCACGTCCGCGCTCGATCCCCTGCTCGTTGCGGAGGTGCTCGCGGTCATCGCAGAGCTCAAGCGCGACGGGATGACGATCGTGATGGCGACCCACGAGATGGACTTCGCGCGCCAGGTCGGCGACCGGATCGTCTTCCTCGACGGTGGAGCGGTGGTCGAGGACGGTCCGCCCTCGGAGGTCCTCACCGCGCCGAGGGACCCGCGCACGGCCACCTTCCTCGCCCGCTACCTCTCCCAAGGGGGGAGTGGAGACCGGTAGCGTTCAGGGGTGACGGGACACCGATCGCTCGACACGGTCAAGCAGGCCGAGCAGACCCCCGACATGTCGCAACCCTGGGCCGAGCTGGGACTCAAGAGCGACGAGTACGCCCAGCTGCGCGAGATCCTGAGCCGGCGGCCGACATCGTCGGAGCTCGCGATGTACTCCGTGATGTGGAGCGAGCACTGCTCCTACAAGTCCAGCAAGGTCCACCTGCGTCAGTTCGGCGACATGACCGACGAGATGAGCGAGCGCCTCCTGGTCGGCATCGGGGAGAACGCCGGCGTCGTCGACATCGGCGAGGGCTACGCGGTGACGTTCAAGGTCGAGTCGCACAACCACCCGTCGTACATCGAGCCATACCAGGGCGCGGCGACCGGCGTCGGCGGCATCGTCCGCGACATCCTCGCGATGGGGGCGCGACCGGTCGCCGTCATGGACTCGCTGCGCTTCGGGCCGATGGACGCCCCGGACACTCGCCGGGTGCTACCGGGGATCGTCGCCGGCGTCGGAGGCTACGGCAACTGCCTCGGTCTGCCGAACATCGGTGGTGAGACGGTCTTCGACCCGTCGTACGCCGGGAACCCGCTCGTCAACGCACTGTGCGTCGGCGTCATGCGACGCGAGCAGATCCACCTCGCCAAGGCCTCCGGCGCCGGCAATCTCGTCGTCCTGTACGGCGCACGCACGGGTGGTGACGGGATAGGCGGCGTGTCCGTGCTGGCGTCGGAGACCTTCGACGCCGAAGGACCCGCCAAGCGCCCGAGCGTGCAGGTCGGCGACCCGTTCATGGAGAAGCTGCTCATCGAGTGCACGCTGGAGCTCTTCGAGGCCGGGCTGGTCGCGGGCATCCAGGACCTCGGCGGCGCGGGCCTGTCATGCGCGACGTCGGAGCTGGCCAGCGCCGGCGACGGCGGTATGCACGTCTGGCTCGACCGAGTGCCGCTCCGCGATCCCTCCCTCGCGCCGGAGGAGATCTTGATGAGCGAGTCGCAAGAGCGGATGATGGCCGTCGTCTCGCCGAGGCACATCGACGACGTCCTGGCGCTCTGCGACAAGTGGGAGGTGGACGCCACCGTCATCGGGGAGGTCACGACGACAGGACGTCTGGTCATCGACTGGTGTGGCGAGACCATCGTCGACGTACCTCCGCGGACCGTGGCTCATGACGGCCCGGTCTACCGGCGGCCGTTCGCCCGCCCGTCCGGTCAGGACGAGCTACAGGCAGCGTCGTACCGGGCGGCGGGTCTAGGAGCGCCGACCGGGCCGAGTGGGCTCCGGGCGACGCTGCTCCGGTTGGTCGGGTCGCCGAACCTGTGCGACAAGAGCTGGGTGACCGACCAGTACGACCGCTACGTGCGCGGCAACACCGTGCTTGCGCAGCCGGAGGACGCGGGGGTCCTCCGGGTCGACGAGCACACCGGACTCGGGGTCGCGCTCGCACTCGACGGCAACGCCCGGTTCACTCGGCTCGATCCTTACGCTGGGGCCCAGCTGGCGCTCGCCGAGGCCTATCGAAACGTCGCGACGACGGGCGCCCGGCCGATCGCGGTCACGGACTGCCTCAACTTCGGGTCGCCGGAGGACCCCGACGTGATGTGGCAGTTCGCCGAAGCAGCCCGGGGCCTTGCCGACGGGTGTCGCGCGCTCGGGGTCCCGGTCACCGGCGGGAACGTCAGCCTCTACAACCAGACGGCGGCGGCTCCCATCCTGCCGACGCCGGTGGTGGGGGTGCTGGGTGTCATCGCCGACGTCACCCGTCGTACGCCGATCGGGTTCGTCGAGCCAGGGCAGCGGATCTACCTGCTCGGCACCACGCGTGACGAGCTCGACGGGTCGGCGTGGGCGGACGTCGAACACGGCCATCTCGGCGGCCGGCCGCCTTTCCTCGACCTGGCGGCCGAGCGGGCGCTGGCAGAGGTGCTTGTCGCCGCCTCCCGCAAGGGCCTGGCGAGCGCGGCCCACGACCTCTCGGACGGCGGGCTGGCCCAGTCCCTGGTCGAGTCGTGCCTGCGCCGCGGGATAGGGGCGCGGGTCTCGCTCCCGGAGGATCTCGCGCCGTTCGCCTGGCTGTTCTCCGAGTCCGCCTCTCGCGCGCTTGTCGCCGTACCGAGCGGATGCGGGACCGAGCTCGGTGACCTGTGCACGACTCATGCCGTCCCGTGCCGGCATATCGGGGTCACCGACGGAGTGGGCGACGAGGCCTCGCTCGAGGTGCATGGCGCGTTCGCGATCAGCCTCGGTGAGCTCCGGGCTGCCTGGTCGTCGACTGTGCCCCGTGCGTTCGCCACCTGAGTGGTTGCGCTTCGAGCGCGGCCAGTGACGTCGCTCAGCCGACCCCGGTGAGCCGCCGGGTCCGGACCCGGTTGGCCTGATGGTGGCGCATGTCGACTTTGTCAACGTATCTTTCTGCGGTGCAGGTGAAAGCGCGTGCCGTCACCACGGAACAGGGATAGCGTTGGCGGATGAAGCTCGAGCGCACGACCTGGGACGCAAGCGTGACCATCCGTGCGAAGCAGGACGAGGTAACTCGCCTGCTGGAGCTGGCGGACGAGCACGGAATGCTCGCGCACATGGAGACGTCCACGCCATCGTCAGGCAAGACCGGCTACCAGATCACGCTGACCCGCAAGGGCACCAAGACAAACCTCCGCAAGGGCATCGCCGCTCTCGAAGCGCTCAAGGAGCTTGTGGAGCGTCCAGCGGACTGACCCCTGGTGACCGCGCGGCGCGCCAGCCGAGACGCGCTGGGCAGCTGGACCTCTGCCAAGCCCGATCGTGGTTCCTGACGTTTGTGCGCTGTGCGCCTCGGGTACGCCGTCTCCATGAGTCGCAATGCCAGCCTGACCGCCATCGCCCTTGTCTGCAGCCTCAAACCTTCACCCGCGCCGTCGAGCAGTGAGCTTCTTGCTCGGCAGCTTCTCGACGCGCTTGAGGCCCGAGGGGTGAGCGGCAGCTCGTACCGGGTAGTGGACTACGACGTGCATCCTGGCGTCGAGAAGGACATGGGCGACGGCGACCAGTGGCCAACGCTGCGGCGGGCCGTCCTCGCGAGCGACATCGTCATCGTGTCCACCCCGACCTGGATGGGGCAGATGTCGAGCGTGGCGATGCGAGTCCTCGAGCGCCTCGACGCGGAGCTCTCGGAGACGAACGACCTGGGTCAGCCATTGACCTACGGGAAGGTCGCTGCGGCGTGCATCGTGGGCAACGAGGACGGTGCCCACGCGATCAGTGCCGCGCCCTACCAGGGTCTCAACGACGTCGGCTTCTCGATCCCGGCCGGTGGTGTGACCTACTGGAACGGGGAGGCGATGCACACGGAGGACTACAACGACCTGGACGAGACCCCGGAGAAGACCGCCTCCACGACCAAGACCCTCGCGGCGAACGCGTCACATCTCGCGACGCTGCTCGTCGGCAACTCGTACCCCGCCATCGAGGACTGAGCCACCTCGGCGTCGGGACATAGGCTTGGCGCGTGCCAGGTCGTCTGCGTCCACTGCCGCCGGCGGAGCTCGCGGCGCTGCTCACCCGCTACGACGAGGCGAGGCGCAGCGCCAAACCCCCGCAGGTCGAGGACGAGCGGCGTGCGGTGCAGCACTTCCTTGCGGTCCTGGAGCAGCGCCATCCGGGACGCAGCGTGGAGGTCCGGGTCCCGCCGTACGCCGCCGTTCAGTGCATCGAAGGGGCGCGCCATACCCGGGGGACGCCACCGGCCGTGGTGGAGACGGACGCGGTCACCTGGCTCGGCGTGGCACGAGGCAGGCTCGACTTCGCGGCCGGGGTCAGGGACGGTCGGGTGCGGGCGTCCGGCGAGCGGTCCGACCTCTCGAGACTCCTGCCGCTCACGTGACGGCGCGGCGCCTCGTGCGAGGGCATGGTGAGCCACTCGGGTGAGCGTGCTGCCACCCCAGGGTTGGTCTATCGACATTGTTGTTACCCGGCCGGCCGGGACGAGCGGACGGCGCCGCAGCGGCTCGCGGACTCGTTCGTCGAAGCGTTCCGGCGGGTCTCCTTGGACGGCGGTCTGCCGACCGGCGGCGGGGACCGGCCGCGGGCGCTGATCTCGATCGGCCTTGACCAGCTCCGCCAAGGTGTCGGCTGCGGTCTGATGATCGACACCGGCGACCAGCTGAGCGTGTCCGCGATGCGACGGTTGGCTGCGACGCCCAGGTCATCCCAGTCGTGCTCGGCGGCGCCGGGCAGGTTCTCGATGTCGGCCGGGCTCGCGCACCTTCGACGGACCCATCCGGGTCGCCGTGATCACCAGAGACCAGGGCTGTGTCCACCCCGGCTGCACTCGCCCGCCCCGCTGGTGTGGGGTCATGCTTGCAGTGACGTCGATGATCGGACGTTCGGTCCAGCAAGTCTCTGGCGGTGCAGCCCGTTGTGCGGTTTCCACCACCGGCTGTACGACGCCGGCACCTGGACCATCAGCTTCGCCTCCGACAGCATCCCCGAAGCCGTCCCACCCGCCTGGGTCGCCCCAAGGCGACGACCAAGACGCCACGAACGCTTCCTCGAATGACATCCGACACCGGCGTAGTACCGCGGCACGCAAGGTTCGTCGATGGTGCTTCGACTCGCTCCGTGCCGTTAGACTGAGGCAGTGCCGCGCGGAGATGGGCTGTTGACTCACGACCTCGACCCGCAGGACAAGGGGCCTCAGGATGCGTGCGGGGTCTTCGGGGTGTGGGCACCCGGCGAGGACGTCGCCAAGCTCACCTACTTCGGTCTCTATGCCCTCCAGCACCGGGGCCAGGAGTCGGCGGGCATCGCCGTCGGAAACGGACGCCAGATCCTCGTCTACAAGGACATGGGTCTGGTCTCGCAAGTGTTCGATGAGCCAACCCTCAGCTCCCTCAAGGGCTACGTCGCAGTGGGCCACGCGCGCTACTCCACGACCGGGTCGAGTGTCTGGCACAACGCCCAGCCGACTTTCCGGCCGACGCCCAACGGCTCCATCGCGCTGTGCCACAACGGCAACCTGATCAACACGGGGGAGCTCGCCAAGCGCGTCGACCAGCTCTCCGGCGGCCAGCTCGGCGTCGCAACCCGCACCAGCGAGGCTTCCACCGACACCGACCTGGTGACCGCGCTGCTGGCGTCGTACCCGAACCTCACCCCGGAGCAGGCCGCCCTCGAAATCCTGCCGACGATAAGCGGCGCTTTCTGTTTCGTCTTCATGGACCAGGGCACGCTCTACGCCGCACGTGACCCGCAGGGGATCCGGCCGCTGGTCCTCGGTCGTCTGGAGCGTGGGTGGGTGGTCGCTTCCGAGACTGCCGCGCTCGACATCGTCGGGGCCTCCTTCGTCCGCGAGATCGAGCCTGGCGAGCTGATCGCGATCGACGAGGACGGGCTGCGGTCGCAACAATTCACCGAGCCCGCCCCGAAGGGGTGCCTCTTCGAGTTCGTCTACCTCGCGCGACCGGACACGCTGATCAGCGGTCAGCGTGTGTACAGCGTCCGGGCCGAGATCGGCCGTCGGCTGGCGCGCGAGTTCCCGGTCGAGGCCGATCTGGTGATCCCCGTCCCGGAGTCGGGGACCCCTGCCGCCATCGGGTACGCCGAGGAGAGCAAGATTCCTTATGGACAAGGGTTCGTGAAGAACTCCTACGTCGGGCGCACGTTCATCCAACCCAGCAACACGATCCGCCAGCTCGGCATCAGACTGAAGCTCAACGCCCTGCGTGATGTCGTAGAGGGGAAGCGCCTCGTCGTCGTCGACGACTCGATCGTCCGCGGCAACACCCAGCGCGCGCAGGTGCGCATGCTCCGGGAGGCCGGCGCACGCGAGGTGCACGTCCGCATCGGCAGCCCGCCGGTCAAGTGGCCCTGCTTCTTCGGCATCGACTTCGCCAGCCGCGCCGAGCTGATCGCCAACGGCATGACCACGGACGAGATCCGCCGCTCCATCGGCGCCGACTCCTTGGGCCACATCTCGCTCGAAGGGCTGGTCGAGGCGACGAACGTGCCCGGACCAGACCTGTGCCGGGCCTGCTTCGACGGCGTCTACCCGATCGAGCTTCCCGAGGCCCACCTGCTCGGCAAGCATCTGCTCGAGACGCCGGGAGAGCAACCCCTGCCACTCGGCCCGGACGGTCTCGAGATCGCCCTTTCCGGCGCGGGCGCCGTCGATGCGCTCACCCGGCCCTGACCGCAGACGACGTGGAGCACTCGATCGTGATGCCTGAGTCGACCGGGTCCGGCGCCTACGCAGCGGCTGGTGTGTCGATCGCCGACGGGGAGCGAGCCGTCGACCTGATGAAGGCCTGGGTCCAGAAGGCCCGTCGACCCGAGGTGGTCGGCAGCATCGGTGGATTCGCCGGCCTCTTCGATGCCGCTGCCGTTGCCGCCATGAGGCATCCCTTGCTCGCGGCGAGCGCCGACGGCGTCGGGACCAAGGTGGCGATCGCTCAGGCCATGGACAAGCACGACACGATCGGTCTCGACCTGGTCGGGATGCTTGTCGACGACCTCGTGGTGTGCGGTGCGGAACCACTGTTCCTGACCGACTACATCGCCTGCGGCAGGGTCGTGCCGACCCGCATCGCCGACATCGTCAAAGGCATCGCCCAGGGCTGCATAACCGCCGGGTGTGCCCTGCTCGGCGGCGAGACCGCGGAGCACCCGGGTCTCCTCGGTCCTGACGACTACGACGTCGCCGGGTCGACGACCGGCGTGGTCGAGGCTGACTCGTTGCTGGGTACGGATCGGGTGCAGCTCGGCGATGTGCTGGTCGCGATGGCTTCATCCGGGCTGCACTCCAATGGGTTCTCTCTGGTCCGCAAGGTGCTCCGCGATTCCGGGTGGCGCCTCGACCGGCACATCGACGACCTCGGGCGCACGCTCGGTGAGGAGCTTCTCGAGCCCACCACGATCTATGCCAAGCCGTGTCTGGAGCTGATCCGGTGTACGTCTGTCCGGGCGATGGCGCATGTCACCGGGGGCGGTCTGGCGGCAAACCTGGCGCGCGTCCTGCCGCCGACGGTCGCGGCGACGATCGAGAGGACGACCTGGGCCCCGGCGACGATCTTCGGACTCGTCGGAGGCTTGGGCTCGCTGAGCAGGTCCGATCTCGAGGCGACCTTCAACATGGGCGTCGGCATGGTGGCCGTGCTGGCTGCCGAGGACGCCGACCGAGCGGTATCGACGCTGCGGGAGCTCTCCCTGGACGCCTGGGTGTGCGGCGAGGTCCGAAGTGACGCCTCCGGTGGAGGAGTCGCCCTCGTCGGTGACCATCCGCGCTGAGCGGTAGCACACTGGGAGCATGCGGGTGGCGTTCGTCCACGAAGTGGTCGTACGGATAGCGGCCGACGCTGACATCCGGGTGCGGCGGTCACGGCGGCGCTGTGCGGGCACTGGGAGCACGAGCCGCCCTGTCCCCTCGCCTCCCATCACACGGAGGCGGTCCGGATCGGCGCGGACCTGAGGTTGCGCATCCTGTTCGCGGCTGGCGTGGAAGAGGCAGACACGGTGCGCTAGAGCATCAACCGTGGCCCGGCTGCGGGCCGACTGCTGGGTCCGGACGGCGTGTCCACCCGGTAGCGGGTGCTCGGCAGCCACCCAGCGTTGTCTCGGACGCCGAGGCGGACACGCACGCCGACTCACGACCAGCTAGCGCTGTGTTCCCGGCGACGGGACGGTGGGTGGGCTCGGAAGCTCGACCACCAGGCAGGCGCCCACGTCGACATCCGAGGCGGTATCCACCCTGACGGAGCCGTGGTGTCGCTCGGCGATGACCCTGGCGATGGACAGCCCAAGACCAGTGCCGCCCGCCTGGCCGTCCGAGCCGCGCGTCCGCGCGCCATCGATCCGCACGAAGCGGTCGAACACTCGGTCCAGCTGGTCTTCGGCGATACCGGCACCGTCGTCACAGACGATCAAGCGGGCGTACGACGCGGTGGCCGACACGTGCACCGTGACCCGGGTCCGCGCGTGCGCGGCGGCATTCTCGACCAGGTTCCGCACCAGTCGAGCCAGGTCGTCGCGGCTCCCCTGCACGGGGGCCGCCGAGACCTGCGACGTGTCGAAGCTGACGGAGACCCGCTGCCGCAGCCGCGACACCTCGTCGAGCACGATCTCGTCGAGGTCGAGGGGTTCGGTGGTCGGCAGGTAGTTGCTCGAGTCGTCCTGGGCCAGGAACAGCAGGTCCCGGACCAGGCGCTCCATCCGGTCGCTGTCGTCGAGGAGGGCGCGGGTCAAGATCTGCCACTCGACATCCTCGGGATGCGCCGTCGCCACCTCGAGCTGGACGCGGAAGGCGGCGAGCGGGCTCTGCAGCTCGTGAGATGCGTCCGCGACGAACTCCTGCTGCCGCAGCCTCGCCGCCTCGAGCCGGTCAAGCATGTCGTTCATCGTGGTCGCGAGACGCCCGATCTCGTCGGTGGCGCCCGAGGCCGCGACGCGACGGTCGGCAACCGTGCCCGAGATGGCTGCCACCTCGGCCCGGATGTCTTCGACGGGCTTCAACGCCCGCCCCACGAGGATGCGGGTCCCGAGGACGAACAGCGCGAGCATCACCGGCACTCCGACGAGCAGCGCCCGGCGCAGAGAGGACACTGCTTCGTTGACGGACTCGAGGCTCACCCCGACGAACACCGTCACGGGTCCCGATGCGGTGTCGGTCCGGAGCACCCACACGCGGTAGTTCTCCTGCTCCGCGTCATCGGGTACGCCGTGCAGAGTGCGCAGACTCGGAGTCGAAGTGGCCCCGCGGAGGCTGCTGATCGGGCCCGCGCCGATGAGCCCGCTCGACGCCGACACCACCGTGCCGTCCGCGTCGACCACCTGGCCGACGAAGTCCTCACCGACGTCGATGAGACGGCGCGGCAGGCTGCCGTGCTGAGCCTGGTCGGCCAGGTCGACGGCACGGGCGCGCGACAATGCGTCCCTGCTGCTGACCAGCGAGTGCTCCAGGGTCGCGAGCAGGCCCACAGCTCCGGCGGTCAGCGTCAGGCCGACGATCAGCGCGGCGAGGGCCGTGGTCCGGGCCCGCACCGAGGTGAGCAGGGCACCACGCCTGGTCCGGCGGGTCCCCTCGACGACAGGCGTCATCTCAGCCGCCGTCCGCGGCGAGGCGGTAGCCCACCAGCCGGAGGGTCTGGATGCTGTTGCGTCCGAACGGCTCGTCGATGCGCAGCCTCAGCTGACGCACGTAGACCTCCACGATGTTGGGGTCTCCCTCGAAGGCGAAGTCCCAGACATGCTCCAGGATGACCGACTTCGGGACCACCTCGCCTGCCCTGCGCAGCAGGAACTCCAGCAGGGAGAACTGTCGGGGGGTCAGGTTGACCCTGACGTCACCTCGGTGCACCTCGTGGGTGGCCGGGTCGAGCCTGAGGTCGCCTGCCACCAGCACGGCCGGTCGCTCGGCACCGCCTCGGCGCATCAGCGCGCGGAGCCGAGCCACCAAGACGACGTACGAGAACGGCTTCGACAAGAAGTCGTCGGCCCCCGTGTCGAGCGCCCGGGCCTCCTCGTTCTTCGCTGTCTTGGCAGTCAGCATCAGGATCGGTGTCCAGTTTCCCGCCGCGCGGAGCCGGGCGCAGAGCAGGTCCCCGCTCAGGCCCGGCAGCATGATGTCGAGGACGATCGCGTCGTACGGGTTCTCGGTAGCCAGCCACTCGGCCTCGAGACCGTCGAGGGCGACGTCGATCGCGTACCCCTCGGCCTGGAGTCCGCGCTTCAGTGCCTGGACCAGATGCAGGTCGTCGTCCACGACAAGGATGCGCACCTCAACACGGTGTCACGTCCGTCCTGAAGACGCGCTGAAGCGCGGCGATCGGTGAGTGCTCTCGGTCGGTCGGCCGTTCAGGGTGGCCTCAGAACCCGTGGCGCAGCCTCTGAGGAGTCCCGAACTCACGGGTCCTACACAGGAGGAACCATGTCAACATTCTCGAAGAACGGCCGCAGGTCGGTGGCGGCGGTCGCGTCCGTCGTGCTGCTCGGCACGCTCGCCTACAGCGTTCAGCCGGGGTCGGCTGTCGCGTCCGGCCCGGTCGGCGAGGCCCAGTCGGCGCCGAAGGCGCCACCCACGATCCCGCTGCCGCCACCGAGCGACTTCGTCCAGCAGGTCGACAACCTGTACTCACCCTTCCTGCCAGGGATGAGGTGGATCTACGGAGGCGACACGGCGGAGGGCCACGAGCGCATCACCGTCGATGTGCTGAACCGCACCAAGATGATCGAGGGAATTCGCGCGACTGTCGTCCACGACGTCGTCAAGCTGGACGGCGAGCTCATCGAGGCCACCTTCGACTGGTACGCCCAAGACCTTCGCGGGACCGTGTGGTACCTGGGCGAGGACACGAAGGTGTACCGCAACGGACGCGTGGTCTCGCGTGAGGGTTCATGGGAAGCCGGCGTGGACGGCGCCATGGCGGGGATCGTGATGTTCGCGCACCCGAAGCCGGGCGAGCCCTACCGCCAGGAGTTCTACCGCGGCCATGCGGAGGACCAGGCGCAGTTCCTCACCCTGTCCACGCAGGCAACCACCGAAGCCGGTCACTTCAGCCACGTGCGGCTGACCGAGGACACCACCGCCCTCGATCCGACGGTCGTCGAGCTCAAGTGCTATGCCCCCGGAGTCGGGATCGTCCAGGAGTTCGATCTGAGTCCTGAGGCCGCTCGTACCGAGCTCCTCAGCTTCCAGGGGCCCTGATCGGCTGATGGCAGGGTCGCGCGGCGCCGGAGCTGAGGCAGCCGCGCGACGAGGAGGCGGGGCCCGGCATCGCCTGATGCCGGGCCTTCGCCCGGCCTGACCTCCGGCGGCCGACGTGGGATACCGTCGCGGAGCGGAGCGGCCGTTCGCGGTCGTCTCGACAACGGGTCTGCTGTAGGTATCGCCCTGGCGGCCGGGTATCGTGGTCTCACGACAAACACAGGTGAGAGACCGGGAATCCCGCGGGTGATCCCGGCCATGACGTGCGAGGGGGTCGACCCTATGGGGCGCGGCCGGGCAAAGGCGAAGCAGACGAAAGTCGCTCGTGAGCTCAAGTACCGTGAGTTCAACACGGACTTCACTGAGCTTCAGCGCGAGTTGCATGGTGACGTCGAGTCGGACGGGGCTCCGGACACCGACCGCGAAGGCCTCGCCGATGACGAAGATCCGTACGCCGACCTCTACGGAGGGTCAGCCCCGCGCCGCTGAGCGCACCCCAGGATGGAACCGGCGTCCACGTCGGCGCGACGGGTCAGTCGCCGAGCCAGATACCGCGTAGCTTCTCGACCTCCGACATGCGCCGCTCCGCGATCCGGTCCGCGGCGACCGCGGTCGGCACGCCTTCCTCGGCGGCCACCTCGAACACCCGCCTCGTGGTCTCGAAGATCTGGCCGGCGCGGGCCTTGGCGCGCTCGAACGAGAAGCCATCCAGCTCGTCCGCCACCTGCACGAGACCACCCGCGTTGACGCAGTAGTCGGGCGCGTAGAGGATCCCCCGGCCTTCGAGGACGTCCTCGATCCCCGAGTGGGCCAGCTGGTTGTTGGCTGCGCCGCAGACGATGCGGGCCTTGAGGATCTGCGCCGTGTGGTCGTTGATGGCGTCACCGAGCGCGCAGGGAGCGTAGACGTCGATGTCGGACGCGACGAGCTCGTCCGTATCGGCTACGACCTCCACCTCCGGATGGCTGGCCAGAACCCCGGCGACAGCGGGCTCGTAGACATCGGTGATCACGACCTCGGCGCCGTCCGCGAGCAGGTGCTCGACGAGAAAGTGTCCCACCTTGCCGACCCCGGCCACGCCGACCCGTCGTCCCCGCAAGGTCACAGCGCCCCAGGCGACCTCTGCCGCGGCTCGCATCCCCTGGAACACCCCGAACGCCGTGAGGACCGACGAGTCCCCGGCGCCCCCGCGCCCGACCGTGCGCCCGGTGACGAAGTCGCACTCGCGGGCTACCACGTCCATGTCCTCGCTGTACGTGCCGACATCGCAGGCGGTGTAGTAGCGGCCCCCGAGAGACTGGACGAAGCGCCCGTAGGCACGCAGCAGCGCCTCCGACTTGTCCTGCCGAGGGTCGCCGATGATGACGGCCTTCCCGCCGCCCAGGTCGAGCCCGGTCAGCGCCGCCTTGTACGCCATGCTCCTGGCGAGGTTGAGCACGTCGCGGACGGCGTCCGCCTCGCTCAGGTAGGGGTAGAAGCGCGTTCCCCCGAGCGCGGGTCCCAGCGCTGTGGAGTAGATCGCGATGATCGCGCGCAGACCGGTCTCCGGGTCCTGGCAGAACACCACCTGCTCGTGCTGCGAGCCCTGCTCGAAGACGGAGAACGTCGAGGTGTCGGCCACGGTCAGTCATCCTTGCGCGCTCGGTGCCCACCCGGCGGTCGGGGCTGGTCAATCCACGATAGGCCCCGCGCACGGCGGCCTTTCTGCGGGTGTGGCGCGGCTAGGGTGGTTGTGTGCTGCTGCCCTACGCGTCGTACCTGCGCGTCTACGAGCCCGCCGAGCCGTTGTCGACTCGCGGACTGGGTGCTGGCCGCGGCGACCCGCCGGTGGAGACCGCCGCCACAGTGACCCTCTCGAGCGAGCAGCGCACCGTCTTGTCCCGGACGCTGGCCGAGACGACAGCCCCGCGCGCCGGCGACGACCTGGCGGGGTGCTACCTCATGCGGCGCGACGGGTCGCTCTTCGTCTGTCCGGTGGATCTCGTCCTGCGTTCCTGGCTGGCCATGGCCGCCTTCATCGAGGATGCCGATGAGGGGACGGAGGCGATCTTCCTCGCACACGATCAGCGCGCAGCGGTCGATGCCGGGTACGCCGCTTGGCGGGCCGCGAACCCGACGGCGCTGCCCCACATCCGCCAGGCGACCTGGGGAGTTCCTCGCACCTGGTTCCTGCTCATCGCGCAGGAGGAACGCGAGCAGTACGACCTGGAGGGTGAGACTTCGGTGCGCTTCAGGACGCCGGTGACGGACGCCCGGCGCCGACTGCTCTCGGGATTCACGATCCTCAATGCGACCATCGACGACGACGACCTGCTCCAGGAGCTCTCGGATCTCGGCGGCTGGCTCGCCGCGTTCCCCGATGAGTCATGGGTAGAGGTGGATTATGCAGGGGTGGCCCGCCTGCTCGGGCCGGCGCTGGCGGGCGATAGGTCGGCGTACGAGGTCAAGAGCGCGCTGCGCGCCATCCAGCGTCGTGACTTCGCCACAGCAGGGGAGACCTACCGGCAGTTCGTGGAGCGGTGGCGAACCGTAACGGCGATGGAACGAGCCAACTGATCGTTTCCGTCTGATCCGTTTGTGCAACAAGCCCGAGGGTTTTGCAGGGATCGGCTAGCCTTTTAAGCCGGATGACCGGTTCAGGGTGTATCGCCGTAGGTACCCGTCCGTTCCGGTGCCGGAGTCGCCACTCAGGGGTGCGTCTCTCATGTCCTGGGCACGTTGACCGAGGTGACCTACCGTGCGGCCGGTGGGGCACAGACATCTCCCAACAGGAGGAACGACGGTGAACCCACGTCCCACTGATACGGAGCCGCTGCTTACCCCGGCGGAGGTTGCGGCCATGTTTCGCGTCGACCCCAAGACCGTGACGAGGTGGGCCAAGGCGGGCAAGCTCAGCTCGATCCGCACCCTCGGGGGTCACCGCAGGTATCGCGAGTCAGAGGTCCGGGAGCTGCTCAGCGGCGTGTCGACACAGCAGCAGACCGACTGACCCCGCTCGGTCCGTCTGGCCCGACGCGGAGCTGTCGCGCCTGACCCGGTCGGACGAACCCGTTGAGAGTGGGTCAGTCCGTGAGGTCAGCCGTGAGCGTGAGCGGGGCAGCATGGAGACTCTGCTGCTGACGCCGGCACCGCGGCGCTCGATCCTCGTCGGGAAGGGTCTCGCGGCGATGTCGCTCGGGTTGGCTGCCCTCACGAGTCGCTGCCCTACGTCTGGTTTCTCGGGCGCGGGGTCGGGATCGTCGGCCGGGCAGTCGTCGGCGGCTTGGTCGTCAGCTTCCTGCTCGCCCTGTTCCTGGCCGGCCTCGGCCTGTTGATCAGCACCTTCTCGCGCTCGAACCGCGTCAGCCTGACGCTGAGCTTGCTCGTGCTCGTCGCCTTGTATGGACCGACGCAGCTCACCACCGTCGGGCTGCGACCGTCGGCCGGGGACCGCCTGCAGCGGCTCGACCCGTTCACCAGCGCGTTGCGCTACCTGGACAAGCTGGTGGTGGACGGGCACCCGGCCACGCGGGACGTCGGCCTGCTCGTCACTCCCCTCGTCGCGGCGGTCCTCTTCCCGGCACTGGTGCTGGCCCTGGCGGACCGGCTGACGCTCGCTGTCCGGGAGCAGCCATGAGACGCCTCGTCGCCGCGGTCGTGCTGCTGCTGATGGCGGCCCCGGCCGGTGCCGCGCTGCCGCCGAGCATGAGCGAGGGTCCCGTCTCCCGTCCGCAGTCGCTGTCGGTGTCGGTCGACCGCACCGCGCTCCACGTCAC
>JBBJMF010000123.1:0-6950 GCA_037719575.1 Nocardioidaceae bacterium
GTCGCGGACACGCCGTACCAGGACAACGGGGACAACATCTTCCAGTGTCAGGAGTCGCTGGACACCTGCGCGTTCAAGCCCGGCCGGGACCCGGTGCACAACTTCATGAGCTACGGCGACGACCCCTGCCTGGACCGGTTCACCGCCGGCCAGTCCTTGCGGATGTCGAACATCTGGGTCGCCTATCGCGCCGCTCAGTAGACCGGCGCGTCCGAGGTGGGCAGGCGCCGTATCCGTGGCTGCCGAGGGTCAGTCGTGGCGGCCGGTGACCGCCAGCCGAACCCCGATGCCGATCATCGCGACACCACCCGCGCCGCCCAGGTAGCCGGCCCGGCTCGGGCGGCGGGTGAGCCAGTCGCGGGCCGAGCCGGCCGCACATGCCCAGATGCCGTCCGACACGAGCGCGACCACGAGGAACACCGCGCCGAGCGTCAGCAGCTGAAGAGTCAGCGATCCCGCCGCCGGGTCGACGAACTGCGGCAGGATCGCAGCGAAGAACACGATGGACTTCGGGTTGGCCACGCCGACGACGAACCCCTCCCGCATGGTCCGCAGCCGACCGCCCGGAGCGGCGCTCCCCTCGAGGAGCTCGGTGAGCCTGGCGCGGTGGCGGATTGCCTGCACACCCAGGTAGACGAGGTACGTCGCTCCGCACAGCTTGACGACCGTGAACACCACGACCGAGCGCTCGACGACCGCCCCGACACCGAAGGCCACCGCCATCACCTGGGCATACTCGCCCAGCGAGTTGCCGACCACCGTCGTCAACGCCCCGCGCCGCCCCAGGACGAGGGCACGGCTGACGACGAACAGGACGCTCGGACCCGGAATGACGATGACGACGAATGCCGTCAAGGTGAACGCCAGGAGATGGTCGGTGGGGAGCATGGCCGCAGCCTAGGCGCCAGCCGGCTGGCCTGTCAGCGTGACATGACGTCGTCGACCCGCAGGCACCCGACCCTCAGTCCGACTCGAGCGAGAACTCCGTGATCACCCGGAGGGACCCGTCGGCGTCGGCTCCATCGGGGCTGCCCGCCTCCCACCGCAGGGACATGCCGCGGCCGCGGGTCTCGAGCGTCGCCAAGTTGTTCTCGTACCAAGGCCCGTGGGTGATCTCCCAGTCGATCACCGGCCGCTCGACCTTGGCCCGCCGGGCCAGGAAGCCCGTGAACGCCGCCAGCGGCCCCTTTCCGAGCACGCCCATCAGCGTGGCGGCCTTGCGCGGCAGCTGGTTGCGGATGGGCGAGCAGACTGCCTGGATTACCTCGCCGGAGCCGTCGCCGCTGCCGACGTCGGCCTGCGCGACATAGGAGTGGTGGACGTCCCCGGACAGGAACGTGACCGACGCCGGCGCCTCACCGCGCCGACCGGCAGCGAGGTCCATCGCCATCTCCGCCACCGCCTGGAACCCCTCGTGGAACGCGGCCCAGTGCTCGAGGTCGACGGCTCGGCGGACCCGCTCGCCGGAGACCGCGAGCCGCTTGCCCCACGCCCCGCTCGCGACCGCCTCGCTCCATGCCTCGAAGTTGTGCAGCCCCTTGGCCAGCAGGAACGGCAGCGACGTACCCAGCAGCACGTGGTCGAAGCCGCCCGTCATCTGCTCGTCGAGCCACGCCATCTCACCCTCGTCGATGATCGAGCGATCGCTGGGCTGGAGGACCCGGGCCGCCCGCGAGTCGATGACGATCAGCCGGGTACGGCCGATGTCTCGGGCGAAGCTCCAGCTGTAGGTGTCCGGCTGCTCGTCGGCGCGGGCCGCGAACGCATCCAGGACCCGCCCCCAGTCCCGGCTCTCCCCCGCCTGCTGCTCGGCGACGATCTGGGACCAGATCTCGTCCTTCGCGCGCTCGGTCGGGGAGAGGTTGCCGAGGTGCTGATAGATCCAGTACGACGCCAGGCCGCCCACGATCCGGGAGGGCCACCACGACACCTTCGCCATCTCGCGACGCCACTGCGCGGACGTGTTCCAGTCGTCGCGGATGTCATGGTCGTCGAAGATCATCGCGCTGGGCAGCGTGGAGAGCAGCCAGCGGTTGGTGGCGTCGGTCCAGGCCAGGTGGTAGAGGTGGGTGTACTCCTCGAAGTCCTTCAGCTCGGTGCCGGGCGGCTCCTTCAGGCTGCGGCGGGAGGCGATGAACTCGCGCATCGCCTCCGAGGTGTCGTCGGCGTAGACCTGGTCACCGAGGAACAGCACGAGGTCGGGCCACTTGTCCGCGTCGTCGGACGCCATGTGGTGCGCATACGCCCGCAGCGCGTCGACGCCGTGCGCCTTGTTGGCCTCGTCGTCGTGGGGCAGCGCCATCCGGCAGGACCCGAACGCGAGGCGGAGGTCCTTGCCCGGCTTCAAAGTGGCGATCCGGCTCGGCGGCAGGTCGCTGTCGGCAGGCGGCCACACCACCGTGTCGTCGATCTCGACGGTGTAGGCCGAGATCGTGCCCGGCTCGAGCCCCTCGACCTCGACGAGCGCGTAGTGATGGCCGTGCACGGCGAAGGTTGCCGCGGTCCACTGCCTCGCGTCGGCCCTGACCGCGACGGTGGCGGGACCGCTCGTCTCCACCCAGACGGCGGCGGTGGTCTCGTCGACGTAGCGCAGCACGGGGCCCAGCAGGAGTCGGTCGCTCACCACCCCTTTCTACAGCAGCCGCTCACTGGCGGCTGCGTCCGTGCGGCTGACCGGCTGTCGGTGCCCACGGTTAGGGTCTCTTCAGTCGACTCAAGGGGACAGGCGTGTCGGTCCAGACCATCGTCACCGCATACGGCGTCAGCGCGCTGGAGACCCTGCGCGATGTCGTGCGCGCCGCCAAGCACGACGACCCGATGGCGCCGGTAACGCTGCTGCTGCCCAACAACCTCGCCGGCATCGTCGCCCGGCGGCACCTCGCGGGCGGCATCTCCGACGGCGACTCCTCCGACGGCAGAGCTGGCGTCGCGGGCATCTCGCTCGCGACTCTCCCCCGGCTCGCCGAGACGCTCGCCGCGGCCACCCTGGCACCGCGGCGACCCGCCACCCGTCCGGTCGTCGCCGCGGCGTGGCGAGCGGCGCTCGACCAGGCCCCCGGAGTCTTCGACCCGGTGAAGGACCATCCGGCCACGATCCGGGCCCTCGTCGGCGCCCACCGCGAGCTGCGCGACCTCGGGGAGGCAGCCCTCGCCAGCGTCGCCGGTGCTTCCCGCCTGGCCCACGACCTGGTGCGCCTGCACCGCTCGGTGGTGGGCTCGCTGGCACCGCAGTGGTACGACCAGACGGACCTGCTCGACGCGGCACGTGCGCTGATGGCGGGCAGCCTCGACGCGACGCCCGCGCTGGGAGCGCTCGTGCTCTACCTCCCGCAGGAGCTCACGCTCGCCGAGTCCCGCCTCGCCCGCGCCCTGACCGACGACGCCCATCTCACCGTCGTGCTGGGCACCACCGACGTCCGCCGAGCCGACCGGGCGGTACGCCGCTCGCTGGAGCGGCTCGGCCAGCCCTTCGAGGGCACCCGGACGAAGCCGCGGGTGGCCCACGAGGTCTTCCACGCCTCCGACTCCGACGACGAGGTCCGCTGTGTCGTCCGAGACGTCGTCACGACGCTCGAGACCACACCGGCTCACCGGGTGGCGGTGCTCTACGCGTCGACCCACCCCTATGCCCGGCTGCTCCATGAGCACCTCGCCGCCGCCGGCGTGACCGTCAACGGCGCCGGCACCCGCCCCGTGGTCGAGCGCTCACTGGGTCGCGGGTTCCTCGACGTCCTCTCGCTGGCCGAGAGCGACATGCCGCGCGCCGACTTCTTCACCGCGGTCTCCGAGGCGCCGACACGCACGTTCGACGGCGGTCCCCTGCCCACGTCGCGGTGGGAGCGGCTGTCGCGCAGCGCGGCCGTGGTGTCCGGGGACGACTGGGACCGTCGCCTGCTGACCCATGCGGGGTCGCTCGAGTCCCAGCTGGTCGCCGAGGGCGAGCGCGAGGACCCCTATCAGTCCCGGATCGACGGCTACCGGCGCGACCTCGACAGCGTGGCTGCCCTGCGCGACTTCGCCACCACGCTGCGCCGGCGGCTGCAGCAGGGTCTCGGCCTGACCACGTGGTCGGCGCTCAGCGCATGGGCCGGCGAGCTCTTCGCCAGCCTCTACGGCGACCCGGCGGCCCTGGCCAGGCTGCCGGCGGAGGAGCAGTATGCGGCCACCACCGTCGCGGGCGTGATCCGTGGCCTGGCCGACCTCGACGCGTTCGAGGAGACGGCCGACCTGCGCGGCCTTGTCGACGTGCTGACCCTCGAGCTCGAGGCGGCCCTCCCTCGCGTCGGAAGGTTCGGCGAGGGCGTGCTGGTCTCCCCCGTCTCGGCGGCCATCGGGCTCGAGGTCGACGTGCTGTACGTCGTGGGGCTGGCCGAGGACACATATCCCGGCCGGCCGCGTGAGGACGCGCTCCTGCTCGAGCGGGTCCGCGACGCGAGTGGCGGCGAGCTGGCGTCGTACCGGGACCGTCTCGACGCGTTGCACCGGCACCTGCTCGCCGCCTTCGACGCGGCACCGCGCGTGGTGGCCGCGTTCCCGCGCGGCGACCTGCGGCGCAGCACCGGGCGGCTGCCGAGCCGGTGGCTGCTCGAGACCCTGCGCGCGCTGAGCGGCAACCCGGAGCTGGCCGCCACCGAGTGGGAGTCGGCGGTCTCCGAGCGGATCGTCGGCTCCGCGTCGTACGCCTCGTCGCTGCAAGGCGCGGCGATGCCGGCCAGCGAGCAGGAGTGGCGGTCCCGGGCCGCATCCGCGGGCGAGCCGCTCGGCGACGGCGTCGTGGACGCCGGTCGCGAACTCCTCGACGCCCGGGCGAGCCCGGGCTTCACCCGCTACGACGGCAACCTCGCCGCGGTCGACGGGCTCCCCGACTACGCCGACGGGAAGCGGCTGGTGTCCCCGACCGCCCTCGAGGCGTACGCCGGGTGCCCGCACGCCTATTTCGTCGAGCGGCTGCTGCGGGTCAGCCCGGTCGAGCAGCCCGAGGAGGTCATCTCGATAAGCCCGCTCGACGTCGGGAACCTCATGCACGAGACGATGGACGAGTTCATCCGGGAGTTCGCCGGGTCCCTCCCCGACTTCGGTCAGCCCTGGACCGCTGCCCAACGCAAGCGGCTCAGGGCGATCGCGAGTGCCAAGGCTGCCGACTTCGAGGCTCGCGGCCTGACCGGCCACCCGCGGCTCTGGCAGACCGAGCACAGCCGCATCCTGGCCGACCTCGACTTCATGCTCGACGACGACGCCGACCGCCGCGCCAGACGCGACTCCCGCGTGGTCCGCAGCGAGCTGGTCTTCGGCAGGGGGGGCGATGCCCCCGTCGCGGTCGCCGTCGCCTCGGGGACCGTCCTGATGCGCGGCAGCGCCGACAAGGTCGACGAGGCCCGCGACGGCACCCTTGTCGTTGTCGACATCAAGACCGGCGGCCTGACGCGCTTCAACCCGATCAAGAACGACCCGATCGTCGCCGGCACCAAGCTCCAGCTCCCCGTCTACGCGCAGGCGGTGATGCAGCTGCTCGGCGGCACGACCGCCGAGGCCGCCTACTGGTTCGTCCGCCAGGGCAAGCGCGGCTGGATCGAGCTCAGCCTCACCGACGACCTGCAGACCGTCTATGCCGAGGCCGTCGGCACCCTGGTGGCGTCGGTCGCCGGTGGGGTGTTCCCGGCGAAGGCCCCGGTCGGGCCGGACTTCTCCTGGGTGCAGTGCTCCTACTGCAACCCCGACGGGCTGGGGCACGGCGAGGCCAGGACCCGCTGGGAGCGCAAGCGTCACGACCCCGGGCTGCGCGACCTGGTCATGCTCGTCGACCCCGGCGTACTGGAGAGCTCCGCCCCGCCCGCAGCGGGAGCGGTGTGACGGCGATGCTCACCGACCAGCAGTCGCGTGACCGGATCCGCGACGAGACCGGCACGACGCTGTTCGTCGATGCCGGCGCGGGCTCGGGCAAGACCCGGTCGCTCATCGAGCGGGTCGTCACGCTGGCGCTCACCGACGAGGTCTCCCTGCGCAACATCGCGGCTGTCACGTTCACCGAGAAGGCAGGGGCCGAGCTGCGCGACCGGCTCCGCGCGGAGTTCGAGAGGGTCTGGCGGACCGAGTCCGGGGACCGTCGGCGGCGCGCCGCCGACGCGCTCGACGACCTCGACAGCGCGGCGATCGGCACCCTGCACTCGTTCGCCCAGCGGATCCTGACGATGCACCCGATCGAGGCGAGGCTGCCGCCGCTGATCGAGGTGCTCGACGAGGTCGGCTCGTCGGTGGCGTTCGACAACAGGTGGGCGGTCATGCAGCGCGAGCTGCTCGACGACGAGGAGCTGGCACCGGCGGTCCGCCTCGCGCTGGCGGCCGGGGTGAAGCTCGAGCACCTCAGGTCGCTGGCCCGCGCCTTCCAGTCCGACTGGGACCTGATCGAGTCCCACGTGCTCGACGAAGGGCCGCTGGCGATCTCGGTGCCCGACCTGATCGCACTAGCGGAGGAGGCGCGCGCACTCGCCCGGCTGGCCGACAACTGCCGGGTCGAGGGCGACAAGCTGCTGCCCAGGCTGGGGGCGCTCGGGGCGTGGGCCGAGGAGTACGCCGAGTCCGCCGACCCCGAGTCCGTCCTCACGGCCCTCAACGCGAGCGACACGCTGTCGTTCTCGTACGGCCTGGCGGGGAACTGGGGCATCCCCGTCAGCCAGGTCCGAGACGACTGCAAGGCGTGGCAGCTCAGGGCCAGGGCCGCGCGGGAGGCTCTCGTCGACGCGTCGCTGCGCCCGCTGGCCTCCTGGGTCGCCGAGCAGGTTCGCCGCGCGGCTCGGGAGCGGGCCGACCAGGGGAAGCTCGAGTTCCACGACCTGCTGGTGCTCGCGCGTGACCTGCTCCGCGACAGCGCCGAGGTTCGGGCGGCGTTGCAGGCGCAGTACCCGAGGCTGCTGCTCGACGAGTTCCAGGACACCGACCCGATCCAGATCGAG
>JBBJMF010000047.1:0-21462 GCA_037719575.1 Nocardioidaceae bacterium
GCCCGCCCGCCGCGTTGGCCTGGCGGGCCCGGCAACCACCCCCTGTGCCGCCCAGAGCTGCGGGGCAGCGGGGACACCTGCGTGGCGAGCCACGCAAACGCCCCTGCCGCCCTCTGCCTGCGGGCTAGAGGGCGGAGGTGAGGGCGGGCTCGGTCTTGTCGCGTACCTCTTCCTCGGTCACGCCGGGCGCCAGCTCCCGCAGCACCAGCCCGTCCGGCGACACGTCGATCACGGCCAGGTCGGTGATGATCCGCTGCACCACGCCGAGACCCGTGTAGGGCAGCGAGCACTGGTCGACGATCTTGTAGGACCCGTCGCGGGCCACGTGCTCCATCAGCACGATGACCCGCTTGGCACCGTGCACCAGGTCCATCGCCCCGCCCATCCCCTTGACCATCTTGCCGGGGATCATCCAGTTCGCGATGTCGCCGCCCGCCGACACCTGCATCGCCCCCAGGATGGCAGCGTCGACCTTGCCCCCGCGGATCATCCCGAACGACATCGCCGAGTCGAAGAACGCAGCTCCCGCCCGCACCGTCACGGTCTCCTTGCCGGCGTTGATCAGGTCCGGATCCTCCTCGCCGTCGACGGGGTAGGCACCGACGCCGAGGATCCCGTTCTCGGACTGCAGCACGATCTCGACGTCGTCGGGCACGTAGTTCGGCACCAGCGTCGGCAGCCCGATGCCCAGGTTGACGTAGGCCCCGTCCTCGAGCTCCGACGCGGCCCGGGCCGCCATCTGCTCACGAGTCCAGGCCATCAGCTCTGCCCCTCTCGCGGACGCACGGTGCGCTTCTCGATCCGCTTCTCCGCAGCCTGCTCCGGCGTCAAAGCCACCACCCGCTGGACGAAGACGCCGGGAAGATGCACGTCGTTCGCCGTCAGCTGTCCCGGCTCGACGAGCTCTTCGACCTCGGCGATCGTGACCCGCCCCGCCATCGCGCACAGTGGGTTGAAGTTGCGAGCCGATTCGCGGAAGACGAGGTTGCCGTGCCGGTCGCCGCGCCAGGCGCGCACCAGGCCGAAGTCGGTGATGATCGCCCGTTCCAGGACGTAGGTCCGGACTCCTTCGGCGGTGTCGAAGTCCCTGGTGTCCTTGGGCGGGCTCGCCACGGTCACATTGCCGCGGTCGTCGTAGCGCCACGGCAGCCCGCCGTCAGCGACCTGCGTGCCGACGCCGGTCGCCGTGTAGAAGCCGGGGATGCCGGCCCCGCCGGCCCGGAGCCGCTCGGCGAGGGTGCCCTGCGGAGTGAGCTCGACCTCGAGCTCGCCGTGCAGGTACTGGCGTTCGAACTCCTTGTTCTCCCCCACGTACGACGCCACCATCCGCCGGATCCGCTTCGCGCGGAGCAGCAGCCCGAGGCCCCAGTCGTCGACGCCGCAGTTGTTGGAGACCGCCTCGAGGTCGTCGACACCGGAGTCGAGCAGGGCCCGGATCAGCACGCTCGGGATACCGCACAGACCGAAACCGCCGACCGCCATCGACGATCCGCTGGTGATGTCGGTCACTGCCTCAGCGGCGCTCGCTACCACTTTGTCCACGCGCAGGTCCTCCGCCCTCGTCCGGTTGCAACCTACTGCATGCCTGCGGGGCTTCCTCAACCCACGGCCGCGGACGCGGACGCACCTGGCCGTGCGTAGATTTGACGTCGTGAGCGCGTCGACCACCAGCATCGGCTCCAGCCGCGGGGTGTCCGACATCCCGGGTCCGGCGGGGGGCTGGCTGCTCGGCAACGCGTACGACTTCCGGCGTGACCTGCTGGGCACGTTGACCCGGGGGATGCACGAGTACGGCGACGTGGTGCGCTTCCCGGCTGGCCCCCGCAACACCCGGTTCCGGGTGCAGCTCGTCGTCCTGCACCATCCGCGTGACGTGCAGCAGGTGCTCACCCAGACCGAGAAGACCTTCACCAAGGACACCGTGGTTTTCCAGGCGATGGCGGAGATGCTCGGCAAGGGGCTTCTGACCACGGTCGGGGACGACTGGAAGCGGCAGCGCCGCATCGTCCAGCCGCTGTTCACCCCCCGCCACGTCGAGGGCTACCTCACGCTGATGGCCGAGGAGTCGGCCGCGCTGGCCGCGAAGGCACCGGCAGACGGGAGCGGCGTCGACCTGCACCTCATGATGATGCGCTACGCGCTGCGGGTCGTCGGTCGGGCGCTGTTCGGCGACGACATCGAGGACATGGTGCCCGTCCTCGACGAGCTGGTGCCGGAGGCGTCGAGCATCACCCGGCGCCGGATGTTCACGTCGTTCAAGACGCCACTCTCCTGGCGGTCGCCGACGACGCGGCGGGCCCGCTACCTCAAGGCGCGGCAGTACCAGGTCGTCGACGAGATCCTGGCCCGCTCGCCCGCACCCGGTCAACCGTCGTACGACGAGGGTCGCGACGACCTGGTGACCCGGCTGCGCCAGGCGACGGACCCGGAGACCGGCGGGCACGTCGACGAGGGTGAGGTGCGCGACCAGGCGCTGATCTTCCTGATGGCGGGCCACGAGACGACGGCCGGGGCTTTGACGTTCACGCTTCATCTGCTCGGCCGCCACCCGCGGGTCCAGGACGATGTCGCCGGCGAGGCGCGCGAGGTGCTCGGGACCGGCGATACGGTGACACCGGAGCAGCTCGGCCGTCTGGTGCTGACCAAGGCGGCCCTGCAGGAGGGGATGCGGCTCTTCCCGAGCGCCCACACCACCGACCGGCTGACCGTGGAGCCGGTCGACGTCGGTGGCTACCGGCTGCCGGCGGGGCAGCAGGTGCTGGTCTCGCCGTGGACCACCCACCGGCACCCGGAGATCTGGCCGGACCCGCTGCGCTTCGACCCCCAGCGGTTCCTCGGGGCGGCAGACCGTCCGCGCTACGCGTACTTCCCGTTCGGCGGCGGTCCGCGGGCGTGCGTCGGCGAGCACTTCGCGATGCTGGAGGCCGTGACGCTGCTTGCCATGCTGCTGCGCTCGCGCCGGGTGACGGCGCTGCGGCCCGACCTCCCCGTGGCCCCGAACGTCACACTGCGCCCGGTCGGTGCGGTGCCCGCCTCCTTCGAGACCCGCTGAGCTCGACGCGATGACCTCGGCACTCCTCGACGCCCGGCTGCACGTCGTCACGGGCAAGGGCGGCACCGGCAAGACGACAGCCGCCGCCGCGCTCGCTCTTGCGCTCGCGGGTCGCGGCCGCCGGGTCCTGCTGTGCGAGATCGAAGGGCGCCAGGGGATCGCGTCGGTCTTCGACGTGGCACCGCTGCCGTACGTCGAGCGGCGGATCGCCATCGGGCCGGACGGGGGGGAGATCTGGGCGCTGGCAATCGACGCCGAGGCCGCGTTCCTCGAGTACCTCGACATGTTCTACCACCTGGGCCGCGCCGGGAAGGCGCTCGACAAGTTCGGCGTCACCGACTTCGCGACGACGGTCGCGCCCGGCCTCCGGGACGTGCTGCTGATCGGCAAGGTCTACGAGGCCACCCGGCGCACCGCGGACGGCAGGTCGGCGAGCGGGAGGTCGGCGTACGACGCCGTCGTGCTGGACGCCCCGCCGACCGGACGGATCGGCAGGTTCCTCAACGTCAACGCCGAGGTTGCGGGCATCGCCAAGGTCGGACCGGTGCGTAACCAGGCGACGTCGATCATGCGGCTGCTGAAGTCCGACCAGACCAAGGTCCACGTCGTCACGACGCTGGAGGAGATGCCGGTCCAGGAGGCGCTGGACGGGATCACCGAGGTGCGGCGGATCGGACTACCTATGGGGACCGTGGTCGTCAACATGCAGCGCGAGCCGCTGCTGACGGCACGCGAGCTCGAGGACGCCGCTGCGGGCCGGCTCGACCTGGACTCGGTGTCGGCGTCGCTCGCCAAGGCCGGCATCACCGCCGACGACAGCCTGCTGGCGGGGCTGGCCGAGCAGGCGTCCGAGCATGCGGACCGGGTGGCGCTGGAGACGGCCGAGCGTGCGAAGCTCGCCGGGATGGCGGTGCCGCTCGTGACGCTGCCGTACCTCTCCGAGGGCGTGGACCTCGGCTCGCTGTACGACTTCGCTGACCATCTGCGGCTCGGCGGTGAGGGGTGATGGCGCGCACGACGAGACGCCGGCGTGGCGACACGCAGCCGGGACGTGGGGGACAGCCCCGGGTCGGGCCGATGTCAGCGCGGCTGTCGAGCGTCCCGGCGCTGGACGCCGGTGCCCTGGTCACCGACCCCGGCGTGCACATCGTGGTCTGCTGCGGGTCCGGGGGGGTCGGCAAGACCACGACGTCGGCGGCACTTGCGCTGCAGGCCGCGGAGGCGGGGCGCAAGGTGGTCGTCCTCACGATCGACCCGGCGCGGCGACTCGCCCAGTCCATGGGCCTGACCCAGCTCGACAACGTCCCCCGCCCGGTGGCGGGTGCGGACTCCGGAAACGGCGGCAGCCTCGACGCGATGATGCTCGACATGAAGCGCACCTTCGACGAGGTCGTCGAGGCGCACGCGACGCCGGACAAGGCGCGGCAGATCCTCGGCAACCCGTTCTACCAGGCACTCTCGAGCTCGTTCGCCGGGACGCAGGAGTACATGGCGATGGAGAAGCTCAGCCAGCTCCAGGCGGAGGCGGCCGCCAGCGGACGCTGGGACCTGATCGTCGTGGACACGCCGCCCGCACGCTCGGCGCTGGACTTCCTGGACGCTCCTGAGCGGCTGTCGTCGTTCCTCGACGGTCGGCTCATCCGGGTGCTGCTGGCGCCCGCGCGTGGTCCCGCCCGGTTGCTCACCGCCGGGATGACGATCGTGACCGGCGCGATCAGCAAGGTGCTCGGGGGACAGATGCTGCGCGACGTGCAGACCTTCGTGGCCGCCCTGGACACTCTCTTCGGCGGGTTTCGGGCCCGCGCCGACCAGACCTACCAGATCCTCAAGGACCGCCAGACCGCCTTCGTCGTGGTTGCCTCGCCGGACCCGGATGCCCTGAGGGAGGCCGCGTTCTTCGTCGAGCGGCTGGGCGAAGAGGCGATGCCGCTCGCCGGGCTCGTGCTCAATCGGCTCACCCCGGCGCCACCGGTCGGCATCTCGGCGCAGGCAGCGCTGGCGGCGGCGGAACGCCTCGCCGAAGAGGACCCGCTCACGGCAGGACTGCTCCGGCTGCACGCGGAGCGGCTGGGCCGGGTCAGCCGGGAGCGCGCGCTCCGGCGGCGGTTCGCGGCGGCACATCCCCAGGTGGCGACCGCGACGGTGGCAGCCCTGGCAAGCGACGTACACGACCTGGACTCGCTGCGCCAGATCGCCACGTCGATGGCGTGCTGACGCTTCGGGAGTGGTGCCCAGCAGGTCGCCGGGGCGCAACTGGCTAGCCGGCTGCCTGCCCCTCGAGCAGGACGGCAACCGTCCCGTGCTCCTCGCGAGCGGTCTCGAGCAGCCGCCTCCAGGACGTCACGTTCGGGCGTCTGCGCAGCAACGCGCGACGCTCACGCTCGGTCATGCCGCCCCACACCCCCCATTCGATGGTGTTGTCGAGGGCCTCCGCGAGGCACTCCGTCCTGACGGTGCACTGTCCGCACACCTGCTTGGCCCGGTTCTGTGCGGCGCCACGGACGAAGAGCTCATCCGGCCTCGACCCCTTGCACGCCGCATAGTCCGACCAATGCTCGTTCAACCCCATGTCTGATCCCTCCCGCGAGAACAACGAGGCAGTCCCCCTCGACCTTGCCTCGATCCCCACGCTACGCAACACCTGTGCCATCCGGAAGGCCCACAGTGGCCATCATAGGTAGTTCTTTCGGGCCATCTAGCTGGTTCAGCGCGGGGAATCTGTGCCGAGGAGGTCGTCGTACGACGAAATTCATCGCCAGCGACCCGCGTGGCGCAAGATTTCGCAGCGCCGTCGGGCGCCCCTGGTCTGGGTCTCACGTTCGACATCGTTTCGAAACGCGGTATTTGTGGCATTAGATGTTGCCGGGCGCGGTCCCGTACCCTGAGAGTCATGCCCAGGCTCGTCCGGCCGGCCCGTCATGAGGGCGGCTTCTTCCGCCAGTTCGTCGTCATCGTTGCCATCAGCGTGTTGTCCGGGGTCTTGCTAGCCGGGCTCGCGCTGCCCTTTGTGGCCATGGCCACGAAGGGCGCTGACGCTGCGGCCACCGCCATGCAGAGCTTCCCGCTCAAGCTCCAGTTCAAGGCGCTCGACGAGCGGACCACGGTGCTAGACAACCAGGGCAACACGATGGCGACGTTCTACGACGAGAACCGGACCTACGTCCCGCTCGACCAGATCGCCGACGTGATGAAAGAGGCGATGATCTCGATCGAGGACGCCCGCTTCTACCAGCACGGGCCGATCGACGTGCAGGGGACGATCCGCGCGCTGGTGGTCAACGAGGCGAGCGACGCCACGATCCAGGGCGGCTCCTCGCTGACCCAGCAGCTCGTGAAGCTGACGCTGCTGACGAACGCGACGTCGGCGAAGGAGCAGCGGGCGGCGACCGCTCGCGACTACTCGCGCAAGTTTCTCGAGCTGAGGTACGCCGTCTGGGTCGAGGACCACTTCACCAAGGACGAGATCCTCGAGCACTACCTCAACATCGCCTACTTCGGTGATGGTGCGTACGGCGTGCAGTCAGCCGCCCATCACTTCTTCGCGACCAGCGCCGACAAGCTGACGCTGAGCCAGGCCGCGATGCTGGCCGGGATGGTCAAGAGCCCCAGCGACTACGACCCGACCCAGCACCCGGCCGACGCGAAGGACCGCCGGAACACCGTCATCGACCGGATGCTGGAGCTGCACGTCGTGACCACCGGGCAGGCCAGGCTGGCCTCGGAGCGGCCCCTGGCGCTGCGCGTGACCCAGATGCCTAACGGGTGCGCCAACTCGACGGCTCCCTGGTTCTGCCAGTACCTGCTGAACTACCTGCAGCGCGACCCCGCCCTCGGCGCGACGTTCGAGGACCGCAACAACGCGATCTACGGCGGCGGGCTGACGATCAAGACCACACTCGACCCGCGCTACCAGCTGGCCGCCGACGCAGCAGTCGCCGACCACGTGCGGCCGACTGACTCCGCCGCGGTCGGCGCCCTCGCCATGGTCGAGCCGGGCACCGGGGCCGTACGCGCCGTCGCCCAGTCCCGGCCGATGGGCACGGACAAGTCCGAGGGCGAGACCATGCTCAACTTCACGGTCCCCGACCAGTACGGCGGTGCGGCCGGGTTCCAACCGGGGTCGACCTTCAAGGCGTTCGTGCTGGCCGCCGCCATCCGGCAAGGCATCCCGCTCAACACCGAGTTCGTCTCGCCGAACCCGATCAGGGTCAACGAGAAGAACTACACGGTGTGCGGGGGGAGGCCGGTCGGGTCGGCCATCGACACCTTCCACAACCAGGGCACCCACGCCGGGACCTTCGACGTCTACTCGGGGACCGCGGAGTCGGTCAACACCTACTTCGTCCAGCTCGAGCGGCTGACCGGTCTGTGCGAGCCGTTCACGCTCGCCAACAAGATGGGCATGAACCTCGATCCCGACAAGTACCAGGTGGTCTCGCTCACCCTCGGGGTCGCGGACGAGAGCCCGCTGGCGATGGCGAACGCCTACGCCACCTTCGCCGCGCGTGGGCTCTACTGCCCGGCGCGCCCGGTCACCGAGATCCTCGACCGCACCGGTGCCGTGGTCCCGCAGAAGCCCCAGCAGTGCACCCGCATCCTGCGCCCCGCGTTCGCCGACGCGGTCAACAGCGTCCTGCAGGGAGTCATGGAGGGTAACGGCACCGGCGCCGCGCTCGGCCTGGCTCAGCCCGCGGCCGGCAAGACGGGCACGACGGATGACTACCAGTCCGTGTGGTTCATCGGCTACACGCCCAACATGGCGGCCGCGAGCGTCGTGGCGGGTGTGACGCCCGCATTGCTTCCCCGGTCGTTGACCGGGATCACGCTGGACGACACGTTCCTCAGCTTCCCGACCGGTGGCGGCACGGCCGGGCCGATCTGGCTGCAGGCGATGGAGTCGGTCCAGCGCCTCCTGGCCGACCGCAACTTCGTAGTCCCCGACCCGGCGGCCGTCAAGGGCCAGACCGTGGCGATCCCGCCCCTCTACGGCTACAACCCGTCGGACGCCGCCGCGCTGCTGTCGAGGCTCGGCTTCAAGCCGCGCATCGCCTACAGCGTCAGCTCGTCCGCGCCGGTGGGGACCGTGGCCTACAACACCCCGACCGGCGAGGGCGTCACCGGCCAGACCGTCCTCATCTACCTGTCCACCGGCTACACAGCTCCTCCCCCTCCGCCGCCTCCCCCACCGCCACCGCCCCCTCCCAGTGGTGGGGGTGGCGGCGGTAACGGTGGCGGTGGTAGGCGGCGGCGGCGGCGGCGGCGGCGGTGGCGGTGGCGGCGGCGGCGGCGGTGGAGGCGGCCCCCACAAGTGCCCCCACTAACGGGAGCAGGTCCAGCCCCCCGGGCGTCTACCCGGGTGGTTCAGGCGCCCAGCTGGCGACGTACCTCAGCGGAGACCGCACCCCCATCAGCGCGTCCCTTGGTCTTCGGTGTGAGAGCGCCCATCACCTTGCCTATCCCTCGCATCCCGTCGGCACCCATGTCGAGATCCGCGATCGTGTCCGCGACCAGCACCTGAATCTCCTCATCGGACATCTGCGCCGGCAGGAACTCGGCGATGATCGCGGCCTCCGCCTGCTCCTTGGCGGCGAGCTCGGCACGGCCGGCCTGGCCGAAGGCGGCCGCCGCCTCACGCCGCTTCTTGCTCTCGGTGGCCAGCACACCGACGACGTCGTCGTCGCTCAGCACCCGGGCCTGCTTGCCCGCCACTTCGGCGTTCGTGATCGCCGTCAGGACCATCCGCAGGGTCGAGGACCGCAGCTCGTCGCGCGCCTTCATGGACGCGGTGAGCTCAGACCGGAGCCACTGCTTCAACGTCGCCATGGAAGCAGTCTGACAGGCAGCGCTTGTTCTCGTCGGCCACGTAGGCGACGATGAAACCAGCGAGCGCGCAGATGCGATTGCGCTCGCTTGCCCTGAGGCATGTCATCGACTCTTGAGGAGAACACATAGTGAGTGAAGAACAGCACGCATCTCCGGTCGAGATCACGCGGGCGTGGAAGTTCCATCACGAGGCCGACGGCAACGTACACATCGAGCTGGCGGCGGGAGGCGAGAAGCTGAACGTCAACCTCAAACAGGCGCGCAACCCACACATGTACGAGTTCGTCGTCAAGCACGCCACCATCACCACGGAAGCTCGGCCCGTGAAGGAGCCCAAGGAGGACTGACTAGCCTGGTGGAATGAGGACGGTCGGGAAGGCAGCGTGCGCGGCCGGGCTGACGGGCGTTGCCGGCATCACCTACGCGGCCGGCTACGAGGTTCGGGCGTTCAGGGTGCGGCACGTCGAGATCCCGTGCCTGCCCGCCGCCAGCTCGCCGGTCAAGGCTCTGCATGTCTCCGACATCCACATGACGCCGACGCAGCGCGCGAAGCAAGAGTGGCTGCGTAGCCTCACCTCGCTCGAGCCCGACCTGGTGATCAACACCGGTGACAACCTCAGCCACCGCGACTCGGTCCCGGTGGTGATGCGGGCGCTGGGCGACCTGCTCGACCTGCCGGGTGTCTTCGTGCTGGGCTCGAACGACTACTGGGGCCCGGTGCTGAAGAACCCACTTCGCTACTTCCTCCCGAGCGGCGGCTCGAAGAAGATCCAGGGACCGCCGCTGCCCTGGCGGCCGCTGCGAGACGGCCTTCGTCAGGCGGGCTGGCTCGACCTGAACAACACGCGGGGCGAGCTCAAAGTCGCTGGCTCTGTGCTGGCGTTCGCCGGCGTCGACGACCCACACCTGAGCTACGACGACCTCGGCGCTGTGGCCGGGCCCGCGGATCCGCTCGCCGACGTCCGGATCGGCCTCAGCCACGCGCCGTACCTGAGAGTCCTCGACGCCTTCACCGGCGACGGGTACGACGCGATCTTCGCCGGGCACACCCACGGCGGCCAGCTCCGGGTGCCCGGCTATGGCGCCCTGGTCACCAACTGCGACATCGAGCCGGCGCGCTCGCGCGGCCTGCACTGCCATCGCGCCGGTGGCCGCGAGTCGTTTCTGCATGTCTCCGCAGGATGCGGCACCTCGCCCTACGCGCCGTACCGGTTCTGCTGCTTTCCCGAGGCGACCCTCGCGACCCTGACCCCCGGACCATGGGCGACGGGCGACCGAACGGCGGTGCAGGCTGCCGTTTAGTGTTGCCTGACAGCGCTGTGTAGACTCGCTGCGCTTCGGGCTGTGGCGCAGTTTGGTAGCGCGCGTCGTTCGGGACGACGAGGCCGCAGGTTCAAATCCTGTCAGCCCGACTATGTGATGTCTCAGGACATCGGCGACAGTCGGACCTGAGGTCGTGGACGAGCAGGATGACGCAGGTTCCGGCGTGGGTTCGGCCGATGCCGATGTGGTGCAGGCGGCCGTTGTGTGGCGCAGCCGCGTTGGCACCGGGCGCAACAGCGTACGAGCTCATCCAAGAGCGCCGCTCCAGAGTCGGCTGGCCAGATGTCGCGGCCCGCGGCGGCACTCACGGCGCACAATCTCAAGACGTCCACGATCTCGGAATCCAACACTGACGCAGTGGTGCCTCCGGGGAGGTCTCCGATGGAGCCACCATCACGCTGATCTGCCCCGGCTCGACAGGCGACAACAACTGGGCGGTCTGCACCCATGTCGACCGCCAGATCTTGACGGAGCCGCTGTGCCTGTATCTCGGCCTCGTACCCAACGGCTTCTACGGAACCGGCTCTCGAGGCTCGCGCTAGCGGAACTCGGCCAGTAGGCCGGGGAGACAGGAGTCGGTCACTGCCCGGGCTTCGGAGAGCGGCATGTCGACCAGCTGATAGGACTGCCGGCCGGCCGCCGTTGTCGCGACCAGGGTGGCGAGACCGGCGCGGCGTTGGAAGAACGACTGCTGTACGTTCCAGCCGATGATCGCCTCGATCTCGATCGTGGCGCGCCGCCGGACCAGCGAGCCCGACTGGGTGACCAGGAAGCCCTCCCGCACGAGGTGGCCGAGGTTGCAGGCCCGGTCGGCGGCGAGGGGGACCGCCAGTGGCAACAGCACAACAGCAGCCACCCAGTCAGAGCCGGTCAACCCGAGTGTCCACCACAACAGCCACACCACGCCGACCAGCGCGGCTGCTCCGCCGACAGCCCGGGAGAAGCGGCGACGCCGGGCCGCGGCACCATGACCGACCAGGCCCGCCGACACCAGCTCCGGCCGGCCGATGACGACCCCGGTCACCCGGTGTGCCTCGCCCAGCGGCGCGTCCGGGAGCAGGACGGTGCTGCCACGCCCGCTGGCTGACGCACCTCGGCCGACCTCGAGGCCGGTGGCGATGGCCACTGTCCGGGCGCCTCCAACCAGCCGCAGCAGCAGCGTCTCGCTGATCTCGACGCCCCGCAGGCGACTGACCTCGATGCTCGTCGCCCGAGTGGTGAAGAGGCCGCGCGAGACGTGGAAGGTACCGCCTGGGTGCCGGGTCAGCCGGAAGTTCCAGTACGCCAGCAGATAGCGGGCGGTCGAGGCCAACCCGATGAACACGACGACAGCGACCACGACCTCTAGGACCGCCGCGCCGAGCGACGCGCCGCTGAGCTGCTGCTCGACCACATGCAACGGCCCGAACCGCTCGAGGTCGACGTCACTCTCGGACACCAGCCGCCAGCCGAAGCCGAGTACCGCCAGCGCGGTGAAGGCCCCCGAGAGCGTGAAGGGGGCGAAGCGGATCCACTCCGGCCGCAGCACCGCGATCTCCACCTCCTCGGCGGCCGACACGTCAGCCGCGGTCCCCAAGAGGCCCGTCGAGAAGCCTGGTGGCGCAGCGGTCGCCGTACCCGCCGCCGCCGCAGATCGGTGGAGCAGCTCGCCGCGCAGCCGAGCGGCGGCCTCGGCCGGCAGCCCGTCCAGCTTGAGGGTCGACGCGCCCTTGGGGTCCGAGACCCCGGTCCCGATCTCGACCCGAGCCAGGCCGAGCGCCCGATGCAGGAAGTGCGAGGTCACGTCGACGGTGCGCACCCGGTCGAGGCGGGCGGTCAGGGTACGACGACGCAGCAGCCCCTCGCGGATCTGCACCTGGTCGACGCCCACCCGGTAGCGCGTGGTGAACCACCGAGACAGCGCAAGGGCCGCCACGACCGCGGCCCCCGCCAGCCCATAGAGCCCGCCGTGACCCGAGCCGGACCCGGCCACCAGTACCGCGACCAGCGCCGGGACGGCCCGGCCGATCTCCTTGACCGGGTGCACCAGCAGCATGCGCGGGCTGAGCCGGCGCCACTCGGCGGCCTCGGCGACCGACTGCTCCGGCGCAGTGGCCTCGGCGCTCGTCACGTGGCGTCGGTGGTGTTCGACTCGGTACGTGAGGTGAGCTCGTCGACCAGGCGCTCGGCAGTCTCGCGGTCGAGCCCGTAGATCTTCAACGGACCCGCGGCCGACGCCGTGGTCACCGTGACATTGGCGAGTCTGAGCAGCTGCTCGAGCGGGCCACGGTGGCTGTCGACGGTCTGGATCCGCGAGATCGGGGCGATGCGTCGCTCCTGGTTGAACCACCCGGTCTGCGTGTAGACCGCGTGCGCTGTCGTCTCCCAGCGGTGCACCGCGAAGCGCCACTGCGGCATGACGACGAGGTAGGCGACCGCGACGACGGCGCTCACCGCGACGACCAGCCAGCGGCCGTGCGGGATCGCCGACCCGTTCCAGAACAGGATCACCCACTCGACTGCTCCGATGACGACCCACACCGCGATCGCCCGCAGCACCCAGTAGGTCTTGGCCCTGGGGCTCACCCGGTTGGCCGGTGCCCGCAGGTCGAGCCCACCAGGCGCGGCGCCGGTAGCCGTCGCGGCTGCATCGTGTCCCCGGTGTCCGGCAGTCACGACCCGGTCAGCTCGGCGGCCACGAGCTCGGCGATCTGCGCCGTGTTGAGCGCGGCCCCCTTGCGCAGGTTGTCGCCGCACACGAACAGCTCCAGCGTGTTCGGGAAGTCGAGCGCCTGGCGCAGCCGCCCCACGAACGTCGGGTCCGACCCGACCACGTCGGCCGGCGTCGGGAAGTCGCCGTGTCTGGCGTCATCGAGTACGACGACACTCGGCGCCTCGACGAGCACCTGCCGGGCGTCGGCGACGGATATCTCGCGCTCGAACACCGCGTGCACGGACAGCGAGTGCGTCGTCACCACCGGCACCCGCACGCAGGTGGCCGACACCTTGAGGTCGGGGATGCCGAGGATCTTGCGGGACTCGTTGCGGACCTTGAGCTCCTCGCTGGTCCACCCCCCGTCGCGGAGAGAGCCGGAGAGCGGGACGACGTTCAGCGCGAGCGGCGCGGGGAACGGCGAGTCCTCGCCCAGCTTGTTCGCGATCATGCCGCGCACGTCGCCGGCCGACTGCCCGACGCTCCGGTTGCCGGCAACCACCTCGATCTCGTCGTACAGCCGCTCGACGCCGACCTGGCCAGCGCCCGACGCGGCCTGGTAGGACGAGACGACGAGCTCGCGCAGCCCCCAACGCGCATGCAGGGCTCCCAGGGCGTCCATCATCGTCAGCGTCGTGCAGTTCGGGTTCGCGATGATGCCCCGTGGTCGGTGGCGGGCCGCGCGTGCGTTGACCTCGGGGACGACCAGCGGGACGTCGTCAGCCATCCGGAACGCGCTCGAGTTGTCGATGACGACAACCCCCTTGGCGGCGGCGACGGGTGCCCAGACTGCCGAGATGTCGTCGGGTACGTCGAACATCGCCACGTCGACACCCTCGAAGGCCTGCTCGGTGAGCTCCTCGACGACGAGGTCATCTCCTCGGCAGCGCAGCACCTTCCCGGCTGAGCGGGCGGAGGCAAGCAGCGTGATGGTGCCCCACACGTCCTGGCGACGCGACAGGATCTCGAGCATGACGGTGCCGACTGCGCCGGTGGCGCCCACGACCGCAAGGGTCGGTTTCGCCTCGCCTCTCATCGGCCGGTGCCGCCGTAGACGACCGCCTCGACGTCGGTGGCGTCGAGGTCGAACCCCTTGTGGGCGGCCGCGACGGCGACGTCGACGAGGTCCTCCTCGACGATGACCGAGATCCGGATCTCGGACGTGGAGATCATCTCGATGTTGACCCCGGCCGAGGCCAGGGCGGCGAAGAACTTCGCGGTGACGCCCGGATGGGTCCTCATGCCCGCACCGACCAGGGAGACCTTGCCGATGCGGTCGTCGTACAGCAGACCCTCGAAGCCGACCTCGTCCTGAAGCCGGGACAACGCCTCCATGGCGGCGGTGCCGTCCTCGCGGGGCAGCGTGAACGAGATGTCGGTGCGGCCGGTCTCCGCGGCCGAGACGTTCTGCACGATCATGTCGATGTTGCTGCCGGCTTCGGCGAGCGTCTCGAAGATCCTGGCCGCCTCACCCACCTTGTCGGGGACCGCGACGACGGTGATCTTCGCCTCGCTGCGGTCGTGCGCGACCCCGGCGATGATGGCTTGCTCCACGATGTCCCCTTCGACGGGCTCGCCGACCCAGGTGCCGGACCGCGTCGAGAACGACGAGCGCACGTGGATCGGCATGACGTAGCGTCGCGCGTACTCCACGCAGCGCAGGTGCAGGATCTTGGCGCCGGACGCACACATCTCGAGCATCTCCTCGTACGAGATGTGCGTGACCTGGCGCGCCATCGGCACGATCCGCGGGTCGGCGGTGAAGATCCCGTCGACGTCGCTGTAGATCTCACAGATCTCCGCCTCGAGGGCGACCGCAAGCGCGACCGCCGTCGTGTCGGAGGCGCCGCGACCGAGCGTGGTGATGTCCTTGGTCTCCACGGAGACCCCCTGGAAGCCGGCGACGATCGCGATGTTGCCCTCGGCGAGGGCACTTTCGATCCGGCCCGGGGTGATGTCGATGATCTTCGCCTTGCCGTGCGCCGAGTCGGTGATGACGCCGGCCTGGCTGCCGGTGAAGGACTTCGCGCGATGGCCGAGATTGGCTATCGCCATCGCCAGCAGGGCCATCGAGATCCGCTCGCCTGCGGTCAGCAGCATGTCGAGCTCGCGGGCCGGGGGCACCGGGGACACCTGCTGGGCGAGCTCACGAAGCTCGTCGGTGCTGTCACCCATCGCGGAGACGACCACGCACACGTCGTGACCTGCCTTCTTGGTGGCGACGATCCGTTGGGCGACCCGCTTGATGCCCTGGGCGTCGGCGACGGACGAACCGCCGTACTTCTGCACCACCACACCCATGCTCAGACCGCCAACCCCGTCACCACGTCAGTCTAACGAGTGAGGGGCGGTCCCCCGGCTCCGCTCGCGGCTCCGCGCGCGCAAGATCCGACATTGAGCTGGCCAGGGGCACCTGAATGTCGGATCTTGGGGAGTCAGCCGATCTCGTCGGCAGCGGCCAGTCGGGAGGCCTCGATCTCGTTGATCTCGTCGGCGTCGAGCCGGTCGTGCGCGATCACCGACTGCATCGCGCGGAGCACCGCACTCGCCTCAGGCCCCCAGCTCGACACGTAGGAGAACTGCCACCACCACAGCGCCTCCGCCACGTTGCCCGCCCGGTAGTGCTGCAGTCCGTGGGCGACACTTGCGGCGATATCCGAGATGTCGTCGGACACCCGCGAGTGGACGAGCTCCGGGGGGTCGATGTAGGGGTCGAAGACCTCGGTGAAGTCGTCGACGCCCTCGAGCAGCCGGGCCAGCCGGCGCCGCATCTCGTCGAGGTCCGGGTCGGGACCGGCGTCGGGCTCGAACTGCTCGGAGGGCACGAAGTCCTCATGGACGCCGAGGCGGGCACCGGCCAACAGCAGCTGGCTCACCTCGAGCAGCAGCAGGGGCACGGCGATGCCGCGGTCGCCTTCGCGAGCCAGCTCGCGGACGGCGAGCAGGAAGCTCTCCGTCTGGTCGGCGATGCCCTGCGCCAGGTCTTCCACGTCGCTCGGCACCACGCGTGACTCCTCATAGATCGTCAACGGATCGTCTCCCCTCGAAGGCCCGCCCGAGGGTGACCTCGTCTGCGTACTCCAAATCTCCCCCCACCGGCAGACCGCTCGCAAGTCGGGTGACCCGCAGGCCCATCGGCCTGAGCATCCGGCTGAGGTAGGTGGCCGTGGCCTCACCCTCCAGGTTGGGGTCGGTGGCCAGGATCACCTCGGTGATCGACCCGTCGGCCAGCCGCACCATCAGCTCCTTGATGCGCAGGTCGTCCGGGCCGATGCCCTCGATGGGACTGATGGCGCCGCCGAGCACGTGGTAGCGACCCCGGAACTCACGCGTCCGCTCCACCGCCACGACGTCCTTGGGCTCTTCGACGACGCACACCTTGGAGAGGTCTCGTAGCAGGTCGAGGCAGATCCGGCACTGCTCCGCCTGCGCGACGTTGCCGCAGATGTCGCAGAACCTGACCTTGTCCTTCACCTCGAGCAGGACGGTCGCCAGCCGCTTCACGTCGATGGCGTCGGCGGTCAGGATGTGGAAGGCGAGGCGCTGCGCACTCTTCGGGCCGACCCCGGGCAGCCGCCCGAGCTCGTCGATGAGGTCCTGCACGACACCTTCGTACACCGTTGCCCTGTCGCTCCCGCCGGATGAGGCCATCACCCTACAAGGCTGCGCCGACCGTCGTACCCACCCGATTCGTGGCAACCCGCGGATCCGTCTGGGGACGCCCCGGGAAGCACTCCATCAGAAGCGCAGGCGAATCCGGGCGAATCCTGAGGGTGAGGTCAGCGGCGGGCGGCCAGCCGAGCCTTGAGCGCGTCCCGCTTCTCGACGAACCGCGACGCGGAGGTGTCGAGCTCGCCCAGAAACTCCGCGAGCTGCGTGCGCGACTTCTCCCCCTCGCCGCTCAGCCCCTCCATCTCGAACACCTTGCAGAATCGCAGCACGGGCATCACCACGTCGTCGTGGTGCTGTCGCTGGTCGTAGATCCCCTCCACCGCCATCTCGACTGCCTTGCGCTGGAACCCCGGGATGCCGGCACCGGGCATCTCGAACCTCTTGACCACGTCGAGGATCGCCTCCATCGTCTGGTCCGGCGCGATCTGGAGGGAGGCGTTGAGCAGGTTGCGGTAGAAGATCATGTGCAGGTTCTCGTCGGCCGCGATCCGGGCGAGCAGCCGCTCCGCCATCGGGTCGCTCGTGAAGCGGCCGGTGTTGCGGTGCGAGACGCGCGTCGCCAGCTCCTGGAACGAGACGTAGGCGAGCGAGCGGACGAGGTCCTCGGCGTGCGCGGACTCGTAACCGGCCGACATGTGCGTCATCCGGAACTTCTCCAGCTCGTTCGGGTCGACCATCCGCTTGACCAGCATGTAGTCGCGCATCGCAATCGCGTGCCGGCCCTCCTCGGCGGTCCACCGGTGCACCCATTCGCCCCACGCTGCCTCCCGGCCGAAGATCACCGCGATCTCGTGGTGGTAGCTCGGCAGGTTGTCCTCGGTGAGCAGGTTGACGATGAGCGCAGAGCGCGCGACATCGGGGATGTCCGCGTCGTCCGGCGACCAGGGATCGCCGCCCATCAGCCCGTCGAAGTTCCTCCCCTCGCTCCAGGGGATGTAGTCGTGCGGGAACCAGTCCTTGGCGACCTCGTAGTGCCGGTTGAGCTCGCCCTCGACGACCTGCTCGAGCTCTCTCAGCAGGTCGGGCTGGCTCATCTCTCGGGTTGCCATGGGCGGCCTCTCACTCGTGTACCTACGCTACCGTAGGTTACCCGCCCGGCGCTGGCATCTCCGGGTCGACCGGGTGCGGTCGCCGTACACGTGCCAGACCAGCGGCGGGACGAGGTTGCCCTCGTCGAGGAAGGCCGCCGCTCGGGGTCGATGCGAGTCGTGTCGTGATGACCCCGCCGGCCCCGCATCACCTTGCGCCGCGCGAGCGGGAGACCCGAGCGGGAGACCCATCTGCCGATGCCGTGCCCGGCAGCAGGGCCGGACCGGTTCCTCGCCCAGCTGGTGGCAGCGAGCGGGGAGCTTGAGTGGCTGGCCAGGCATCTACCCCCTGAGCCACCCAGATCTGAGTGGCTGAGGGGCAGCTTGAGTGGCACGCCACGCAAATCTGGCCAACGGCGGTGGCCCGGGTCAGCCGCTCGGGCTGAGGCCGAACCTGACGCCGGTGAGCAGCTCCGACTGCTCCCAGAGGCGTCGCGCCAGGTCCTCGTCGCTCGCGGCGGCCGACCGGCCGGCGAGTCCCGGTGCCCCCCGCGACTCGTTGCGGCTCGTGGGGCCGACGTACGCGCCACCGGGGAGATCGGAGACCGCGGCGTACACGATCGGCAGGGCGCCCTGCTCCGCGCTCTGGGCGAACAAGGCGTTCCCGGCCCACAGCGCAGCATGGACCAGGGGGTTGCCGGTGTGGCCCTGGAGGTTCGTGGCGGCGTAGCCGGGATGTGCCGCCAGCGACCGCACCGACGAGCCGGCCGAGTCGAGCCGACGCTGCAGCTCGGCGGCGAAGAGCAGGTTCGCCAGCTTGGACTGCGAGTAGGCGCCCCAGCGGCGGTAACGCCGGTGCTCCCAGCTGAGGTCGTCCGCTCTGACCCGGCCGTTCTTGTGCATCAGCGACGACATCGTCACGACGCGGTCGGTCAGGCGCGCCAGGAGCAGGTTCGTCAGGGCGAAGTGGCCGAGGTGGTTGGTGCCGATCTGCCGCTCGAAGCCGTCCACGGTCCGCCCGAACGGCGTCGCCATGACGCCCGCGTTGTTGAGCAGGACGTCGACCGGCCGGTCCAGGTCGGCGGCGAACTGCCGCACCGACGCCAGGTCGGCCAGGTCGAGCCGGCGTACCTCGGTCGAGCCCGGCACCGACTCGGCGGCTCGCTCACCCCGGGCGGTGTCTCTGACCGCGAGTACGACGTGCGCCCCGGCATTGGCAAGCTGGGTGGTGGCCGCCAACCCGATGCCGCTGTTCGCGCCGGTGACGACCACGCTGCGACCCGTCTGGTCAGGGATGTCGGCCGCAGTCCAGAATGCGGTCACCCCAGCTCGTCGCGGCCGCCTTGGCCGGTGATCGCGCCGAAGGCGGCACCGAGGTCGCCCCCGAGACCACCGGATACGCCTGCCATGGCATCGGAGGCCGATTGGTGCGCCACGTCGACGGCGTTCTGCACGGCGGCGAGGACGAGGTCGGCCAGCGTCTCCGGGTCGTCGGGGTCGCAGACCGAGGGGTCGATCTGGAGACCAAGGAGCTCCCCGGTGCCTGACACGGTGGCGTGCACGAGACCTCCGCCGGAGCTCCCTTCGACCCTGGCGTCCTCGAGCTCGTGCTGGGCGCCGACGAGGCGCTCCTGCATGGCCGACGCCTGCTGGAGGAGCGCCTGAAGGTCGGGCATGCCGCCGGTGAACGGCCCTTCGGAGTCGGCCGCCTCGGGACCTGTGCCTTCGGTTTGCATGACTTCCACCCGTCGTCCGTTGTCGGACCTCCAGCCTACGTGCGTCGCGGGGTCCCTATGTCGAGACGTCGTTGCGGGTGTCCTCGATCACCTCGGCGCCGAGCTCGCGCGCGAGGAGCTCGTGTGAGGAGACCGTGGTGTCGTCGATGACGGTGTCGTCGTCGGAGACGTCCGTCGACTGGTCGGGACGTGGCGCTGAGGTGGCGCCGCCGGCCCGGGTGGGCCTGATGGCGCCCTTGGCAGCGTCGACGTCGGCCGGGGTGCGGGACGGCTTCGCGTCCTGTTGGCCGGGTGATGGTGGCTCGGCTGCGGGTGCCGGCGTTCTCGGGGCCACCGGCCCGCTGCCTGGGAGCGTGCCGCCGGTCGCGGGCGACTCGCCGGGACCGTCGATGATCCCCTCCACCCGCCAGTCGACTCCGAGCTCGTCGATCAGCGCCTGGTGCAGGATCTCGTCGGCGCCGCTCGTGCGGAAGTTCTTGGCGGCACCCGAGTTGGCGAAGCCGATCGTGATGATGCCGTCGTGCAGGTCCTTGACCTGCGCGTTCTGGCTGAGCAGCAGCCAGGAGAATCTGCGCATCGTCTTGACCCGCTCAAGGACACCGGGCCACAGCCGCCGCGCGTCGACGAGGGTCAACCCGGAGGCTGCCTCGCGGGCGGGCGGCACAGTCTCCGCGTCGCTGGGCGCGGCCTCGTCAGCGGCTCGTCCGACGAGCCGGTCGGGATGCTCCGCGCGCCCAGCGGGCACGGGCGGTGACGCCGTCACGGTGGCGTCGGGCCGGCCCTCGCCGGCGGTCCCGGACGGGCTCGTCCCGGCAGGCTGTGACGGCCGGGAGGTCGGCGTACCCGGCTCACCCACGACCGAGAGGCGCCTCTCGACCCGGTCGATCCGCGCACCGAGTCCCTCGGCGGTGTGGTCGAGACCGGGCAGCAGGATGCGGGCGCACATGATTTCCAGCAGCAGCCGCGGCGCCGTCGCACCACGCATGTCGGTCAGCCCCTGGCTGACGATGTCGGCGGCGCGGGTCAGCTCGGCGCGGCCGAACCGGGCAGCCTGGGCGGTGAACCGCTCGGCCTGGTCGTCGGGCACCTCGATGATCCCCCGCGCCGCGGCGTCGGGCACGGCGGAGACGACGACGAGGTCACGCAGCCGATGCAGCAGGTCCTCGGCGAAGCGCCGCGGGTCCTGGCCGGTCTCGATGATCTTCTCGATGACGCCGAAGAGCGTCGCTCCGTCGTCGGCCGCGAGCGCGTCGATGGTCTCGTCGAGCAGGCTGTCCGGCGTATAGCCGAGCAGAGCGGTCGTCAGCGGGTAGGTGACGCCGTCCGGCCCGGCGCCGCCGATTAGCTGGTCGAGCACGGAGAGGCTGTCGCGGACCGATCCGCCGCCAGCCCGGACGATCAGCGGCACCACGGTCGGCTCGATTTGGACCTGCTCCCGCTCGCAGAGCGACACCAGGTAGTCGCCGAGCACCTTCGGCGCGACCAGGCGGAACGGGTAGTGGTGGGTGCGCGACTTGATGGTGCCGATCACCTTCTCGGGCTCGGTCGTCGCGAAGATGAAGCGCAGGTGGGACGGCGGCTCCTCGACGAGCTTGAGGAGGGCGTTGAAGCCCTCCTTGCTGACCATGTGGGCCTCGTCGATGATGTAGACCTTGTAGCGCGACCGCACCGGGGAGAAGAACGCGCGCTCGCGCAGGTCGCGGGCGTCATCGACACCACCATGGCTCGCGGCGTCGATCTCGATGACGTCGAGCGACCCGGTTCCACCGGTGCTGAGCTCCACACACGAGTCACAGAGCCCGCACGGGGTCGGCGTCGGACCCTGCTCGCAGTTGAGCGCCCGCGCCATGATCCGGGCGCTCGTCGTCTTCCCGCACCCGCGCGGCCCGGAGAACAGATAGGCGTGGTTGACCCGGTTGTTGGCTAGCGCGTGGGAGAGGGGGGTGGTCACGTGCTCCTGCCCGATGACGTCCGCGAACGTGTCGGGGCGGTAGCGACGGTAGAGGGCGAGAGGAGCGTCCACGTCCACGACCCTAGCGCCGTACGACGACAGGGCGGCCAGGCATGGGGACGCCCCTCGCGCACCCAGCAGAGCTCGCTTACCCTTGCTGCCTTCCGGCCCTGGGGGAGTTGGGC
>JBBJMF010000124.1:0-6921 GCA_037719575.1 Nocardioidaceae bacterium
CACGTAAGGCGACGACTTGCAGTCCTGGGTCGCCGAGGACGCGATGACCCGCCTAGCGAAGGAGTTCACATGGGGTTGGCGCCATACCGGTTCGACGGAGGGACGGCCGTGGTGACCGGAGCCGCGAGCGGCATAGGCGCTGCTCTCGCGGCGGCCTTGGCGGACCGGGGGAGCCACCTGGCACTCGTCGACTGCGACGAAGCGGGCCTGCGTTCCGTGGCTGACGAGACTCGCGCACGACACGGTGGGCTCGAGGTCAGGACATACGTCGCCGACCTCGCCGAGACGAGCACACTTGCGGGCCTGGCCGCGACGATCGATGCCGACTCGGGTCCGGTGCGGCTGTTGGTCAACAACGCGGGGGTCGCGCTCGGCGGCTCGTTCGAGCAAATCAGCCTCGAGGACTTCGGCTGGGTCATGCGGGTCAACTTCGACGCGACAGTTCACCTCACCCACGCATTCCTGCCGAGTCTCCGGCGCGCACCCGGCTCACACGTCGTGAACGTGTCGAGCGTCTACGGTCTGGTCGCTCCACCCGGCCAGAGCGCCTACTCGGCAAGCAAGTTCGCCGTGCGCGGCTTCACCGAGGTGCTTCGCCATGAGCTGCCTGCGACCGGGATCGGCGTCACTGCCGTGCACCCGGGGGGCGTTCGTACGAAGATCGCGGAGAACGCGCGGGTCGGCGCCCATGTCTCCGACCTCGACGTACAGCGGGTGAGACGGGATTTCGCCAAGCTCCTCACGATCGACCCTCGAGACGCGGCGGAGACGATTCTTGACGGGGTGGCGAAGCGCCGGTCACGGGTGCTCATCGGGTCGTCGGCCAAAGTGCCCGACCTGCTGGCCCGGATCACCCCCGTGCGCTACTGGCCAGCCGTCACCGCGCTCGTCTGGCTCCAGATTCGGGCGAAGTCCCGGAGGTCATGACCGCTAGCCGCAGAAAGCGGGACTCACAAGCCGCCGACATGGCCTCGGCGCGCGACCCAAGTGGCGAACAGCGGGTCCACGAAACGCCAGTACCCGGAGGCGGTCGGACCGTCGTGGTTGCGGGCGATGTGCTGCCCGTCCTGACCGAGCTCGCGAAGCGCCGACTGCAGGGTGGCTCGACTCAGCCCGGACCGTTCCGTCGCCCGCGACCCGGTGGGCCGGATCTCGTCCGCCATCGCGGCGAGGACCGCCTTCTTGCCGGAGCTCAGCGAGTCCCACACGGCGTGGTGACCTTCGCTGGTCTGCCGCACCGCCAGGTCGATGATGGCGTCGGCCAGCGCCAGGCCTTCGACGTCCGGCGAGTCGGGCAGCGTCGTACCGCCCGACTCCCGCATCCCCAGCTCACGATGCAGCAGATGTGCGAACAGCATGGTGCGCTGGGGATGTCCCGAGGCCGCAACCACCAGCGGTGCAAGGGCTTCGCCCGGTTCCTCGCCCAGCTGGCTGAACCGTTCGGCCAGCTCGTCCAGCACGTCCTCGATCGGCAGCGGGGCGAGCTCGAGCGGCTCGGCCTGCCCGTAGAGGGGTCGCTCCCGGTCGGTGAAGAGCCGGCGCATGAGCGACGGTTGTGAACCTGCGTAGATGTAGGTGGCCGCGTCGCCGTGGTACTGGACATGGGAGCGCAGTAGGCCGTCCAGGGTCGCGCCGGCACTCAGCAGGTCCTGGAACTCGTCGAACACCACGAGTGTCGGCCGCCTATCCCGCTCGAAGAGTCGCATCGGAAGGTCCAGCAACTCGGCGGCTGCGAGCAGGGTGGCGTCGTGTGAAGGAGCCACCTGACGCGGTCCCAAGGTCAGCCCAACGCCGGACGTGGAGAGTGTCACGCCCAGCCGAGAGCTGAGACCCTCCAGACGCGAGCGCACATGATGGTCGTTCAGTCGCGAGTAGGCGTTGGCCACCCGCGCACACACCTCCGCGAGCGTGGTCACACCGTAGAAGTCCACATGGACCGTGCGCCAGTTGCTCTGGCGGAGGTGGTGGGCGTGCGCGAGCAGAAGCGACGTCTTGCCGTAGCGGCGGGGGCCAGCGACGCGGACATGAGCGCCGTCGGTGGCGGCGAGGTGAAGCTGGTGGAGCTCGTCACGCCGGTCGATCAGCGCGTCTTGCGAGATCGGTGTCTCGAAGGGAAAAGCGCGGGGCATCCCGCTCACGTCCGCCAGCGGCAGTGCAAACCAGGCATGAAGCGAGGGTAGGCGACGTGTATGGCATTGGCAATGCAACAATGTATGGCAAAGAGTATACAACTTGTGAGTGAGCACTCACTCAGTTAGCCTCGGCTGGTGACCACAAGAGCTCGACCACTGCCGCCTGACGAGCGTCGGGCCGCCCTGATCGCAGCCACCCTTCCCCTGATCAGCGAGCATGGCACCGCGGTCAGCACTCGGCAGATCGCCTGCGCGGCGGGGGTCGCGGAGGGCACGATCTATCGGGTCTTCCCCGACAAGGACAGCCTCATCCAGGCGTCGCTGGCAGCAGCTTTCGACCCCGCCCCCCTCGTACGACGACTGGCGTCGATCGACACGAAGGCAAGCTTCGAGGACCGGTTGCTGGCCGCAGTGGCGATCCTTCAGAGCAGGCTCGAGGAGATCTTCCACCTGGTCACGGCATTCGGTCTGCACGGCCCGCGCCAGCAGCGCACGGGCCACGTCCATCCGCCTTCGAGCACAGTGATTGTTGAAGCCCTGACCGAGGTCCTCGCGCGGCATGCCGACCGACTGCGTGTCGAGCCGGCCGAGTGTGCGCGGCTGGTGCGCCTGGTCGTCTTCGCCGGCAGTCATCCCCGGATCACCGAGGCAAACCCCTTGTCCGCAAGGGAGATCGTCGATCTTCTCCTCGGCGGTATCACCACGGGTGATGACGCCGTCGCAGTTGCTCCGGACCGCCACCAACCCACGGGAGACTGATCTTGCTCATCCGACTCCTCCGGACGTATCTCCGCCCGTACGGCGGTCTGCTGAGCGTCGTCGTCGTGCTGCAGCTCGTCGGCACCATCGCGTCGCTCTACCTGCCGAGCCTGAACGCCGACATCATCGACAACGGCGTGACCACGGGGGACACGACGTACATCCTCCACACGGGCGGGTGGATGCTCACCGTCAGCCTGGTCCAGGTCGTCTGTGCGGTCGCGGCGGTCTACGTCGGGGCAAAGGCGGCGATGAGCTTCGGACGTGATGTCCGGGCTGCGGTGTTCAGTCGGGTGGGCGAGTTCTCCGCCCGCGAGGTCGCGCAGTTCGGCGCCCCCTCGCTGATCACCCGCAACACCAACGACGTGCAGCAGGTCCAGATGCTCGTCGTGATGACCTGCACGATGCTGGTCTCGGCGCCGATCATGTGCGTGGGGGGCGTCGTCATGGCGCTCCGGGAGGACGTCGGTCTCTCCTGGCTGATGGTCGTCGCAGTCCCCGCCCTGGCGGTCTCCGTCGGGTTGATCGTGTCCCGCATGGTCCCCGGCTTCCGCTCGATGCAGACGCGGATCGACGCCGTCAACCGCGTTCTGCGCGAGCAGATCACCGGTATCCGGGTGGTCCGCGCGTTCGTCCGCGAGCGTCGTGAGACCGACCGCTTCGCGCGGGCGAACGACGACGTGACTCAGAGCGCTCTCTACGTCGGTCGCCTGATGATCATGATCTTCCCGGTCGTCATGCTGATCTTCAACTTCTCGAGCGTCGCCGTCCTCTGGTTTGGTGGTCACCGCGTCGGGTCCGGCCAGATGCAGATCGGTGCGCTGACCGCCTTTCTCGCCTACCTGACGATGATCTTGATGTCGGTGATGATGGCGACCTTCGTCGCGATGATGGTTCCCCGGGCCGCCGTCTGTGCGGAGCGGATCAGTGAGGTCCTCGACACCGAGTCGTCGGTACGACCGGCAGTAGCGCCGGTCACCGAGGTCGCCGGTCGCGGACGCCTCGAGCTTCGCCATGTCGGCTTCACCTACCCGGGAGCCCAGTCCGCGGTCTTGACAAACATCTCGTTGGTGGTCCAGCCCGGGCGGACGACCGCGATCATCGGCAGTACCGGGGCAGGCAAGACCACGTTGGTGTCGCTCATTCCTCGACTCGTCGACGTCACCGAGGGCGAGCTGCTCGTCGACGGCGTGGACGTACGACGGCTCGACGCCGAGGTCCTCTGGCGCAGGATCGGCCTCGTTCCGCAGCGGCCCTATCTCTTCACGGGAACGGTCGCGAGCAACCTGCGCTACGGCAACCCGGATGCGACGGACGACGAGCTGTGGCAGGCACTCGACGTCGCGCAGGCACGGGACTTCGTGGCGGCGATGCCTGATGCGCTGGGGGCCACCATCGCCCAGGGCGGCACCAACGTGTCTGGTGGCCAACGACAGCGGCTGTGCATCGCCCGGGCGCTCGTCGCAGACCCCGAGATCTACCTGTTCGACGACTCGTTCTCCGCCCTCGACCTGGCCACCGACGCGCGGCTGAGAAGTGCTTTGAGGTCACAGACGGCCGACGCCGCCGTGGTCATCGTCGCTCAGCGGGTGTCCACGATCACCGACGCCGACGAGATCGTCGTCCTGGAGGACGGACAGATCGTGGGGAGGGGCACCCACGAGGACCTGGTGCTCACGTGTTCGACGTACGCCGAGATCGTGGCGTCGCAGCTCACCGCGGAGGCAGCGGCATGAGTGAGGGCACCAGCGAGCGCGATGGCGACCCGGGGGCGAAGTCGCCGGCGCGGCTGCCGGAGGCCGGGCGCCCCGGGGGGCCTGGACGAGCCCCGTGGATGAACCTGGCCATGCCCGTCGAGAAGTCGATGAGCTTCGGCCCGTCGGCGCGCCGGCTGATGGGTCGGCTGCGGCCGGAGCGGGCCCGTGTGGTGCTGGTCGGGCTGCTCGCCCTGGTCAGTGTGGGGTTGAGCGTGCTCGGGCCGAAGATCCTTGGGCGCGCGACCGACATCATCTTCTCGGGGGTGGTCGGGGGCGGCCTGCCGGCCGACACAACCCTCCGGCAGGCGGAGGCCCGCGCCAGGGCCGACGGTCACGGCAACGTCGCAGACATGCTCGCCCGGATGGACGTGGTGCCGGGGCAGGGCGTCGACTTCGCCGCGCTCGGAGACGTGCTGGTGCTTGTCCTCGGGCTCTACGCGGCCGCGTCCGTGTTCTCGTGGATGCAGGGCTACCTGCTCACGGACGCGGTGCAGAACACGGTCTACCGGCTGCGGTCTGACGTCGAGGACAAGATCAACCGACTGCCCCTGGAGTACTTCGACAGGCAGTCACGTGGCGAGACGCTGAGCCGCGTGACCAACGACATCGACAACGTCCAGACCAGTCTCCAGCAGACGATGAGCCAGCTGCTCACCTCCCTGCTGACGATCATCGGCGTTGTCACGATGATGTTCTGGATCTCGCCGTTGCTCTCCCTCATCGCTCTCGTCACGATCCCGCTCTCGATCCTGGTCACCCGCCAGATCGCGAAGAGGTCCCAGCGGTTGTTCATCGCCCAGTGGACCCACACCGGCAGCCTCAACGGGCAGATCGAGGAGGCGTTCACCGGCCACGACCTGGTGAAGGTGTTCGGCCGTCACCGGGAGGTCGAGCAGTCCTTCGCGGACAAGAACGACGAGCTGTTCGAGGCCAGCTTCGGTGCGCAGTTCGTGAGCGGCATCATCATGCCGGCGATGATGTTCATCGGGAACCTCAACTACGTCGCTATCGCCGTGGTGGGTGGGCTTCGGGTCGCGTCGGGGTCGATGAGCCTCGGAGATGTGCAGGCGTTCATCCAGTACTCGCGCCAGTTCACCCAGCCGCTGACCCAGGTGGCCTCGATGGCGAACCTGTTGCAGTCCGGGGTGGCCTCCGCCGAGCGGGTCTTCGAGCTGCTGGACGCCGAGGAGCAGGTGCCGGACGTGGCGGAGCCCATCCGGCTACGCGAGCCACATGGGCGCGTGGAGTTCGAGCACGTGTCGTTCAGCTACGACTCCGGTACGCCGCTCATCAGCGACCTGTCGCTAGTGGCCGACCCGGGTCATACCGTGGCGATCGTCGGCCCGACAGGCGCTGGCAAGACGACGCTGGTCAACCTGGTCATGCGGTTCTACGAGCTCGACGGTGGCCGCATCACGCTCGACGGTGTCGACATCGCCTCGATGACCCGGCACGACCTGCGCTCGGGGATCGGCATGGTCCTGCAGGACACCTGGCTGTTCGGCGGCACGATCCGGGACAACATCGCCTACGGCCGCCCCGACGCGTCGGAGGCCGACATCCTGGCGGCTGCCGAAGCGACGTACGTCGACAGGTATGTGCGAAGCCTTCCCGACGGCTACGACACGGTGATCGACGAGGAGGGCAGCAACATCAGCGCGGGGGAGAAGCAGCTGCTGACGATCGCCCGCGCGTTCCTTGCGGCCCCGTCGCTGCTGATCCTCGACGAGGCGACCAGCTCGGTCGACACCCGGACAGAGGTGCTGGTGCAGCGGGCGATGGCGGCTCTGCGCAGCGACCGCACCAGCTTCGTGATCGCGCACCGGTTGTCCACGATCCGCGACGCGGACCTGATCCTCGTGATGGAGGCGGGCAGCATCGTCGAGCAGGGCACGCACGAGGAGCTGTTGGCGGCGAGAGGCGCGTACTACCGGCTCTCCTCGGCGCAGTTCCGCGGCGCCGTCATCGACGTGGATGACGTCGACGCCGAGCAGCCGCTCCCGGTCGGCTGAGCCCTTCGCTACAGTTGATGCGTACCGCACGGTAGCGGACCCTTCCACTCGCGCGTGTCAGCGCGCTTCGTCCCTGGAGGTCTGCCATGACTGTCGACGTACGTCCTTTCCACCGCCGCGACCGGGACCAGGTCACCGCCTTGGTGAACGCCCACCTGGCCGCCGTCGTCCCGAACCTCTCGGTGCCGGTCAACGGGCTCGTCAGCCAGCTGGAGGGTGAGCCCGGGGAGTTCATCGTGGATCCGTGGGTGTGCGAGCGGG
>JBBJMF010000125.1:0-6912 GCA_037719575.1 Nocardioidaceae bacterium
TTCCTGAGTCACCGCGGTAGGGACCCGGTGAGCCTGGGGCTGGCCCCCGTCGTCGCCTGCTCGCACGCGCTGAGGAAGTTGGCGAGAAGGTGGTGCCCGTGCCGGCTCAGGATCGACTCGGGGTGGAACTGGACGCCCTCGACGTCGTACTCGCGGTGGCGCAGCCCCATCACGACGCCCTCAGCGGTGCAGGCCGTCACCATCAGGTCCGGCGGGAGCCCCTCCACGGACACCACGAGGGAGTGGTAGCGCGCCGCCACGAGCGGCCCTTCGAGGCCGGCGAAGACGCCGGACCCGTCGTGGTGAACCAAGGACGGCTTGCCGTGCACGACGGTGCCGACGGGCACGACCCGGCCGCCGTAGAGCTCGGCGATGCACTGATGGCCGAGGCAGATGCCCAGGATCGGGACAGCCGGGGCTAGGCGCTCGACGAGCGCCGTACTGGCCCCGGCGTCGGCCGGGCGTCCCGGGCCGGGGGAGATGAGGATGCCCTGTAGCCGGCCCGCGGCGACGGAGCGGACGACCTCGTCGATGTCGACCCCGTCGTTGCGTACGACGTGGGTCTGGGCGCCGAGCTCGCGGACGTACTGGTCGAGGTTGTAGACGAACGAGTCGTAGTTGTCGACGACCAGCAGCGTCGGGGTGGGGGTGCGAGACCCGGAGTGCCACGCCACGGAGGCGGTCGCCCCGGCGGCGGGCGGACGCGGTCGCCCGGCGAGCCAACTGGTGGTCCGACCGACGTCCCAGCAGCCGACCCCGTCGACCGAGACGACCGGGCGCACCCCGCTCAGCGAGCTCGTGACGAAGACCTCCCCGGCCGCCACCACGTCGTCAAGGGTGAGCCGTCGCTGGACGACGGCGACGCCGGCCCCCTCGAGAGCATCGACGACCCGCCCCCGGGTGACCCCGGGTAGCAGGCGGCCGTCGAGTGCGGGGGTGTGGACGGCGTCGTCGGTGACGATGAAGAGGTTGCCGCGCCCGGTCTCCAGAACTGCCCCGTCGGTGTCCATCACCAAGGCGTCGCACCCGGCGGACCAGACCCCGGGAGCAGGCTCGAGCCAGGTCAGCCGGCGCCGGTCGCCGTACTTGTGGTCTCCCATCCCGCCCGGCACGACGACCGGCACGAGTCGCAGTGGCTTGCCCCGGCCGGGTGCGATTGGCGTCGCGGTGACCTCCGCCGACCGCAGTCCCTCCGGACCAGGTCTGACGCCGATGTGCAGACGATGCTTGCCTCGAAGGGCCTCGCCCACCGTGGTTGCCTGCCGCGCGAGGCCCGGTGGCAGCGCCTCGCCATAGCAGTCGGCGACGCTCGCCGAGAGCCGCGCCAGATGACGGTCGAGGTCGACGACCGTGCCGTCGTCGACGAGACAGGTGGTGAACAGACCCGCGCCACGGTCGACGGGGGGAAGCCAGGTCCGCGGCTCGGGGTGTCCGTCGGACTCTCCGATGCGGGGAACCACCTTCGAGACCAAGAGATCTCGCCCGTCCTCCGGGCACAGGCGGGCGCCGATCGCTGCCAGCAAAGGGGCTGCCTTCACCAGCGTCTCGACGAGCTCACCGTGCGGCGTCGAGTCGACAACGACACCCCCGCCCGCACCGAGCCACACTCGGTCGCCAGCGAACTCGAACGTGCGGATGGCGACGTTCAGCTCGAGGCCGGCCCCGGGGCTCACGTAGCCCACGGCCCCGGTGTAGGTCTCGCGGGCGGTCTGCTCGACCTCGTGGATCAGCTGCATGGCCCGTACCTTCGGCGCCCCCGTCACCGACCCCGGAGGGAACGTGGCTCGGAGCAGGCTCGCGTCGTCCTCGCCCGGTGCCAGCGTGCCGACCACGTCCGACACGAGGTGCCAGACCCCGGTCCGCCGCTCGGCGCGGGCGATGTCCTCGACGCGGACCGACCCGGGCACGCAGACCCGGCCGAGGTCGTTGCGCATCAGGTCGACGATCATCACGTTCTCCGCGCGGTCCTTCGCCGACGCCACCAGCCGTTCGACGTCGCTTGCCAACGGAGCCGTGCCCTTGATCGGCGACGACCGCACCCGTCGCTCGGTCCGCCGAAGGAACAGCTCAGGGGAGAAGCTGGCGATCGCGCCCTCCGGGGTTCGCAGGAACGCGGCGTACGACGGCGACAACCCCTCGACCCCCGCGCAGAAGACATCCAACGGGTCCCCGGAGAAGCCGGCCTCGAAGCGGCGGCAGACGTTGGCCTGGTAGACGTCACCAGCGACCAGGTGACCCAGCGTGGTCCGGACGGCTGTGCGATGGCCGGCAGCGTCTGGTCGTGCCACGAAGTCGCTGCAGGTGTACGGCGACGGCGCCGCCAAGGGTCCACGGAGCAGGCCTTCGACGACCTCGAGCCGACCCTTGACCAGGTCCGGGTCAGCGTCGTCGACGAGCGCCTCGAACCACCAGCCCTCCCCGTCGCGGACCAGGACGTGGTCGTAGTAGGCAAGGCTGAACAGCGGCAGGGGCACCGGTCTCGGCGGAGGGGGCGGCAGGTTCTCGAGGCGCCCGCCGAGCTGGTAGCCGAAGACGCCCACCCAGCCGCCACCGAACCCGGCCGCTCCGGCCGGGCGGCTGCGCTGGCTCACGGCTGCGAACGGATCGGCGCCCTGCGCCAGCCGACGCACGGGGTCGAACCCGACGACCGCCCGTGAGTCGTGCCAGCCGCCGACCAGCCCGAAGAGCCCGTCCTTGTCCCGCAACACGCGAAGCATCTGCGTGGGATCGAGACAGCAGTCGATGCGCCGTCTCAGCAGGGTGGTGGGCATGCGCCACAGTATCGGGAAGGGACGCTCGCCCGTGGCCTAGAGGGCGGCGCGCAGCCGGGCGGCATAGTCCTCGGCCTCCGCGTCGTCGACATACTTCGTGCGCGGCCAGAAGAAGCCGCGCAGGCCGTCGCCCTTGGTGCGCGGAACCACGTGACCGTGCAGGTGGGGCACTGACTGGCTCACCACGTTGTTGACCGCCACGAACGTGCCCTGGGCGCCCAGTCCATCGGTCATCGCCCTCGCCACCCGTTGCAGCGTGGCGAGGAACACCGGTGCGAGCTCGGTCGGCAGGTCGAGGAGCGTGCCCACATGCCTGCGCGGCACCACCAGCGTGTGGCCCTTGAACACCGGCCGGGTGTCCAGGAAGGCCATCGTGTCTGGGCCGTCGACGACGACGTACGACGACAGCTCGCCTGCCACGATTCGGCAGAAGAGGCAGTCCGCCATGGCCGACTCGGGCATAGGGGAGTGTATCGGCGAGGCGCGTCGGATGGGCGTCGATCAGCCGTCCGGAGTCTGCCCGGCGGAGAGGTGGGCGGCGATGGCGGTCCGGAGCTCGTCATGGTGGGGACCGAGCGCATGACGGGGGTCTCGCCAGCTCTCCCGCGGGTAGTGCCGCGGCGGCGCGTCCCGCGCAACACGCCGCCATGCTCGTGCTGGTGCGCTGCAGTCTCGCCGCTCTCGAACACGTGTTCGAAGAACGTAGTACGCTGCAACTGTGATGGACGGCGAGCGACGGAGTGGGATAGCACCGGCGCTGCGGGTGGGCGAGCGGGCGATGACGCCGCCTGGCTGGCCACCGGCGGTGCACCCCCCTGACGCACCGCGCTGGGAGGACACGGCGATCAAGTGGCTGCTCGACCAGTGCCCTCCCGAGTACCGGATGTACGACGGTCTGCGGCGTCATCCGGTCGTGCTTGCCCGGTTCGCGACGCTGCATGTGGAGGCCAGCATCCACGCGGCGCAGCGGGGGATCTCGGAGGCGCGGGTGAGCCTGCGTGAGGTGCTGCCCACGGAGGCAGTCGAGGGGGCGATCGGCATGTGGGAGCGCGAGGGTGCCCGGCTGCTCACGGTACGTCGGGCGGTCGGCCTGATCGAGGAGGCGTTCCGCGGCCGCCGCTTCCGGGCCCGGCTCTGAGCTCACAGAACCGGAGTGTCGCCCGCGATCTCGTCGCTACGCGCGCCCTGCTCGGCGGTCTCCGGCGGCCCTTCGGTCTCGGACTCCTCCTCCTCGGCCGACTCCATCAGGCCACGGATGGCGAGCTGGTCCTGCGCTGACGGGAACCCCCACCCCGGTTGGTAGCCATAGGCGGCATCGAGCAGCCTCCCGTCGGTCAGCGTGTCGAGCACCTCGACGGAGTCCGGCCCGATCAGGGCCGGGTGCTCGACGCCGCATGCCTCGGACACCTTCAGCAGGTCTCGACGCAGCGTCTTGACGTAGTTGGCGACCCGGTCGGCCTTCGAGACCGGGTCGAGCCCTCGTGTCAGCCACTTGTCCTGGGTGGCGACGCCGGTCGGGCACCGGTCGGTGTGGCACTTCTGCGCCTGGATGCACCCGACTGCGAGCATCGCCTCCCGGCCGACGTTCACCATGTCGACACCGAGCCCGAAGGCGACGATGGCGTTGTCGGGCAGGCCGAGCTTCCCGGCCCCGATGAACGTCACGCGCTCGTGCAGCCCGGCCTCGGCGAAGATCGAGTACACCCGGCTGAACCCCAGCCGGAACGGCAGCGAGACGGCGTCGGTGAAGATCAGCGGCGACGCGCCGGTGCCGCCCTCACCACCGTCGATGTTGACGAAGTCCACCCCGCGTTCGGACGAGACCATCTGCTCGACAAGCTCGTGCCAGAACCCGAGGTCACCGACCGCGCTCTTGATGCCGACCGGCAGACCGGTCTCGTCGGCAAGCATCTCGACGAAGTCGAGCATCGAGTCGACATCGCTGAACTCCGCGTGCCGGGAGGGGCTGATGCAGTCCAAGCCCTCGGGAACCCCGCGGGTCCGGGCGATCTCGGCCGACACCTTCGCCGCGGGCAGCACGCCGCCCAGTCCCGGTTTGGCGCCCTGGCTCAGCTTGATCTCGAGCGCCCGGATCGGGGCATCGGCGACCAGGTCCTTGAGCCGCCCGATGTCGAAGCGGCCGTCGTCGTCACGACATCCGAAGTAGGCGGTGCCGATCTGGAAGACCAGCTCGCCTCCCATCCGGTGGTACGGCGACACCGCTCCCTCTCCGGTGTTCTGCAGGCAGCCCGCGATGACGGCCCCGCGGTTGAGCGCCTCTATCGCGTTGCCGGAAAGGGAGCCGAAGCTCATACCGGAGATGTTCACGACAGACTGGGGTCGGAACGCGCGACGCCGCCCCCGAGACGCGCCGAGCACCTTGGCCGAGGGCAGCCGGGCCTCCTGTCCGGGCTTGCCGTGCGTCGCGTACTGCCGGCCGAACGTCTTGTGATGCACGATGATGTTGCCGCTGCTGTGCTCGAGGTCGTTGTCCGTGCCGAAACCGAAGTAGTTGTTCTCCAGCTTGGCGGACGCGTACACCCAGCGCCGCTGGTCGCGGCTGAAGGGGCGCTCCTCGTCGTTGCTCGCGACCACGTACTGGCGCAGCTCCGGGCCGACGGCCTCCAGGAAGAACCTGGCGTGCCCTACCACGGGGAAGTTGCGCAGGATCGCGTGCCTCCGCTGGAGAAGGTCGTGTGCCGCGACCGCACCCAGGGCCACCACCGGTGCAAACGACCAGGCTTTCCTCATGCCGACCAGTCTCGACCGCATCGCCTCGATCCGCCACCCGTCGTCGGGTAGCATCCTGCGGATGCACACACCTGGCCGGACGGCGATCGTGGCGGCAATAACGGGTCTGGCGTGCGTCCTCGCTGCCTGCGGGGGTGACGACTCGCCCGACGCGGGCGGTGAGACTACGACGACGCGTTATTCGACGGAGGGGCCGGGACAGACAAGCCAGCCGCCCACGACCACGCCGACCACGGCACCCACAACCACGCAGGCGACCCCGGATCCTCCGAGCAGGCCGATCACGATCGCCTTCGCGGGAGACGTGCACTTCGAGTCATTCCTGGCGGCGACGCTGGCCCATCCACGCACCGCCATGGGCCCGATGGCGCGACTGCTGGCCAATGCAGACCTCTCCATCGTGAACCTCGAGACGGCGATCACGACCCGGGGCACTCCAGAACCGAAGGAGTTCAGGTTCCACGCGCCGCCGAGTGCCCTGGTCGCCCTGAAGGCTGCGGGCGTCGACGTGGCGACGATGGCCAACAACCACGGGCTCGACTACGGGCCGGTGAGCGTGCCGGACGCGCTGGTCGCGTCCGCGGCTGTGGACATGCCGGTGATCGGCATCGGCCGGGACGCCGCGCGGGCCTACGCGCCGTGGATCGTCACCAGCCACGGTCAGCGGGTCGCCTTCCTGGCGGCGACGGCGGTGATGGACCCGCCCCTCGTCGACTCCTGGTCGGCCACCGCGACGCAGCCCGGTCTCGCCACGGCGCTCGACGGTGACAACGCGCGGATCGTGGCCGCCGTCAAGAAGGTCCGACCGCACGTCGACACCGTCGTCGTCGACCTGCACTACGGCAGCGACCTGCTGACCTGCCCCACGGAGATCCAGCGCAACCTCGCCGACGACCTGGTCGCGGCGGGAGCCGATGTCGTCGTGGGCCAGCACGCGCACGTCGTCCTCGGCGGCGGCTACCTCGGGTCGGCATACGTCGACTTCGGTCTGGGGAACTTCCAGTTCTACGTCTCGAACGACAGCCCGACATCGGAGACCGGAGTCCTCGTGCTCACCGTGGACGGCCGGACGGTCACGCACCCGCGCTGGGTACCGGGTCAGATCGTGAACGGTCTGCCGACCGCGTTGGCCGGTGGGGAGGCAGCGGCCGCACACGACCACTGGGCGTCGCTGCGCGCGTGCGGCGGCCTCACCGACCGGCCGACGAGATAGCCGGACACCTGACAACGCCAGGCGAGTCCATCCGGATCTACCTGCTGGACGACCATGACATCGTCCGGCGGGGCCTACGCGACCTGTTCGAGGCCGAGGACGACCTCGAGATCGTCGGGGAGTCCGGGTCAGCCCTCGAGGCGCAGCGCCGGATCCCGGCGTTGAAACCCCACGTCG
>JBBJMF010000004.1:0-65607 GCA_037719575.1 Nocardioidaceae bacterium
ACGGCGGCGGTCGAGGAACATCTGCCTGACGTCGCCATCGTGGACATCCGGATGCCTCCGACGTACACCCACGAAGGGGCAAGGGCCGCGATCGAGCTCAGGCAACGGTTCCCCTACCTGGGCATCCTGCTGCTGTCGCAGTCCCTGGAGAGCCGCTACGTGGCCGACCTCGCCCGGGAGCATCCTCGTCGCTTCGGATACCTGCTCAAGGACCGGGTCGTGGACGTCGACGTCTTTCTCGATGCGCTGCGCCGGGTGCATGACGGCGGGACCGTGCTCGACCCTGACGTCGTGGCCCATCTGCTCGGCCGCGCGGAGCTCGCCGACCAGATGCGGCGGCTCAGCGAGCGGGAGCGTGACGTGCTGGCCCTGATGGCGGAGGGCAGATCCAACCGGGCCGTGGCGGCGGCCCTGGTGATCGACCCGAAGACGGTCGAGAGCCACATCGCGAGCATCCTGACCAAGCTCGACCTGGTGCCCGCTCCCGACGACCACCGCCGCGTGCTCGCGGTGCTGGCCTGGCTCCGTGGGTGAGCAGCGTCAGGGCCGAGGCCCTCCGACTGTTGGTAGGGTCGGTGGGCAGGCTCGACCGCCGTCCACATGCTCGTTCCGAGGGAGATCGCGTGACTGTCCGCGTTGGTATCAATGGCTTCGGCCGCATCGGCCGCAACTTCTTCCGCGCCGTCCAGGCGTCCGGAGCCGACATCGAGGTCGTGGCGTTCAACGACCTCTTCGACGACGCCACCCAGGCGCATCTGCTCAAGTACGACACGATCCTCGGTCGGCTCGACGCCGACGTCTCGGTGGCCGACGGCGGGATCCGGGTCGGTGACCAGACGATCAGGTCCTTCGCCGAGCGTGACCCGGCAAACCTGCCCTGGGGTGACGTGGGGGCCGACGTCGTTATCGAGTCGACCGGGTTCTTCACCGACGGCGCGAAGGCGCGGGCGCACCTCGACGCCGGCGCCAAGAAGGTCATCATCTCCGCCCCCGCGACCAACAACGACTTCACGGTCGTCATGGGTGTCAACCACGAGGACTACGACGCCGCGAGCCATGCGATCATCTCGAACGCCTCGTGCACCACAAACTGTCTCGCCCCGCTCGCGAAGGTGCTCAACGACGAGTTCGGCATCGTCCGTGGCCTGATGACGACGATCCACGCGTATACGGCGGACCAGAACCTGCAGGACGGCCCGCACAAGGACATGCGCCGGGCCCGCGCGGCTGCCCTGAACGTCGTCCCGACATCGACCGGAGCGGCGAAGGCGATCGGCCTGGTCATGCCGGAGCTCAAGGGCAAGCTCGACGGGTATGCCCTGCGGGTTCCGGTGCCGACCGGCTCCGCCACCGACCTGACCGTGGACCTAGAGCGCGAGGCGTCCGTCGACGAGATCAACGCCGCCTACCAGGCGGCCGCCGACGGGCCGCTGAAGGGCTACCTCAAGTACACGTCCGACCCAATCGTCTCCAGCGACATCGTGACCGACCCGCACTCCTGCGTCTACGACTCCGGTCTGACGAAGGTCATCGGCTCCCAGGCGAAGGTCGTCGGCTGGTACGACAACGAGTGGGGTTACTCCTGCCGCCTCGTCGACCTTGTCGGATTCATCGGCGCCTCCCTGTAAGGGCTGACCGTGGCGACCACAGTCGACGAGCTCGACCGCCGGCTCGGCGGCCTGCGGGGCTCACGGGTCCTCGTCCGCGCCGACCTCAACGTGCCCCTCGACCACGGCCGGATCACCGACGACGGCCGGATCCGCGCGAGCGTCCCGACCCTGGAGGACCTGCGGAGTCGCGGTGCCAGGGTCATCGTGATGGCCCACCTCGGACGCCCGATGGGCGTGCCCGACCCGGAGCTCTCGCTCGCCCCGGTCGCGACCCGGCTCGCCGAGCTGCTCGGCGTGGCGGTTGAGCATGCGGAGGACACCGTGGGCGAGTCGGCTCGGGAGGCTGTCGGGGCGATGGCCGATGCCGACGTCGTCCTGCTGGAGAACGTCCGGTTCGACGCGGGGGAGACGAGCAAGGACGACGACGTGCGCGGCGCGTTCGCCGACCAGCTCGCCGGCCTCGGTGACGCGTTCGTCAGCGACGGTTTCGGGGTCGTGCATCGCAAGCAGGCAAGCGTGTACGACGTGGCGCAGCGCCTGCCACACGCCGCCGGGGGCCTGGTGCTCGAAGAGGTCGACGTGCTGCGACGACTCACCGACGACCCTGAGCGCCCTTATGTCGTGGTTCTCGGAGGATCCAAGGTCTCGGACAAGCTCGGCGTGATCGACAACCTGCTCGGCACCGCCGACAAGCTGGTGATCGGCGGCGGGATGGTCTTCACGTTCTTGGCGGCCCAAGGTCATGAGGTGGGCAGGAGCCTGCTGGAGCGCGACCAGCTCGACACCGTCCGTGGCTACCTCGACAGGGCCGCGGAGTCCGGTGTCGAGATCGTGCTGCCGTCCGACGTGGTCGTGGCGTCCAAGGCCTCCGACACCGCGGCCCCCTCCGTCGTGCCCGTCGACGCCATCCCGCCCGACAAGCTCGGTCTCGACATCGGGCCGCAGAGTGCCGCCGAGTTCGCCCGGGCCTTGGACGGTGCCCGGACCGTCTTCTGGAACGGCCCGATGGGCGTGTTCGAGGTCGCCGCCTTCGCCGAGGGGACCCGGTCCCTCGCCGCGGCGCTGACCGTCGTGGACGGGCTGACGGTCGTCGGCGGCGGCGACTCAGCCGCGGCGGTCCGCGCGCTGGGGTTCCGCGACGACGAGTTCGGACATATCTCGACCGGTGGGGGAGCGAGCCTCGAGTATCTCGAGGGCCGCACCCTCCCCGGCCTCGACGTGCTGGAGGACTGACCGATGGCAACGCACGGGCGGCTCCCGCTGATGGCGGGCAACTGGAAGATGAACCTCAACCACCACGAGGCCGTCATGCTGGTGCAGAAGCTGGCCTGGACGCTCGCGGACAAGAAGTACGACCCGACCCGGAGCGAGGTCGCTGTGCTGGTCCCGTTCACGGACCTGCGCAGCGTCCAGACGCTCGTCGACGGCGACAAGCTACCGCTGCGCCACGGTGCCCAGGACCTCTCGGCGCATGATGGCGGTGCGTACACCGGTGAGATCAGCGCGGCGATGCTCGCCAAGCTGGGGTGCAGCTACGTGACGGTCGGCCATTCCGAGCGGCGCGAGCACCACAGGGAGGACGACGCTGTCGTCAACGAGAAGGCGCGCCGGGCGTTGGAAGCGGCGATCACCCCGATCGTGTGCGTGGGAGAGGGGCTCGACGTACGACGTGAGGGTCGCCAGGTCGACCACACCCTGACCCAGGTCGCCGGCTCGTTGGCCGGTCTCGACGCCGACCAGGTCGCCGGTCTGGTGATCGCCTACGAGCCGGTCTGGGCGATCGGTACCGGCGAGGTGGCGACACCCGACGACGCGCAGGAGGTCTGCGGCGCCATCCGCGCCCGGCTCGCGGACGAGCACGGGGACGATGTAGGAGCCGCCGTCCGGCTGCTCTACGGGGGGTCGGTCAAGGCGGCGAACGTCGCGGGGATCATGGCGCAGCCGGATGTGGACGGCTGCCTGGTCGGCGGGGCGAGCCTGCAGGCTGACGAGTTCGGCGGGATCTGCCGCTTCTACGACATGCCGGTGCTGTGAGACGGCCCGCGGCTGACCGTCTTCGCGGGACGGCGCGCAGCAGGTAGGCTCTGGCGTTGTGATCGTAGCCTTTGACATCCTGCTCGTCCTGAGCAGCGCCTTCCTGGTCCTGATGATCCTGCTGCACAAGGGGCGCGGCGGCGGGCTGTCGGACATGTTCGGTGGCGGCGTGTCCAGCGGCCTCGGTGGCTCGTCGGTGGCGGAGAAGAACCTGGACCGCATCACGGTCGGTGTCGCCGTCCTGTGGGCGGTCTGCATCATCGCCTTGGGTCTGCTGTTGAAGACCGGCTGAGCCGAGCCGCGCGCCGACGTACAATCCCTCAACCGGGCATCCAGATCGTGCTCGGCTCATCTCAAGGAGTCCTGGTGGCTGGTGGAAGCGCGATCCGCGGGAGCAGGGTGGGGGCCGGCCCGATGGGCGAGGCCGAACGGGGAGAGGCGGCCCCCCGTCAGCGGATCACCTACTTCTGCGCGCACGGTCACGAGACCGCCCCGATGTTCGCCCTCGATGCACCGGTCCCCGAGAACTGGGACTGCCCGCGCTGCGGCCTCCCCGCCAACCGGGACAGCGACAACCCCCCGCCCCCGCCGAAGGCCGAGCCCTACAAGACCCACCTGGCTTACGTGAAGGAGCGGCGCTCCGACGCGGAGGCGCAGGAGATCCTCGACGAGGCCCTCCAGATGCTGAGAGCCAAGCGCAAGTCCGGCGAGATCATCTACTGACGCCAGCCCAGAGACCGGCTGGAGCTACTTGACCTCGCTCCACAGCAGCCTGACGGCGCCGATGGTGCTCTGACCATCCGACCCTCGTGGCAGACGATCCGACCGTGGTGGTGGACGATCCGATCGTTGACGTCTGCGTGGTCGCGCAATTTTGGCGGTTGACGGCCACCTGGTTGCGTCGGATCATCACGAACCCGCCGGGAGGCTCGGTCGTTCCCGGCAAGCGTCGTGGGGCCTACCGAACTTGAGTCCTGGTGGTTCCGTGGCGCTGACGCCCACGTATCTCGATGGTGTCGGGTCGCTGGAACAACCCCAGTGGCTCAAGATCGGTGGAACCGCAAAGCGCCTTGACCGAGGTTGATGTCCAAAGGTTGCCCCAGCGACCCATACGTCGAGGACCGGCCGGCCGGGAGATCACCAGCGCAGCTCTAAACCGAGGTCCGCTATGAGGTCTCATTGTTGTCCACCAGGGTCGGACAGTGCGCCACGAGGGTCGGATGGTTTAGGGGGAGGAGATCCGGGCCAGGTCGGGAGGGAGCTGCGACGCGGCGGCCCGGTCCAGCTGCCAGAGGGTGGTCTGCATCCCCTTGGGCCCAGCCGCCGGGACCTGGACGACGCCCGCTCCGCTGAGGGCCAGGCGGACCGCTCGGGCCTTGTCCTCACCCGAGACCACGAACCAGACGTCGTGCGCGTGCTTGAGCGTCGGCATCGTCATCGTGAGCCGCACCGGTGGGGGTTTGGGCGACCCGCGTACGCCGACCACAGCGCGGTCGTCGTACAGGGCGGGTCGGCCCGGAAAGAGTGACGCCACGTGGCCGTCCGGGCCGACGCCGAGCATGAGCACGTCGAACGTCGGGGCACCTTCGTGGTCCCCAGGTCCGGTCGCCGCGGCCAGCTCGTCGGCGTACATCTCGGCGGCGAGGTCCGGGTCACCGTGGCTCTGTTCCGGGCTGGGCATCGGGTGCACGAGCGCCGGGGTGAGCGGCAGCGCGTCGAGCAGCGTGGCGCGGGCCTGGAGGTCGTTGCGGTCGGGGTCGTCCGCGGCGACGAAACGCTCGTCTCCCCACCACACCTCGACGGCCGCCCAGTCGACCGCGTCGCGCGCGGACGACCGTGCGACCGCGCGGTGGACCGCGTCGGCGATCGTCCCGCCGGTCAGCACGAGGCGGGCCGTCCGTCCGGATGCCTGCGCGTCGACGAGCCGGGTGAGGAGACGAGCCGACACGGCCTCGGCCAGCGCATCGGCGCCTTGGTGGACGGCGACGGACGGTACGCTCATCGGCTGCGCTTGCGTCCCTTCTCGGCCGGCACCTTGGTGGCCGGCGCCCTCTTCTTCTTCGCCGGTGTGCGCGTGCTCGTGGTCCGGCTCGCGGTCGCTATGCCCGACGCCGTCGCCTTCTTGGCACCCGCGTCGGCGAGCCGGCACATTCGCCGGACCGTCGACGCGTAGATGTCGTCGGGGTCCAGCCGGCGGAGCTCTTCCGCGAGCAGCTCGGCCGTGTCGCGGCGCTTCAGCGCCACCGGCCTGTTGGGTGCGTTCGGGATCGTGAACTCGGCGAGCAGCCCGTCAGGCCGGGAGATCTCGATCGGGCCTCCGCCGGTCTGCATCACGACCGAGGTGATGCCAGGTCCCTTGGACACCACCCGGGTCACCTCGACGTGCAGGCAGTCGGCCATCCAGGCCACGAGCAGGTCGGCGCTCGGGTTGACCCGCTCGGCCTCGACGATGCCGGCGGTGACCTTCGCCGGGTACTGGTCGAGTGCCGCGGCGAGCAGCGCCCGCCACGGGGTCAGCCTGGTCCACGACAGGTCGGTGTTGCCGTCGGAGTAGGCGCGAGCCTGGTTCAGGATCGCCTGCGTCTTCCCGCGCTCCGTGGCCGCCGCGTCGGTGATGCGCCGCTGAGCCAGCCGCCCGAGCGGGTCGGCGGCGGGGTCGCCCGGTGCCTTGCGTGGCCACCACACCACCACGGGGGAGTCGGGAAGGAGAAGGGGGAGTACGACGCTCTCCGCGTGCCTGGTCAGCTCGCCGCTCATCCTCAGCAGCACGGACTCACCCGAACCGCCGATCATCAGCTCCGCGTCCAGGTTGGGCTTGCCGCGGCCCGAGCGTCGGATGATCCCGAGGATGCGGGCGGGGTGCTCGCGCGACACCGCCCGGGCAACCTTGAACGCGTCGTAGTGGTCGCCCTCGTCGGTCACCACGACGAACGTCAGGACCATGCCCATGGCGGGTGAGCCCGCCTTGCGTCGCTCGCCAAGCAGCGCGCCCGCGACCTCGCTGGCGTTCGTCGATGTCAGTTCGATGGACATGGTCCTCTCCTCAGGGGCGACGCCAGGTGCGTCCGTCGCGCCTCAGCATCTCGATAGCCGACTCGGGTCCCCACGTCCCCGACTCGTAGGTGTCCGGCTTCCCCTGCTCGGCCCAGTAGTCGATGATCGGGTCCAGCACGCGCCAGGACAGCTCGACCTCCTCGAGCTGCGGGAACAGCGGCGGGTCGCCGAGGAGCACGTCCAGGATCAGCCGCTCGTACGCCTCCGGGCTCGACTCGACGAAGGAACCGCCGTAGGCGAAGTCCATGTTGACGTCGCGGATCTCCATCGCCGTCCCGGGGACCTTGGCCCCGAACCTCATCGTGACGCCCTCGTCGGGCTGCACGCGGATCACGACGGCGTTCTCGCCGAGCTCCTCCGTCGCTGTCTTGTCGAACGGCAGGTGCGGAGCTCGCTTGAACACCACGGCTACTTCGGTGACGCGTCGTCCGAGGCGCTTGCCGGTGCGTAGGTAGAACGGCACACCCGCCCACCGCCGGGTGTCGATCTCGAGCTTGATCGCGGCGAACGTCTCGGTGGCCGACGAGTTCGGGATGTCGGACTCCTGGAGGTAGCCGCCGACCTTCACCCCACCGGCCCAGCCGGGGCCGTACTGCCCGCGCGACGTCGCGAGGTCGAGGCGGTGCGGGCGGCGTACGGAGCGCAGCACCTTCTGCTTCTCGATCCGTAGGCTGTGGGCGTCGAACGAGACCGGCTCCTCCATCGCCACCAGAGCCATCAGCTGCATGAGATGGTTCTGGATGACGTCACGCGCGGCGCCGATGCCGTCGTAGTAGCCGGCACGGGAGCCGATCCCGATGTCCTCCGCCATCGTGATCTGCACGTGGTCGACGTAGTTCGAGTTCCAGACCGGCTCGAAGAACTGGTTCGCGAAACGCAGCGCCAGCATGTTCTGCACGGTCTCCTTGCCGAGGTAGTGGTCGATCCGGAAGACCGACTCGGCCGGGAAGACGCTGGCGATGACCTCGTTGAGCTCCATGGCGCTCGCGAGGTCGTGGCCGAACGGCTTCTCGACCACGAGCCGCCGCCAGGAGCCGAGGACGGGGTCCGCGAGGCCGTGCTTCTTGAGCTGTCCGATCACGTCGGGGAAGAACTTGGGCGGGATCGCCAGGTAGAAGGCGTGGTTGCCCGCCGTACCCCGCTCACGGTCCAGCTCCTCGGTGGTGTCGCGGAGCTGCTCGAACGCGATGTCGTCGGAGAAGTCGCCGGGCACGAAGCGAAAACCCTTCGAGAGCTGGTTCCACACCTCTTCGCGAAACGGCGTCCGGGCGTGGTCGCGTACCGAGTCGTGGACGATCTTCGCGAAGTCCTGGTTTGCCCACTCGCGCCGGGCGAACCCCACGAGGGCGAACCCCGGCGGCAGCAGGCCACGGTTGGCGAGGTCGTAGATCGCCGGCATGACCTTCTTGGTGGAGAGGTCGCCGGTGACCCCGAAGATCACCAGGCCGCACGGCCCCGCGATCCGCGGCAGCCGCCGGTCGTTCTCGTCGCGCAGCGGGTTGGTCGAGGCGTGGACCTGTTGCGTCATCGAAGCATGTCCATCAGGACCGGGACTCCCGCTGCCGGGTCGGTCAGATGCAAGCGGAGCACGGGCCGGCCGTGGTCGGCAAGCACGGCCGCGTCGCCGGCAGCCTGCGCGGCGATCAGCTCGCCGAACGTGAAGGGGCGGTCGGGAATCTCGACGTCCCGGGACTCGCTCGACGTGACCTGCAGGAACACGCCCTGCGCCGGACCTCCCTTGTGGTACTGACCGGTCGAGTGCAGGAAGCGGGGTCCCCAGCCGAACGTCGTGGGCCTCCCGGTACGACGTGCCAGCGTCGCCCTGACGTCGTGCAGGGCCACGTCGCGCTGCGAGTCGAGGTAGGCCATGACCGCGAGGTAGCCGTCGTCCTCGAGCCGGGACAGCAGCGCCTCGACCGCCCCGGTGACCGAGACGACGCCGTCCAGCAGCCCCGCAGAGCCGCGGGCCTCGATGCCGTTCTCTCGGATCTGGGCCGGCTCCACCTCGGGCTGCTTGTCCAGCAGGCCGCGCGCCGCCTGCTTCGCGCTCTCGACGTCGGGCTGGTCGAACGGGTTGATGCCGAGGAGCCGGCCGACGACCGCGGTGGCCGTCTCCCACACCAGCAGCTGCGCCCCGAGGGTCCCGGCCACCGTCACCCACGGCTCGCCGGTCTGCCTTTCGGTGCGCGGCCGGTCCGGCCGCGTGAGCCCGGCGACGACCACGTCGTCCGCCGGGAAACGGACCTCCGGCGCCGACTCGCCTTCCACCGCAACCGGCAGCACGCCCAAGCCCAGCTTGCCCGTCGACTCGGCGACCAGCTGCTCGGCCCAGTCGGCGAACCCACGGATGTCGGAGCCGAGGTCGGCGATCGCCGCCTTGTCCCGGCCGTCGTTGGCCGCGAGCGCCGCGGCCAGGACGAGAGCCGGGTTGTCGGGTGCGTCGGTACCAAGGTCAGCCATCACCGCCTCGGCCTCGTCGAGGAGGTCGGAGACGTCCACCCCGGCGATCCCGGTGGGCACCAGGCCGAACGCCGTCAGCGCGCTGTAGCGACCACCGACGTGCGGGTCGGCGAGGAACACCTTCCGGTAGCCCTCGTCCTTCGCCAGCCGCTCGAGGTCCGAACCCGGATCGGTGACGACGATGAGCCGGGAGGCGGCGTCGATCCCGGCGGCCTCGAACGCAGTGACGAACGCCCGGCGCTGGCTGTCGGTCTCCAGGGTGCCTCCCGACTTGCTGGACACCACGACGACCGTGCGGGACAGGTCGCCGCAGGTCGCCCGATGGACCACGCTGGGGTTGGTGGAGTCGAGGATCGTCAGCGGGATGTCGAACGTGCGGGCGATGACCTCGGGCGCGAGCGACGAGCCACCCATCCCGCACAGGACCACCTGGTCGAGACCCTCGGCCCACAGGTCGGCACGCAACGCGTCGATCTCGGCCAGCAGCGGGCGCGAGCCCGTCGGGAGTGAGACCCAGGAGAGCCGGACCGAGGCATCCTCCTCCGTGTCGGGCCCCCAGAGGGTGGCGTCCTGGCCGGCGATCCGGCTCGCTACCCGGTCGGAGACCAGCTGCGCGACGACGTCGTCGTACGACGCAGAGGTGCGAACGGTGAGCTCGACCTTCATGCGGGTGCTTTCTCCAGCTCCGCGCGGACCGTGTCGAGCAGCTCCTGCCACGACTTCTCGAACTTGTCGACGCCTTCGTCCTCGACCACCTGGACCACGTCGTCGTACGAGATGCCGATCTTCTCGAGACGGTCGATAACTTGCTGGGCGTCGTCATAGTGCGTAGTCACCTGGTCGCCGGTGATCTCGGCGTGGTCGGCAGTGGCCTCGATCGTCGCCTCCGGCATGGTGTTGACGGTGTCCGGGGCGACCAGCTCCACGACGTACATGGTGTCGGGGAGGTCCGGGTCCTTGACCGAGGTTGACGCCCAGAGCGGTCGCTGCACATGGGCACCGGCGCTCTCCAGCGGTGACCATCGCTCGCTGGTGAAGGTCTCCTGGAACTCGCGGTAGGCGAGGCGCGCGTTGGCGACGGCGGCCTTGCTGCGCAGGGCCTTGGCCTCGTCGGCATGCTCGGAGTCGGCGAGGGCTTCGAGCCGCTTGTCGACCTCGGTGTCGATGCGGCTGACGAAGAACGACGCGACCGAGCGGATCGACGAGAGGTCGACGCCCTTGGAGTGGGCCTGCTCGAGCCCGGCCAGGTAGGCGTCCATCACAGCGCGATAGCGGTCCAGGCTGAAGATCAGCGTGACGTTGACGCTGATGCCCTCGGAGGTGGCGGCGGTGATCGCGGCCAGCCCCTCCTGGGTGGCCGGAATCTTGATCATGACGTTCGGCCGGTCGACGAGCCACCACAGTGCACGGGCCTCAGCGATCGTTGCCTCGGTCCCGTGCGCGAGCCGCGGGTCGACCTCGATGCTGATCCGGCCGTCCTGCCCATCGGTGCGGTCGTAGACGTCGCGCAGCACATCGCAGGCCCAGCGGACGTCGTACGTCGTGATGGCGCGCACGGCCTCCTCGAGGTCGACGCCGCGGACGGCGAGGTCCTTGACCTGCTCGTTGTAGTCCTCAGCGGCCGAGACCGCCTTGGCGAAGATCGTCGGGTTGGACGTCACACCCACCACGTGGCGCTTCTCGACGAGCTCCGCGAGGTTGCCACTGGTGAGCCGCAGCCGGGAGATATCGTCGAGCCAGACGGACACTCCCTGGTCAGAGAGCTCTTGGAGCCGATCGGTCATGGCTGGTCCTTTCCTTGGCAGAGCCAGGTTGTGCGGGGATAGTCAACGGCTGGTTGCTCAACCCTTGGCGTCGGCTGCCGCGATGCTGTCGATAGCAGCCTGGGTGACGACCTCTGCGGTCATCCCGAACTCCATGTAGAGGCGTTGGTAGTCCGCGGAGGCGCCGAAGTGGTCGATGGAGACGATGCGTCCGGCATCGCCGACGAGGTCGCGCCACCCCATCGCCACGCCGGCCTCGACTGAGACCCGCGCCTTGACGGTCGGTGGGATCACGATGTCGCGGTAGGTCCGGTCCTGCTCCTCGAACCACTCGCGGCACGGCATGGAGACCACGCGAGCCCGGATGTTCTTCGCGGCGAGCTGCTCACGCGCGGCGACGGCGATCTGCACCTCCGAGCCGGTGCCGATGAGCACGACGTCCGGCGCGCCGCCGTCGACATCCAGCAGGACATAGGCGCCCCTGGACACGTTCGACGTGTCCGAGAAGCCGTCGGTGCCGCGGGGGAAGGTCGGCACGTTCTGCCGGCTGAGCGCGAGCCCGGCCGGACGGTCGGAGTGCTCGAGGATGGTGCGCCAGGCGGCGACGGTCTCGTTGGCGTCGGCTGGCCGGACCACGTCGAGGCCGGGGATCGCCCGCAGTGCCGCGAGCTGCTCGATGGGCTGATGGGTGGGGCCGTCCTCGCCGAGGCCGATGGAGTCGTGGGTCCAGACGTACGTGACCGGCAGCTTCATGAGCGCGGCGAGGCGTACGGCGGGGCGCATGTAGTCGGAGAAGATGAGGAACGTGCCGCCGTACGGCCGGGTGCCACCGTGCAGCGCGATGCCGTTGAGCAGCGAGCCCATGGCGTGCTCGCGGATGCCGAAGTGCAGGACGCGGCCGTACCAGTCGCCGCTGAACTCCTTGGTGGCGTGTTCGGGAGGGATGAAGCTCGGCTGGCCCTTGGGCGTCGTGTTGTTCGAGCCGGCCAGGTCGGCGGACCCGCCCCAGAGCTCCGGGAGAACCGGTGCGATCGCGGTCAGGACGTCGCCGGAGGCGGCCCGAGTGGCCACGCCCTTCTCGCTGGTCTCGAAGGTCGGCAGCGCGTCAGCCCAGCCGTCCGGCAGGGTGCGGGTGCGCATCCGGTCGTAGAGGGCCCTGCGGTCCCCGGCCTTCGCGTCCCAGGCCTCGAAGCGCTCCTGCCAGGCGGCCTGTTCCGCCTTTCCGCGCTCGATCGCCTCACGGGTATGAGCGATCACCTCGTCGCTGATATCGAAGGTCTGGTCCGGGTCGAAGCCGAGGATCTTCTTGGTGGCCGCGACCTCCTCGTCACCGAGCGCATTGCCGTGAGCCTTGAAGGTGTTCTGCAGGGTGGGTGCCGGCCAGCCGATGATGGTGCGCAGCTGGATGAAGCTCGGGCGCCTGGTCTCCGCCTTGGCCTTCCGGTAGGCGGCGTAGAGCGCCTGCACGTTCTCCTGGTAACCCTTGCCGTCGTTGGTCCAGTCGACAACCTGCACGTGCCAGCCGTAGGCCTGGTAGCGCTTGGCGACGTCCTCGTTGAACGCGATCGAGGTGTTGTCCTCGATCGAGATCTGGTTGTCGTCGTACAGCAGCGTCAGGTTGCCGAGCTGCTGGGTGCCGGCGATCGACGACGCCTCGGAGCTGATGCCCTCCTCCAGGTCGCCGTCGCTCGCGAAGACGAAGATGTCGTGGTCGAAGAGGCTCTCACCCGGCGCCGGTTCCGGGTCGAAGAGCCCACGCTCTCGCCGCGCCGCCATCGCCATCCCGACGGCGTTGCCCACGCCCTGGCCGAGCGGACCGGTCGTCGTCTCGACCCCGGCGGTGTGGCCGTGCTCGGGGTGACCCGGGGTCATGCTGCCCCACACCCGCAGGCCTTTGAGGTCGTCGAGCTCGAGGCCGTAACCCGCGTAGTAGAGCTGGATGTAGAGGGTGAGACTGGAGTGTCCGCAGGAGAGCACGAACCTGTCGCGTCCCGGCCAGTCGGGGTCGGCCGGGTTGTGCCGCATCACCTTCTGGAAGAGCAGGTACGCGGCGGGGGCCAGGCTCATGGCGGTGCCGGGGTGCCCGTTGCCGACCTTCTGCACGGCGTCCATCGCGAGCACCCGGACGGTGTCGACGGCGCGGTCGTCGAGGTCGGACCAGTCGAGGCGCGCGGGGCGTGTGGTGGAGGCGCTTGTCACAGCGTCGGTCCTTCCTCGGCGTGCTGCACTTGGTTGGCGGTCTGCACTCGGAGAGCGGGCCACAGGTACCGGCGCCGCTCACGGCGAGCCTACTGCCACCGGCCTGTCGCATCCCGGACGTGTGCCGCCCCACGACAGCGCACCGGGCCTGCCCGACTAGACTGCATGCGTTGGAAACGCCCGTGCGTCACCAGGTCTGCGCCCGGGCGACGTTCACGTCAACTCGAGGTGTCTGTGACGGCTGTCGACCCGCAACCGCCTGTGCTGGCGCAGGCGTCATCGGTCCGGGCAGTGCCCGTCGTCGGGGTGGGCGCCAGTTCCGGCGACCGGCTGGGAGCCGGCACCGTGCTCGCGGCGTACGTCGCGCTCACGAAGCCGCGCATCGTCGAGCTGCTGCTGCTGACGACGGTGCCGGTGATGTTCCTCGCGCAGCGTGGCGTGCCCTCGCTGTGGCTGGTGGCGGCCACAGTCGTGGGCGGCACCCTCGCCGCCGGGAGTGCGAACACCCTCAACTGTGTGCTGGACCGCGACATCGACGAGCAGATGCTGCGGACCCGCCGTCGGCCGCTCCCGCGGCACCAGGTGTCGACGCAGGCAGCGTCGGTCTTCGGTGTCGTCCTCGGCGTCGTGGCGACCCTCCTGCTCGGCTTCGCAGTCAACTGGCTGTCGGCCGGCCTGGCTCTCGCGGCGAACGTGTTCTACGTGGTCGGCTACACCTGGCTGCTCAAGCGACGTACGTCGCAGAACATCGTCTGGGGCGGGGCCGCCGGCTGCTTTCCCGCGCTGATCGGGTGGACCGCGGTCACGGGGTCACTCGCTTGGCCGCCCGTCGTCCTCTTCCTCGTCGTCTTCTTCTGGACGCCACCCCACTTCTGGTCGCTCGCGATCCGGTACCGCGACGACTATGCGGCCGCGGCGGTGCCGATGCTGCCGGTCGTGGCTCCCGTTACGGTCGTGGGTCGCCAGATCGTGGCCTACACCTGGCTGACCGTGGCGACCTCACTGGTGCTGTGGCCCGTGGCCGGGACGGGCTGGGTCTACCCGCTCGCTGCGGTGGTGCTGGGCTGCCTGCTGCTCGTTGAGGCGCACGCGCTCGCGGTCCGCGCGACGCGGACCGCGGACCCGGTGGCGCTGAAGGCGATGCGCCTCTTCCACTGGTCGAACGCCTACCTGGCCTTGCTCTTCCTCGCGGTCGCGCTCGACCCGCTGCTGACCCGCTGACCCGGTGAGGTACCCGAAGTGACCACGTCATCACGTCTGCCGAGGCGCGCTTCGCTCGGCGCCGCCGTGCGCGTGATGGTCGTCGTCGGCCTGACCGCGACCGGCTGCGCGGGTGGCAGCTCCGACAACGAGTCGGCGCCCGGGACGCCCAGCGGCTCCCCGACCGGCACCACCGCGACCCGCACCACGGGGGTCCCGACCACCGACGCGCCGACCGACACCACACCCCCGCGGCCGGGCGCGCCGTGCCTCCAGCCGTCCGACCACGCGCGGCTCGTCAGGTTCGGTCCCCGGCAGGGACTCGGCGGGTACGCCGTGGGCACGGGGGCACGCTACGTCGTCCTCGCTCATCAGAGCGACGGAGACAGCTGCCAGATGCTGCCGCTCGCGCTCCGGCTGGCGGCGGCCGGCTACCACGCGTTCGCGTTCGACGGCGCCGGCGTGGAGTCGAGCACGGCGGTTGTTGGCGATGGGCGCCGGGTGGCTGACGACGTGCTCTCGGCCGTGGCCTGGTGCCGGGCACGGGGGGCCGAGTCCGTCGCGCTCGTCGGTGCGTCGAAGGGCGGGTACGGCGTGCTGAGCGCCGCCCTGCTCGCGCGACGACCCGTCGACGCGGTCGTCAGCCTGTCGGCGCCGAGCGTCTGGGACGACCCCCAGGGCAAACCGCTCGACATCGCCGCGATGGCGAGCCCCACGCAGCTGTGGGCCTCCCGCTATGACACCACGTTCTTCGAGGCCGCCAAGGGCTTCGCCCGAGACGACCCGGCGGCGGAGCTGCATATCGCGCCCGGGATCGCGCACGGCGTGCAGCTCGTGTCCCCGGCTTTCGGCCGGATCAGAGGCTTCCTCGACGCGCACCTTCGATGACGACCGTCGCGGCAACCTTGTCGTGCAGTGCCTGACGGCGCGGGTCCCGCAGCGGCCACAGGTAGTCGACAAGGCCGGCGAGGGACGCGAGGATCCCGATCACCGGGACCAGGCTGATGGCCGCGAGTCCGTAGATGAAACCCACCCGCCGGACGATCGTCGACCAGGCAAGCTGGCCGCTGCTGTCCCACGTCCGCACGCTGATGTCCAGGGCCCGCTTCCCCGGCGTAGCGCCGGAGCGGCGCAGGAAGAACGTCTCGTAGCAGAGCTCGACCGCGATGAACACGGCGATGAAGGACAGCCACCAGGTGACGAAGTCCTGCGGAGGGGAGAAGGCGCTGTTCGTCCCCCTGCTCATCTGGTCGGAGACGGCCTGGAAGGACCGGTACAGCAAGTAGCCGGTGAGCGGGAGGCTGGCCAGGAAGACGAGGATCGTGTCGAGCAGCCGGGCGGCGAACCGCTTGACCCACGTCGTGACCTGGGCGCCGTCAGACGTGACCAGCCGGCTGGCGGCGCTGCCCGGCGCCGGCTGCCCGGGCTGTGGAGTGGGTCGTCCGTAGTCCCAGGTCTGGTTGGCCGTTGGCGGCGCCCCGGGGTACTGCGCAGGCGCCTCGCTTGGGGGCGGCGGCTGCTGCCGGGGCGCGACATGCTCCGTCCAGGCCTCGCCGTCCCAGTAGCGGAGCCCGGAGGCGTCGCGGGGGTCGTCGTACCAGCCGGCGGTCGGTGCCATTGCCCTAGCCTGCCACGACGCCGGTCCCCCGCATCCGTCCGCGGTCCTGCGGGTTGTTTGCGTGCGAGCGGCGCAGACGAATCGCGCTCCGGGGGGGTCAGGCGCGCTGGATGCCTCGGTCCCGGGTGCCGAGCCACAGCCAGGCACCGGCGGCAGTGACGAGCGCCGCTCCGAGCAGGTGTATCCCGACGAGGACGATCGGCAGGTCCGTGAGGTACTGGGTGAAGCCGACGACGCCCTGTGCGAGCTCCAGGCCCAGCAGCGTGCGGACGGCCCGCAGGGCGCGCTCGGGTGCCCCCGTGGCGCGCAGCGCCAGCCAGGTGCCGACGGTCAGGCCCACCAGCAGGAACACCAGGTCGGCGTGCAGCTGGCTGAGGGCGGCCGGGGCGAGCCCGTTCCGGGGGGCGTCGGGGCTGCCCGCGTGCGGGCCCGAGCCGGTGACGACGGTACCGACATACAGCACGAGCGCTGCCACCACGAGGAGGGCTCGGGTCAGCACCACGACCGGCCGAGGCACCGTGGGGTTGGCCGGGCGGTCCAGCTCGTCGACCCGTCGGAGCAGGACGACCGCGACCGCGATCATCGCCAGCGAGGAGAGCAGGTGGAAGGACACGACCCACGGGTTGAGGTCGGTGAGCACGGTGATACCCCCGACCACCGCTTGCGCTGGGATGCCGAGCAGCAGCCCGGTCGCCAGCAGCCGGATCGAGCGGCGAGCCGGGTGGAGACGCATGGCGGCCACCCACGTGACGACCGCGACGGCGGCGAGGACGAACGTGAGCATCCGGTTCCCGAACTCGATGAACCCGTTGACCCCGAGGGCGTCATGGACGACGAACGACTCCGAGGTGCAGCGCGGCCAGGTGGGGCAGCCGAGCCCCGACCCGGTCAGTCGTACCGCGCCGCCCGTGACGACCAGCACGATGTTGGCCACCAGGGAAGCCGCCGCCAGCCGTCGCATCGTGGTGCGTGTCGGCGCGGGGATACGCTTCCAGAGACCAGAGGGCGCCAGGCCCGGCTCGGGCGGCCGTTCGGGAGCGACCTCGCCGGCCACGCCCACGGGACCGGTCACTCCCATCGGAACAGCCGAGCGGTGGCCGCCGCCGCGACGACCGCCCAGCCCGCCAGGACCGCGAGGTGCAGGGCCGAGACCCCGCTGCCACTCAGCGCCTCCCGCAGTCCCTCGGCCAGCGCGCCCGACGGGAGCAGCGTCACGACGTCGCGGACTCCGCTCGGGTACGACGACAGAGGGACCACGACCGCTCCCGCGACGAGCAGCAGGATGTAGACGAGGTTGGCGGCGGCCAACGTCGCCTCGGCCCTCAGCGTGCCGGCCATCAGTAGCGCCAGAGAGGCGAACGCAGCGGTGCCAACGAGGCCGAGGAGCACCGCCCAGGCCACCGCAACGGGTCCGGCGTGCGGGCGCCAGCCGAGTGCCAGTCCCACGCCGCTGATGACGACGACCTGCGCCACCTCGACGACGACGAGCGACCCGACCTTCCCGAGCAGCAGCCCGGATCGGGGCAGGGGAGAGGCCCCCAGGCGCTTGAGAACCCCATAGCGACGCTCGAAGCCGGTGGCGATCGCCAGCGACGTGAACGCAGTCGACATGACGGCAAGCGCCAGCACTCCTGGGGTCAGCACGTCGATCCGGCGTCCCGCACCGAGGTCGACGACCCCGCCGGACTCCGCCCCCCCGACGAGGAGCAGCACCGGGATCACCAGCGCGAGCAGCACCTGCTCGCCGTTGCGAGCGAGCAGCCGCGTCTCCATCCGGGCGTGCGACCAGACCATCGTCGCGAGTGGCGCCCGGCCCGGCGCGGGCGCGAAGGACAGGGCCGTCATGCCCGCAGCTCCCGCCCGGTGAGCTGCAGGAAGACGTCCTCGAGGGTGGCGCGACCAACCCGCAGGCCCTCCGGCATCATGCCCTGGGCAGCGCACCACGACGTCACTGCGGCCAGGAGGAGGGGGGACACCTCGCCGCTCACGGCGTAGCCGCCACCCGGCTGAGCCGTGACCGTGCTGCCCGCGGGAAGCGCGGCGGTCATGGCCGCGATGTCGAGACCGGTCGGTCCGCTGAAGCGGATCGACTCGGTCGACCGCCCGGCCGTCAGCTGGGCGGGGCTCCCGGACGCCAGCACCCGTCCCTGGTCGAGCACGTGCACCCGGGCTGCGAGACGCTCCGCCTCCTCGATGTAGTGCGTCGTCAGCACCACCGTCACTCCTTCGCGGGCCAGCTCCTCCACCAGCTCCCACGTCGCGTGCCTGGCCTGCGGGTCGAGACCCGCGGTCGGCTCGTCGAGAAAGACGAGCTCCGGACGTCCCACCACGGCCATCGCGATCCCGAGCCGCTGCTGCTGGCCGCCGCTCAGTCGCCGGTACGGCGTCCGGCCGCACCCGCCGAGACCGAGCCGCTCGACGAGTGCATCGACCGGGAGCGGGTTGGTGTGGAGCGAGGCGACGTACCGGAGCATCTCGATCGCCCGGGCGGCCGACCAGGTCCCGCCCTGCTGCAACATGACGCCGACGCGAGGTGCCAGGGCATGGTGGTCACGTCGGGGGTCCAGGCCGAGCACGCGCACCCGTCCTGTCTGGGGGAACCGATAGCCCTCGCAGGTCTCGATCGTCGTGGTCTTCCCGGCGCCGTTCGGACCGAGAACGGCGGTCACCTCACCTGCGACCACGTCCAGGGACAGCCCGTCGACGGCGGTCGTGGCGCCGTACCTCATCACGAGGTCGGTCACCTCCACCGCGAGGGTAGTCACGCCTCGCAGTCTAAAGTTCGGGCGGCCGCCTTCCCGCACCGGCAGACCAGCTTGTCCCCGAGTGCCGAGGGTGCTTGCCTGGCCAGCAAGGCAGGCACCCCTTGTGCCGGGCGGATCTGGGTGGCCCAAGGGATGTCTGCGTGGTGAGCCAGCCAAACGCAGGCCGGCGGTTAGGCAAGCCTCATTTGAGAGGCTCGAGGAATTAGGACACAATGGTGTTGTGAAAACCCAGGTAGGGGCCGTCCAGGTCAGGGGCGAGAGCGCGACGACCTACGGTGTCGTCGACGACTCACCCACGCGCGAGCGGGTCGCGGCCTCGATTCTGGAGAACGGACCCTCGACGGCAGCCGCCCTCGCCGAACGGCTGGCGCTGACGCCGGCTGCCGTTCGCCGCCACCTCGACCACCTGGTCGCGACGGGGGCCGTCGAGTCTCGGCAGCCCCGGGTCTCCGGAGTGCGCGGCCGCGGCCGGCCGGCCAAGGTCTTCGTGCTCACCGAGTCGGGGCGCGACACGTTCTACCAGGCCTATGACGATCTCGCGCTCGGCGCCCTCCGCTTCCTCAGTGAGTCCGGCGGCCCGGCAGCCGTCGCCGACTTCGCCCGCCGCCGGACGGCCGGGCTCGAGGAGCGGTACCGCCCGGTCGTCGAGGCAGCCGAGCCGGGCGAGCGCGCCGCCGTTCTCGCCGACGCACTCACCCAGGAGGGGTACGCCGCCTCCGTGACGTCCACGCCGCTCGGCGACCAGCTCTGCCAGCACCACTGCCCAGTTGCCCACGTGGCAGCCGAGTTCCCCCAGCTCTGCGAGGCCGAGACCGAGGTGTTCGCCCGGCTGCTCGGTCGGCACGTCCAGCGGCTCGCCACCATCGCCCACGGTGATGGCGTGTGTACGACGAACGTCCCCCACCAGGTCACTGCCTCGGCCCGCACCGCCGGTCGACGTACCCCAGAAACCCCAGCACCCGTTCCGATGGGAAGGATCCCTTCATGACATCGATCGAGCAGCTCAACCCGGCACTCGAGGGCATCGGCCGCTACGAGTACGGGTGGTCCGACACCGACGTCGCCGGGGAGGGTGCGCACCGTGGCCTCGACGAGAGCGTCGTGCGCGGGATCTCCACGCTGAAGAACGAGCCGGAGTGGATGCTCGAGATGCGCCTCAAGGGGTTGAAGCTCTTCCGTCGCAAGCCGATGCCGACGTGGGGCGCCGAGCTCGCCGGCATCGACTTCGAGAACATCAAGTACTTCGTGCGCTCGACCGAGAAGCAGGCGACGTCCTGGGAGGACCTCCCCGAGGACATCAAGAAGACCTACGACCGGCTGGGCATCCCCGAGGCCGAGAAGCAGCGCCTGGTCGCCGGCGTGGCTGCGCAGTATGAGAGTGAAGTTGTATACCACGCGATTCGGGAGGATCTAGAACAGCAGGGCGTCATCTTCAAGGACACCGATACCGCCCTGCGAGAGCACGAGGACATCTTTCAGGAGTACTTCGGCTCGGTGATCCCGGTCGGCGACAACAAGTTCGCGTCGCTCAACACGTCGGTCTGGTCCGGCGGCTCGTTCATCTACGTGCCGAAGGGAGTCCACGTCGACATCCCGCTGCAGGCCTACTTCCGGATCAACACCGAGAACATGGGCCAGTTCGAGCGCACGCTGATCATCGTCGACGAGGACGCCTACGTGCACTACGTCGAGGGCTGCACGGCGCCGATCTACAGCTCGGACTCGCTGCACTCCGCCGTCGTCGAGATCATCGTCAAGAAGGGTGGCCGCTGCCGCTACACGACCATCCAGAACTGGTCGAACAACGTCTACAACCTCGTCACGAAGCGCGCGACGTGCGAGACGGGCGCGACGATGGAGTGGGTCGACGGCAATATCGGCTCCAAGGTCACGATGAAGTACCCCGCCATCTACCTGATGGGCGAGCACGCCAAGGGCGAGACGCTGTCGATCGCGTTCTCGGGCGAGGGCCAGCACCAGGACGCCGGCGCCAAGATGGTCCACGCGGCGCCCTACACGTCAAGCTCGATCATCTCCAAGTCGGTTGCCCGGGGCGGCGGACGCACGTCGTACCGCGGCCTCGTTCAGATCAACGACGGCGCGCACCACAGCGCGAGCACCGTGCGGTGCGACGCGCTGCTCGTCGACCAGATCAGCCGGAGCGACACCTACCCGTACGTCGACGTCCGCGAGGACGACGTGTCCATGGGACACGAGGCGACGGTGTCCAAGGTGAGCGAGGACCAGCTGTTCTACCTGATGAGCCGGGGGATGGCCGAGGACGAGGCGATGGCCATGATCGTCCGCGGCTTCATCGAGCCGATCGCGCGCGAGCTGCCGATGGAGTACGCCCTGGAGCTGAACAGGCTGATCGAGATGCAAATGGAAGGAGCGATTGGATGATCGCAGATCATCCAACCGCGACGGCGCTGTGGTGACGAGGGGCTGCGCGGCGGCGGCCGGTCCGGGCAACCACCCTCGCTCGTCCCTCGCTCGGCGGCCAGGCCCATCCACGCCCGGCCGACTCGCCGCCGCTCCGCCCCTGCCTTCCAGGTGACGGTCGGACTTCCCCATCGATATCCAGACCAGAAAGTGATGGATTGTTGAGTAGCGGTGCGGTACAGGAGGCGGTGGAGTCCGCCGGGTCGGTGGCGAGTCATCTGCATGCGGTGCCGTCGTACGACCTAGCCGACCATCCGATGCCCACGGGGCGCGAGGAGGTCTGGCGGTTCACGCCGCTGAAACGGCTCCGGGGACTGCTCGACGGTGACCCGTCGGACGCACGGCTGGGCTGGGCCGGCGACGTGCCTGCGGGGGTGGCCGTCAAGGAGATCTCCGGTGCGGAGGCGGCCGCGCTGGGCGTCCTGCCGCCCACCGACCGGCCGTCGGCACTCGCCGTCGTCAACTGTCCCGCGACCGTGCTCGTCGACATCCCCGCGGGGCTCGAGCTCGACCAACCGCTTGTCGTCGCACTCACCGGCGAGTCCCCCGACGAGCTCGTGTGGGGCCATGTCGTCGTCCGGGTCGGCGCGAGCGCCAAGGCGACAGTCGTCTTCGAGCACACCGGGAGCGCCTGCTACGCCGCGTCGACATCGGTCGTGGTCGGCGACAACGCTCAGCTCGACCTGGTATGTGTCCAGCTCTGGAACCACGACGCCGTCCACCTCGGCCACGTCGGCCTCCGGGTGGGCCGCGACGCGCGCGTTCGCAGCTTCCAGGCCAGCCTCGGCGGCGACCTGGTCCGCATCACCGAGCACGTCGAGTACGCCGGGCCCGGAGGCGAGCTCGAGATGTTCGGGCTCTACTTCGTCGACGCCGGCCAGCACATCGAGCACCGGCTGTTCGTCGACCACAACCAGCCACACACGAAGAGCAACGCGGTCTACAAGGGGGGGTTGCAGGGCAGGGGTGCGCACTCGGTATGGGTCGGCGACGTGCTGATCCGCAAGGTCGCCGAGGGGATCGAGACCTTCGAGACCAACCGCAACCTGGTCCTTACCGACGGGTGTCGGGCCGACTCCGTGCCCAACCTGGAGATCGAGACGGGTGAGATCAAGGGCGCCGGCCATGCCTCCGCCACCGGGCGCTTCGACGACCAGCAGCTGTTCTACCTCCAGTCCCGGGGCATCACCGAGGACGAGGCGCGCCGGCTCGTCGTGCACGGTTTCTTCGCCGACATCGTCAAGCGGATCGGCGTACCCGACGTCGAGCGCCGACTGATGGGCTCCCTCGAGCTCGAGCTCGCCCAGCACGTGGGGCTGGTCCGCTCCGCGGAGCCGGCGTCGTGAGCAGCTTCCAGCGGGCCTGCGCACTCGACGACATCGCGATCGGCGCAGTGCTCGCCGTCGGCGTGGATGGTACCGACCTCGCTGTCGTGCGCACGCGTGACGAGGTCTTCGCCATCCACGACGAGTGCTCGCACGCGGCGATCGCGCTCAGCGAGGGGGACGTCGACGCCGACGGCTGCGAGATCGAGTGCTGGCTGCACGGGTCGCGCTTCGACCTCCGGACCGGAAAGCCCACCGGGCTGCCGGCCACCGAGCCGGTGCCCGTCTATCCGTGTCGCGTCGACGCCGGCGACGTTCTCGTCGACGTCCACAACCCGCACCCCATCGACCAAGATCCGATCGGAAAGAGCTGACATGGCCACGCTTGACATCACCAACCTGCACGTCGCCGTGACGACTGACGACGGCCAGAAGCCGATCCTGCGCGGCGTCGACCTCACCGTCCGCTCCGGCGAGACCCACGCCATCATGGGCCCCAATGGGTCAGGCAAGTCGACGCTCGCCTACTCGATCGCCGGCCACCCCAAGTACACGGTGACGGCGGGCGAGGTCACCTTGGACGGGGTCGACGTGCTGTCCATGACCGTCGATGAGCGGGCTCGAGCCGGCCTCTTCCTCGCCATGCAGTACCCGGTCGAGGTCCCCGGCGTGTCGGTGTCCAACTTCCTCCGGACGGCGAAGACGGCGCTGGACGGCGAGGCTCCCAAGCTCCGCACCTGGGCAAAGGACGTCCAACAGGCCATGGACAAGGTGCAGATGGACCGCGACTTCGCCCAGCGCAACGTCAACGAGGGCTTCTCCGGCGGCGAGAAGAAGCGCCACGAGATCGTCCAGCTCGAGCTGCTCAACCCCGCCTTCGCGATCCTCGACGAGACCGACTCAGGTCTCGACATCGACGCGCTGAAGGTGGTGGCCGGAGGGGTCAACCGCTTCCGGGCACAGCAGGACCGGGGCGTGCTGCTGATCACCCACTACACCCGCATCCTGCGCTACATCCAGCCCGACTTCGTGCACGTCTTCATCGGTGGCCGGATCGCCGAGCAGGGCGGTCCGGAGCTCGCCGACCGTCTCGAGGCCGAGGGCTACGACAAGTACGTCAAGACTGCCGTGCTCTCATGACACAGACAGACATCCTGCTGCCGGCGGTCGCCCGGTACGACGTCGACAAGGTCCGGGAGGCTTTCCCCATCCTCTCGCGCGTGCTCGCCGACGACCGGCGGCTCGTCTATCTCGACAGCGCGAACACGTCGCAGAAGCCGCACGCGGTCATCGACGCGATGAGCGACCACCTGTCCACGCACAACGCGAACGTGGCTCGGGCGGTCCACCAGCTCGGAGCGGAGTCGACGGCCGCCTACGAGGCGGCGCGCGACAAGGTCGCGGCCTTCATCAACGCGCCATCTCGGAGCGAGGTCGTCTTCACCAAGAACATCACCGAGGCACTCAACCTGCTGGCTCGGGTGCTCGGTGACACGGCGGGCCCGCTGCGGGTGGGGGAGGGCGACGAGGTCGTCATCACCCAGATGGAGCACCACTCCAACATCGTGCCCTGGCAGCTGCTGCGTGATCGCACCGGTGCGCGGCTGCGGTGGTTCGGGCTCACCGACGAGGGCCGGCTCGACCTCTCGAACATCGACGAGCTGATCAACGAGCGGACCAAGGTCGTCTCGCTGGTCTGGGTCTCCAACATGCTCGGGTCGGTCAACCCGGTCGCCGACATCGTGCGACGCGCTCACGACGTGGGTGCTCTGGTGATCGTCGATGCCGCCCAGGCGGTGCCCCAGATGCCGGTCGACGTCGCCGCGCTCGGTGCCGACTTCGTGGCGTTCACCGGCCACAAGCTGGTGGGACCGACGGGCATCGGTGTGCTGTGGGGTCGCGCCGACGTGTTCGCCGACCTCCCTCCGTTCCTCGGCGGCGGCGAGATGATCGAGACCGTCACGATGGAGCGGTCGACGTACGCCGGTCTGCCGCACCGCTTCGAGGCCGGCACGCCACCGATCGTCGAAGCGGTTGGGCTTGGCGCCGCCGTCGACTTCCTGTCGTCGCTCGGCATGGACGCGGTCGCGGCCCACGAGCAGGAGATCCTGGGCTACGCGCTGGCCCGCCTGGGCGACGTCACGGGGGTCAGGATCCTGGGCCCGGCCGAGCCCGTCGACCGTGGTGGAGCGGTCAGCTTCGAGCTGGCCGGGGTCCACCCCCACGACGTGAGCCAGCTGCTCGACTCGCTCGGAGTCGCCGTCCGCGCTGGCCACCACTGCGCACGCCCGGCGCACGCCAGGTTCGGCGTCCAGTCGTCGACGCGTGCCTCGTTCTACCTCTACACCACGACCGCCGAGGTCGACGCGCTCGTCGATGGCCTCGAGCAGACCAAGCGCTTCTTCAGAGTTGCCTGACGATGGCTGTGACATGAACAACGACATGGAGTCGCTGTACCAGGAGATCATTCTCGACCACTACCGGGCACCTCGTCATGCCGGCTTGCGTGAGCCGTTCGACGTCGAGGTGCACCACGTCAACCCGACGTGCGGCGACGAGCTGACGCTTCGCGTGCGCTTGCATGGTCACCTAGTGGAGGACATCTCCTACGACGCCGAGGGCTGCTCGATCTCCCAGGCCTCGACGTCGGTCCTGACCGACCTGCTGATCGGCAAGCCGGTCTCGGAGGGGATGGGCGTCCTCGACTCGTTCGTCGAGCTCATGCACGGGCAGGGCCGGGTGCAGCCCGACGAGGACATCCTGGAGGACGGCATCGCGTTCGCCGGGGTGGCGAGATTTCCTGCGCGCATCAAGTGTGCGCTGCTGGGGTGGATGGCATGGAAGGACGCGGCAGCGAACGCTGCCGCAGAAGCGGAGGCTTAGATGACGGACCACCTAGCGGCTGACCTGGCTGCGGCATCACCTTCGGTCTCGGCCGGTGACGTGCTCGAGGCACTCAAGGACGTCGTCGACCCGGAGCTCGGGATCAACGTCGTCGACCTCGGGCTCATCTACGACGTGTCCGTGGACGAGGCCACGACGGCGACGATCGACATGACGCTCACGTCGGCGGCCTGCCCGCTCACCGACGTCATCGAGGACCAGACCCGGCTGGCCCTCGAAGGGCTCGTCAACGACTTCCGCATCAACTGGGTGTGGATGCCGCCGTGGGGCCCGGACAAGATCACCGACGACGGCCGGGAGATGCTGCGCGCCCTGGGCTTCAACGTCTGACCCGACCGTCCCGCTGCACATCCTTCGGACCGGGGATCGTTGACGAGCAGAATTGCTGCATTCGAGTAGGCTGCGAGGAATCGTTTCTCGGGAGGCCGTTCCATGCGCATCGAATCACGCATGTCCCGAAGCATGTCGCCACCATGGCGTGTCCATTCAACCTTGTCGGCAGTGGCCGACGTCCCCGTTGCGGCCGTGGCCGTCGCCCGCCGGCTCGCGGCAGTGTCCGCGCGGGCCGACGACGTGGTCGGGGTGGCCGACGAGATGTATGCCGCGATCCGACGCCATGGCTCGCGGCGAGGTGCCGCGCCTGAGACCGATGCGCTCGTTGACGAGCTGCTGCCCGGCTACCGCAAGTCCGCTGCCTGAGCCGCCGCCCGGGCAGGGACGTCGCGTCCGGGTGCCGTTCGACCGGGTCCCCGGATGGGTCGAAAGGTACGACGCCGCCCACCCGGACACCAGGTGGGCCGTCGAGCCCGGCGCGGCACGCGGGGAGAGTGCCGACGGGACGCGCGTCATCATCGCCGTACCGTTCGAGCCGATGGCGGACGTCAGCCTCGACGGCCTGGCTGCCCATCTGCAGCTGCCGTGGCAGGTCGGGATCGTGCTGGTTCGCCGGGGCGGGTTCGCCGTGGCCCGCCTTGACGGGGCGACGGTCGACGCCTCCAAGATCGGCCGGCGGCACGTCCAGGGCAGGACCAAGGCCGGCGGCTGGTCCCAGCAGCGGTTCGCCAGGCGGCGCGACAACCAGGCTCGCGCGGCGTTCGATGCTGCCGCGGAGCATGTCCAGCGCCTGCTCCTCGGATCCGCCCGACCCCTGGCACTGCTGGCCACGGGGGGCGACCGGCGGGCGGTGGCGAGCGTGCTGGCCCATCCGGAGCTCGCCCGGCTCGCCGACGTCCCTCAGGTCTGGCTGGGCGGTCTGCCAGATGCCACCCGCGCTGTGCTGGACGCCGCCATCGACCAGGTCAGGTCCGTCGAGATCACGATCACCGACCCGACGGACTGACATTGCCCCTGCCGTCGGCGTGTGGTCCGGTGCCAAGCGGCAGTGATGACAGATGGAGTCGGGACGGTCTGCGCTGATCACTGCCCGCTTGTGAACGCCACCCAGCTCAGACCGCACCCGTCACCGACCCAGGCGAAGACCGCACTCGCCACCAGGGGAGAGTCCGGTCAGAGGGCATCGGGGGCGAAGGTGTTGCACGAGGCGATCGTGCCTGAGCGGTAGCCGGTCGTGAACCACCGCACGCGCTCGGCTGCCGAGCCGTGCGTCCACTGCTCCTCGTTCACCTGCCCCTGGGTCTGCCGCTGGATCCGATCGTCGCCGACGGCCTGGGCCGCGTTGACCGCCTCCGCGATGTCGGCCTCGGTGATGCCGGAGATCAGGATCTGGCCGTTCTCATCCTTGACTGTCGACGCGGCGTGCACCCAGGCGCCGGCGAAGCAGTCGGCCTGGAGCTCGATCCGCACGGAGGCGCTGGTGGGGCCGGTGGCCGAGCTCTGGTTCTTCGCCAGCGTGCCGCGCAGGTCCTGCACGTGGTGGCCGTACTCGTGCGCGACGACGTAGGCCTCGGCGAGGTCGCCGCCGCTCGCACCGAGCTGGCCCTGCAGCATGTCGTGGAAGAACGTCGGGTCGAGGTAGACCTGCTTGTCGACGGGGCAGTAGAACGGTCCCTGGCCAGCCGTGGCCTGGCCGCATCCGCTCGGGGTCGACGAGGTGAACCAGACGATCTTCGCCGGCTCGTAAGGGACGTCCGCCTGTTCCGGAAGGGCCTGCGCCCAGAAGTCCTGGACCGACGTCACGTCGTACCCGATCCGGCACTCCAGGGTCGGCTCGCCCGTGCCGGTCGAGCACTGCGAGAGGTCCGTCGGTTGGGTTGCGTCGCCGTCGGACGACCCGCTGCCGGTCAGGCGCGGCACCACGAAGACGAGCAGAACGACCACCACCACCGCGACGAGCCCGATGCCGCCGCCGGCCCGGCTGCCCGGGAACATCGACCCGCCGCCCCGGGAGAGGCCCATCGGCATCCGGAAGCCGGAGCCACCCGACCGCTGGCCGCGCCGGTCGACGATCTGGCTGGTGTCGATCTTGGCCTTGCGGTTGAACTTCATCTCGATCCCTCCGCGGATCCACACCGCCGATATCGACGTGCCCGTCCGTCGAGCCCGCATGTAGCCTAGTCGGAGCCCGCCGACCCCGACGTCTGCCAGTACCGCCCGCCGCTGGGCGATCCATCGCCCCGGAAAGCACCGCTGACCTGTCATGATCACCGCTCACCACCTGCAGATCCGGGTCGGGGCCCGAAGCCTCATCGAGGACGCCAGCTTCCGGATCGGGCCGGGCGACAAGGTTGGCCTGGTCGGGCGCAACGGTGCGGGCAAGACGACGATGACCCGCATCCTCGCCGGCGAGGGACAGCCGACGGGCGGGTCGGTCACTCGCGTCGGCTCGGTGGGCTACCTCCCGCAGGACCCGCGAACGGGCGACCTCGAGGTGATGGCCCGTGACCGGATCCTCTCCGCCCGCGGGATCGACGACGTCGTACGACGGCTGCGGGCTGCCGAGCACCAGATGGGGAGCGACGACCCGTCCCTGCGGGACAAGGCGATGCGCCGCTACACGACAGCCGACGCGGAGCTGCACTCGGCCGGCGGGTTCGCGGCCGAGGCGGAGGCGGCCCAGATCAGCGCCAGCCTGGGGCTGCCCAACAGGGTGCTGGCCCAGCCGCTGCGGACGCTGTCTGGCGGGCAGCGCCGACGCGTCGAGCTCGCGCGGATTCTGTTCTCGGGAGCCGAGACGCTGCTCCTCGACGAGCCGACCAACCACCTCGATGCCGACTCGATCGGCTGGCTGCGCGGCTTCCTGAAGACCCGCCGCGGCGGCCTCGTGGTGATCAGCCACGACGCGGCGCTGCTCGGCGAGACCGTCAACCGGGTGTTCCATCTCGACGCCAACCGGGCGGAGGTCGACGTCTACAACGTCGGGTGGTCGACGTACCTCGCCCAGCGGGAGACCGACGAGCGGCGGCGCAAGCGTGAGCGGGCCAACGCCGTGAAGTTGGCGAGCACGCTGTTCGCGCAGGCCGACAAGATGCGGGCGAAGGCGACCAAGGCGACCGCGGCGCAGAACATGGCGCGCCGTGCCGAGCGGCTGCTCGCGGGGCTGGAGGCGGAGCGCCGCCAGGACAAGGTGGCGCGGCTGGCGTTCCCCACGCCGGCGCCGTGCGGGAGAACGCCTCTGATGGCGCATGAGCTCTCGAAGTCGTTCGGGTCACTCGAGGTGTTCACGGACGTCGACCTCGCGGTCGACAAGGGCAGCCGGGTGGTGATCCTCGGCCTCAACGGCGCCGGGAAGACGACGCTGCTGCGCATCCTCGCCGGCCTGGACGCGCCCGACACCGGCCGCGTCGAGCCCGGTCACGGTCTCCGGCTGGGCTACTACGCGCAGGAGCACGAGAGTCTCGACCTGACGCGGACGGTGCTGGAGAACCTGCAGTCGTCGGCTCCGGACCTGACCGAGACCCAGGTGCGCAGCGTGCTCGGGTCCTTCCTGTTCTCGGGCGACGACGCGACCAAGCCCGCTCGCGTGCTGTCGGGTGGGGAGAAGACGAGGCTCGCGTTGGCGACCCTCGTGGTGTCCGCGGCGAACGTCCTGCTCCTCGACGAGCCGACGAACAACCTCGACCCGGCGAGCCGGCAGGAGGTGCTCGGCGCGATCCGCGGCTATGCGGGCGCGATCGTGCTCGTCACCCACGACGAGGGGGCCGTCCTGGCGCTGCAGCCCGACCGGGTGCTGATCCTGCCCGACGGCGTCGAGGACCTCTGGAACGAGGAGTACGTCGACCTGGTCGCGCTGGCCTGATCAGGCACTGAGCCGGCCGACCACGCTCTCCATGGCCGCCATGACGCACGCCTGGGACTCCGGCCCGTAGTCCATGGCGTCGAAGCCGTGCTGCCCGCGCGGCTGGTCGATGATCTCCAGGTCGAGCGCGGTGTCCCTCGCGGCGGCGACGAACCTCTCCACGGCGGCCGCAGCGTCCTCGGCCTCGAGACCGACGCGGGTCAGCACGAACGGCAGCGGCTCCACCACCGATGAGACCGCCTGGACCGGCCGGAACCCCTCCGGCAGGTCGCGGCCCGGACGCGAGTCGAGGATCGGGTAGGTCGCTGCCAGCACGCGGAGCCACGGCGGAGGGCCGGCGAGGAGAGGCGCCAGCAGTGGCCCACCCCCGGAGAAGGCCCACACGGCGACCCGGTCGGCGTCCACCCGGTCGTCAGTCCGTGCCGTCTCGGCGGCGTCCAGGACGTCGCTGTAGGCCACGCCCCACGTGTCGACGTCGTGCAGCCGGTGGTCGACCGTGAGCCCGACGACCCCGTTCGCGGCGGCGAGAGCGCCGTACCCGCGGTAGACCGGCCAGTCGCGTGGGCTTGCCGGCAGGTCTTCCGGGATCGGCCCCCCGTGCACGAAGACGACGAGCGGTCTCGGCTCGCCCGCCTCGGGGTCGAACAGGTCCGAGCGGCCGTGGCGCTCACGTGGGACGGCAGGTGTCGCGAGGACGAACTCTGCTGTCCACGGAGGTCTCTCGTCGGCCATGGGCCGACCGTAGCCGCGTGGTCCGCTGGCGTCACCTGGTTATGGATCGTGCTGACCGAAGGCGGCCGCCAGGGCTCGGATGCGCTTGACCTGCGCGGCACGCTCGGCGGCCAGCTGGTCGCCGTACCCGCGGCTCGTCGCCGTCTGCAGCAGCGCCTTGGTCGCAGTGACCGCGTCGGCCGGTGCCGCGACGATCGCCGCGACCAGGTCGGCGACGGTGCTGTCGAGATCTCGACGCGGTACGACGATCGTGGCCAGCCCGAGGTCTCGTGCCTCGGCCGCCTCGACCCAGCGACCGGTGACGCAGATCTCGAGGGCGCGGGCATACCCGACCTGGTCGACGAGGGGTTGGGTGCCTCCCAGATCGGGGACCAGACCCAAGGTCGTCTCACGCATGCACAGCCGGGCGTCGTCGGTGAGCACGCGCAGGTCGCAGGCCAGCGCGAGCTGGAAGCCCGCCCCGACCGCGTGCCCCTGGACCGCGGCGACCGAGAGCAGCGGGGGGCGCCCCCACCAGGAGAAGGCCTGCTGGAACGAGGCGATGGTCTCGTCGAGCTCGAGGTCCGTGAGCCTGGCCAGGCGGGCGAAGGACATCTCCGAGGTGTTGTCCGGGTCGAACATCGCGAGGTCGAGACCGGCGCTGAAGGACTCGCCCTCGCCACGGACGACCGCGACCCGCACCCCCGTCGGAAGCTCGGCGCCGATCTCGGCGATGGCGGCCCACATCCTCGGCGTCTGGGCGTTGCGAACCTCCGGGCGGCAGAGCGTGATGGTGGCAACCGGGCCGGCGACCTCGAGCCTGACACCCAGCTCCGGATGGCCCTGCGACATGCGGCGAGCCTAGTCAGCCTCGAGCGCGGGGTGGGGGTTGGTCCTTGGCGGTAGCGTCGTCAGCGATGAGCAGCCCGCACTCGCCGTACCGGATCATGCACTCCTACTCGCGCGGAGACCCACTCGCCGGACGGCAGGGACTCGCGGCGGGCACCTTCCGACGGGTCATCGGCTTCGCGCGGCCGCATCGGCGGGCGCTCGGCTGGTTCCTCGTGCTCGTCGTGCTCGACGCGCTCCTCGTCGTCGCCACCCCCCTGCTGTTCCGCGAGATCATCGACCAGGGGGTGGTCAAGGGGGATGGTCGGCTGGTCACGATCCTGGCGCTCGTCATCGCCGCAGTCGCGTTCGGCGAGGCAGCCCTTTCGCTGGCGCAGCGGTGGTACTCCACCCGGATCGGCGAGGGGCTGATCTACGACCTGCGGACGACGGTGTTCAGCCACGTGCAGCGGATGCCGCTCGCCTTCTTCTCCCGGACGCACACCGGAGCACTGGTGTCGCGGCTCAACAGCGACGTCATCGGCGCCCAGAGCGCCTTCACCTCGACGCTGTCGAACGTGGTCAGCAACGTGATCAGCCTGCTGCTCGTCGGAGCGACGATGCTCTACCTGTCGTGGCAGATCACCCTGCTGGCGTTGGTGATCCTGCCGGTCTTCATCTTCCCAGCCAAATGGGCTGGCCGCCGGCTGTCGGGTCTCACCCGAGAGCAGATGCAGACCAACGCGACGATGGCCTCGATGGCCACCGAGCGCTTCCAGGTCGGAGGCGCGCTGCTCGTCACCCTCTTCGGGCGTCGACACGAGGAGGACGCCGAGTACGCCCAACGCTCGGCCAAGGTCCGTGACCTCGGCGTCGAGATTGCGATGACCGGCCGGATCTTCTTCAGCGCGCTCACGCTGGTGGCCTCGCTGGCCACGGCCGTGGTCTACGGCGTCGGTGGCCACCTGGTCCTGGACGGCTCGCTCTCGGTGGGGACGCTGCTGGCCCTGGCCGCCTTGATGGGGAGGCTTTACGGTCCCCTGACGTCCCTGTCCAACGTGCGGGTTGATGTCATGACCGCGCTGGTGTCCTTCGAGCGGGTCTTCGAGGTGCTCGACCTGGTGCCGATGATCACCGAGAAACCGGACGCGGTCGACGTGACCGGGCACCCGCCGCGCATCGAGTTCGACGACGTGCGCTTCCGCTATCCGACGGCGGATGAGGTGTCGCTGGCCAGCCTCGAGGCGCTGATGGCGAACGACACGGCGCCCAGCCAGGAGGTCATCCACGGCGTGAGTCTCACCGTCGAGCCCGGACAGCTCGTCGCCCTGGTGGGACCGTCCGGCGCCGGGAAGACCACGCTCACGCATCTGGTGGCGCGGCTCTACGACGTGACCACCGGCGCCGTCAGGGTCGGCGGGGTAGACGTCCGCGACGCCACCCTCGACTCGCTGCACGCGATGGTGGGCTACGTGACGCAGGACGCACACATGTTCCACGACACGATCCGCGCCAACCTGCTCTACGCGCGCCCCGAGTCCACCGACGACGACCTGGCGTCGGTGCTGAAGGCCGCGCAGATCTGGAGCCTGGTCGACGCGCTCCCGGACCGTCTCGACACGGTCGTCGGCGAGCGGGGCTACCGGCTGAGCGGCGGCGAGCGCCAGCGGCTAGCCATCGCCCGGCTGCTGCTGAAGGCGCCGAAAGTCATCGTGCTCGACGAGGCGACCGCCCACCTCGACAGCGAGTCCGAGGCTGCGGTGCAGCGCGCCCTGGACACGGCGCTGTCAGGTCGTACGTCGCTGGTGATCGCCCACCGGCTCTCGACGGTCCGGGGCGCCGACCTGATCCTGGTCGTGGACGACGGCCGCGTCGTCGAGCGTGGAACCCACCCGGAGCTGCTGGCCCGTGGCGGCCTGTACGCCGACCTCTACCGCACCCAGTTCGCTGACGCCGACGCGGCAAGATCCGACATTCAGGTGGCTCCAGCCACCTGAATGTCTGGCCTTGGCGATACTTGAGGGATGGATCTTGGGTTGCGGGACCGGGTGTTCGTCGTCACCGGCGCGAGCCGGGGGCTGGGGCGGGCGACGGCCACCCTCCTCGTCGCCGAAGGTGCCCGGGTCGTCGTCTCCAGCCGGTCGCGGGATCACCTCGACCCGGTCGTGGACGCGCTCGGCCGGGACAACGCGACACCCGTGGTGGCCGACAACGCGGACCCCGACACGCCCCGGGCGGTCGTCGCAGCGGCGTTCGAGCGGTTCGGGCGCCTCGACGGCGCGCTGATCAGCGTCGGCGGGCCGCCGGCAGGGCCGATCGCGGAGAAGACCCCGGGGGAGTGGCGGGAGTACGTCGACAGCATCTTCCTCGGCGGTCTGAGGCTGACGATCACAGTGGCGAAGAGCCTGCAAGCCGGCGGCTCGATCGCGCTCGTCCTCTCCACCTCGGTCAAGCAGCCGATCGCCAACCTGGGCATGTCGAACGCGCTCCGCCCCGGCCTGGCGATGGCGGCCAAGACCCTGGCCGACGAGCTCGGACCCCGCGGCATCCGGATAAACGGCCTGCTGCCAGGTCGCGTCGAGACCGAGCGGGTGCAGGAGCTGGACGCGGCGAGCGACGACCCGCGCGAGACCCGCAGACGACACCTGCAGACGATCCCGCTTCGCCGCTACGGCCGGCCGGAGGAGTTCGCCGCCATGGCCGCCTTCCTGCTGTCACCGGCGGCGGCGTACATCACCGGTGCGATGGTGCCGGTCGACGGCGGGATCAGTCGGGGCTTGTGACCATGGGTTTCCCCTCGCCGGCGTCGACAGGCTGCCGCGGCACTCGCCCGGACGACCCGCGCCGCCCTCCGGGCCGGCCCGTCACTTGCTCCCGGTACTCGGCCCAGGCGAAGTAGCACCAGAAGCCGAAGAAGAGCAGCGCGAAGAACAACCATTGGAAGCCGTAGAAGAAGCTTGGGCCACCACCGAGGTCGGGCTCGCCGGCCTTCGTCGGGGCATGAGGCGAGGCTGGGCTCTCGGTTGTGAGCTCCAGGAACCCGTCGTACAACGGATAGGGCAGGATCGCCTCGATCGCCTCGGCCGAGACGGCCCGTACCGACCCCTGCGACGGGGTCACCTGGCTGGAGCTGCCGTCCGAACCGACGCGGACCCGGCCGGTCAGGGTGACGCGGCCGGCGGCAGGAGGAGGGAGGTCCTGGACGAGGTTGCCGTTGGCGGGACTCGGCACCCAGCCGCGGTCGACGAGGACCGCCGGACCGGCGTCGGTGACGAACGGAGTGACGACGTCGACGCCGGGCGCGCCGTTCCTGGTGCGGTAGAGGACGGCGATCTGGTGGTCCGCGTCGTAGTGTCCCGTCGCAGTCACCCGCTGCCACTGCACGTCGGACGAGGGCTCACCGGACGTGGAGAGCAGGCGCTGGAGCGGCGCGGGCGCGGCGGCGAGGTTGGCACGGATCAGCGCGTTGGAGTCCTTGCGCTCCTGGTAGCGGTGGAACTGCCACTCGCTCAGCCGCACACACGTGAAGCCGAGCACGAGGACGACCACGAGCAGGCCGATCCACCGGGGCGTGAGGAGAAAACGCAACACAGCATCTCGAGGTTAGCCCGCGGCCGGGACCTGTCCGAGGTCGGGGCGCGGACGACGTAGGGTGGACCGGTGAGCGAACCAACCAGGTCTCGGGTGCCGCTGCTCGACCAGTACGGTCGGGTCGCGTCGGACCTGCGGGTCTCGCTGACCGACCGCTGCAACCTCCGCTGCTCGTACTGCATGCCCGCGGAAGGGCTCGACTGGCTCCCGCGCGACGACATCCTGTCCGACGACGAGGTGGTGCGCCTCATCGAGATCGCCGTCACCCGGCTGGGGGTCGACGAGGTCCGGTTCACCGGCGGCGAGCCGTTGATCCGGCCAGGCTTCGTGGACATCGTGGCGCGTACGGCGAAGCTGAGCCCTCGGCCGCTGATGGCCGTGACCACCAACGGACTCGGCCTCGAGCGCACGGCAGCGGCGCTCGCGGTGGCAGGTCTCGACCGGGTCAACGTCAGCCTCGACACCGTGCGACCCGACACGTTCGCCACCGTCACCCGGCGCAACCGGCTCGACGACGTGATCGCCGGGTTGGCCGCCGCCTCGAGCGCCGGCCTCACTCCGGTAAAGGTCAACGCCGTCCTGCTCCGGGGCCACAACGACGACCAGGCTGCGGAGCTGTTGCGCTGGTGCATCCAGCGGGGCTACGAGCTCCGCTTCATCGAGCAGATGCCGCTCGACGCGCAGCATGGCTGGAGCCGCGAGGCGATGGTGACCGCCGCCGAGACCCAGCAGTCGCTGGAGAGCGAGTTCGTGCTGACACCCGACACCCGCCATCGCGGCAGCGCACCCGCGGAGCTGTTCCTCGTCGACGGTGGTCCGGCGACGGTCGGAATCATCGCGTCGGTGACCCGGCCGTTCTGCGGCGACTGTGACCGGGTGCGACTGACCGCCGACGGCCAGGTGGTCAACTGCCTGTTCGCCCGCGAGGAGTCCGATCTCCGCCTGGCCCTGCGATCGGGCGCCTCGGACGACGAGATCGCCGAGCGCTGGCGAGCCGCGATGTGGACGAAACGCCCAGGCCATGGGATCGACGACGAGTCGTTCCTGCAGCCGGCTCGCCCGATGAGCGCGATCGGCGGCTAGCCGGACGGTGCGTCCCGCTCAGCAGGGGCTTCGTCGGCCGGCAGCGGCTCGACCTCACGCAGGAACCCCCGGGCGCCGAGGAATGCGCCGAGGCTCTCGCGGTGCTCGCCACACGCGAGCCAGGTCTTTCGCCGTTCGGGCCGGTGGATCTTCGGGTTGTTCCAGCGAAGCCCGAACTCGGCGCGGTTGGTGCAGCCCCTGGCGGAGCAGCCAAGCGGCTCGCTCGCGTCCACCAGACCTCCGTCGCGGGTCAGGAGGGGACGTCGTGGATGGTGTCCGACGACGTCGGCGCCGCTGACAGCTGCGGCACCCCCTGGTCCTCGAAGCGTGCCGGGCCGGCCGCCTGCCGGCCGTCGGCGGCGTTCGCGATGACGACCGCGAAGTAGGGCAGGAAGAACGCACCCCCCACCATTACCCAGCGCAGCGGCCCGCTCAGGACCACGGCGAGCACAAAGCACAGGGTGCGGATCCCCATCGAGAAGAGGTACCACGTCTGGCGGCGGCGAATGTCGTCGCTGCGGCTCGACCGGGCCGACGTGATGCTCACGGGATCTTCGTGCTGCTGGCTCATTGTCGTCCTCTCCCCTCCACCGTACGCCGACCTCGGCGCGCATAGTCGGTGAGCCTGCGGTTTCGCCGGCTGGAGGGAGCCGGTAGCGTCAAGCGCCTCATCACGCACGGGAGGAGGGCCAGTGGGCAGGTCCGTGTTGGTCACCGGTGGCAACCGCGGGATCGGCCGGGTGATCGCGCAGGCGTTCGCTGACGTGGGTGACCAGGTGGCCGTGACCTACCGGTCCGGAGAGCCGCCGGAAGGCTTCCTGGGCGTGCGCTGCGACGTCACGGACACCACAGCGGTGGACGAGGCCTTCGCCACGATCGAGGAGGAGCACGGGCCGGTCGAGGTGCTCGTTGCCAACGCCGGCATTACCCGGGACGGTCTCCTGCTGCGGATGTCCGACGACGACTGGCAGGCGGTGCTCGAGACCAACCTCACCGGCTCGTTCCGGGTGGCCAAGCGGGCGGCCAAGGGGATGCTCCGCCTTCGCCGCGGGCGCATCGTGCTGGTGTCGTCGGTCGTGGGCCTGTTGGGATCGGCCGGGCAGGTGAACTACGCCGCGAGCAAGTCCGGCCTGGTCGGGATGGCCAGGTCGATGGCCCGCGAGCTCGGCAGCCGCTCGATCACCACGAACGTGGTGGCTCCGGGCTTGGTGGAGACGGACATGACGTCGGAGCTTCCCGAGGCGAGGAAGGCCGAGTACCTGAAGGCGATCCCGCTCGGACGCTACGCCACGAGCCAGGAGGTCGCCGCTGCCGTTCGATGGTTGGCCTCGGACGAGGCCGGCTACATCACCGGCGCCGTGATCCCCGTCGACGGTGGCCTGGGCATGGGTCACTGAGCACCACTCGACGACGATCCGATACCGCACCACACCAGAGTGCCGAGCAAAGGACAGCAAACGATGGGCATCCTCGAAGGCAAGAACATCCTGGTGGCAGGAGTCACGATCGACACCTCGATCGGCTTCGCCACGGCTAAGGTCGCCCAGGAGCAGGGGGCCACCGTCCTGATCTCCAACTTCGGCAGGGCCCTGTCGATCACCCGCCGCATCGCGAAGCGGCTCCCCGTCGAACCGCCGGTGCTCGAGCTCGACGTGACCGACGACGAGCACCTGGCGGGGCTCGCCGACCAGGTGCGCGAGCACGTCGACCACCTCGACGGCGTCGTCCACGCGATCGCCTACGGAAACCCTCAGACGATCCTGGGCGGCAAGTTCCTCGAGGGGCCGTGGCCGGACGTGGGTCAGGCGGTGCACGTGTCGGCGTACTCGCTGCAGGCGCTTGCGGTCGCCTGCCTGCCCCTGATGGGCAACGGAGGAAGCGTCGTCGGCATGACGTTCGACGCCTCAGTCGCCTGGCCCGGCTACGACTGGATGGGGTTCGCCAAGGGGGCCCTCGAGTCCTGCAACCGCTACCTCGCACGTGACCTGGGAGCCCACGACATCCGATGCAATCTGGTCAGCGCCGGGCCCCTCAAGACTCTTGCAGCCAAGGCGATACCCGGTTTCGAGCGCTTCGAGGACGAGTGGGCCAAGCGGGCGCCGATCGGCTGGGACCTGCAAGACCTGGAGCCGACGGCCCGCGGGGCGGTGGCGCTGCTCAGCGACTTCTTCCCGAAGACGACGGGGGAGATCGTCCACGTGGACGGCGGCTACCACGCGATGGGTGCCTGAGCCGCGATGGCGCGAATCGAGACCGAGCTGACGCGGCGTTTCGACCTGCACATCCCGGTGGTCGCGGCGTCCATGGCCGGGGTGTCCGACGGCGCGTTCGCTGCGGCGGCCAGCCGGGCCGGCATCCTCGGCACGATTGGCGTCGGCGGTACGGCGTCCGGAGACTTCGTCCGGACGGAGATGCAGGTGGCGGCCGCCGGGGGTCTGCCCTTCGGCGTCGGCCTGATGGCCTGGGCGTTGCCGACCCGGCCCGAACAGCTCGACGCCGTGCTGGCCGCTCCGCCGGCACTGGTCTCCGTCAGCTTCGGGGACTATCCGCCGTACCTCGAGCGGCTGCGGGCCGCGGGATGCGCGCTGGTGACCCAGGTCGGATCGCTGGAGCAGGCTCTGCAGGCGCAGGACGCGGGCGTCGACTTCATCGTGAGCCGCGGGTCGGAGGGCGGCGGCCACGGCTACCCGCAGGTCTCCACCCTTCCCTTGTTGCAGGCGGTGCTGGAGCGGGTCAGCGTCCCGGTACTGGCGGCCGGAGGAATCGGCACGGCCCGCGGGCTGGCCGCCGTCCTGGCTGCTGGAGCCGCCGGCGCCTGGGTGGGATCCGCCTTCGTCAGCTGCCGGGAGTCGGCCTGGCCGGACGACCAGGTCGCCCAGCTGGCCAGGGCGGACGAGCGCTCGACGGCGTACGGGCATGTCTTCGACGTCGCGTCGGCTGTCGGATGGCCGGAGGACATCGGCGGCCGCACCTTGCGCAACGACTTCTTCGACCGCTGGAACGGCCACGAGACCGAGCTGCGCAGCGACCCCGAGGCGCTGACAGCGTTTCGCTCGGCACCCGACAGCCGCGACTTCTCCACAATGCCCGTCTACATCGGGCAGGGCGTCGGGCTCCTCGACGGAACCCGTCCTCGGGTGGCGGACGTCGTCGCCGAGCTTGCCGGCGCGGCCGGCCTGCTTCGCGCCGGCACGGACCTCGTCACGGGCGGATAGCGTGTCGCGGTGACATCATCGCTGCTCGAGCTGCGCGTGCTCGAGGGTCCGAACCTGTACTTCTCCAAGGCAGCCGTCAAGATCACGCTCGACGTGACTGCGCTCACCGAGGTGAGCCTCGACGTGGCGACCCGGTTGGCCAAGAGAATCGGGCTGTCGAACATCAGGCCGGGGGAGGCGGGCAGCGGCTTCCGGCAGCGGTTCGCCGCCAGGGCGCTCGCCCGGCTCGTCCGCCAGGTGGCCGCGGAGGCGGGCACCCACCGGCTCGCGGTGCGGGTCCGGCCCACGAGCGACCCGGACCGGCTGGTCGTCGCGTTCCCGTGGCGGCACCGTACTCGCGCCGAAGCCCTCGGCCACGCCGTGGGCGACGTGCTCGACGGTCTGGCCGGCTCGGACATCGACGAAGTGGTCGGCGCCGCGGCGCGGACGGTACGCAACGCCGACCCGGGGCCTCGCCCACCCACCATCAAGCCACGCGTCCCGGTGGTCTCGGTGACGGGCACCAACGGCAAGACGACGACCTCGCGGATGATCGGGCACATCGCCCGGGCTGCCGGCCGGCACGTCGCTTGGTCGTCGACGGATGGAATCTATGCCGACGGGGTGCTGGTGGAGAGTGGGGACTACTCCGGGCCGAGCGGGGCCGGACGGGTGCTCGCGCAGCCGGGCGTGGAGCTGGTGGTGACCGAGACCGCCCGGGGCGGCATCCTGCTCCGGGGCATCGGGCTGACGCACAACGACGTCTCCGTGGTGACGAACGTGAGCGCCGACCATCTCGGTCTGCAGGGCATCGACACCGTCGACCAGCTCGCCGAGGTGAAGGCCGTGGTCCCGCGGATGACGCGCACAGGTGGGTGGGCCGTGCTCAACGGTGACGACCCACGAGTCATCGCGATGCGGTCGGTGATCACCGCCAAGCCGTGGGTCTTCTCCCGGGACCCGGACTCGCCGTCGATCCGCGAGGTGCTCGGCGTCGGTGGCCGCGCCACCACGGTTGTCGACGGCTGGATCTGCGTCGTCGCTGCCGGTGCCGACTTCGACCCGCTCGTGCGTCTTGTCGACGTACCGATGACCCTGTCGGGACTGAGCCACTTCAACGTCGAGAACGCCCTGGCCGCCACCAGCGCCGCGCTGGGGGTAGGGCTTCCCCGCGAGGCCGTTGTCGAGGGCCTGACCTCGTTCGCGCCGGGGCCGGAGCACAACCCCGGCCGGATGAACATCTACTCGCTGGGCGACGTCACCGTCGTGGTCGATCTCGCGCACAACGAGTCCGGACTGGACGCGTTGCTGGAGATCATGCACGGTCTGCGCACGCCCGGCGCGCGGGCGCTGCTCGCCGTGGGCACCGCAGGTGACCGAAGCGACGGGCTGATTCGCAACCTCGGGGCCATCGGTGCTCGTGGCAGTGACGTGATGGTGATCGTGCACAAGCTGAAGTATCTGCGCGGACGGCACCAGAACGATCTCGCCGAGCTCTACCGTTCCGGCGCAGCGGAGGTAGGGGTCGACGAGGTGCCGGCCTACGAGACCGAGCTTGCCGGGCTGGTGGCCCTCCTCGGACGGGCCGGGCCACGCGACGTGGTCGGCCTCATGTGCCACCAGGACCGGACCGAGATCGACCGGTGGCTTCGCGAGCAGGGCGGCACGGTCGACTCCCCCGAGGTGCTGCGAGACAAGGTGCTCCTCGCCCGCAGCGAGGTCGGCTGAGCGCCGTGGACCTCGACGCGGTTGCCGACGAGCTCTACGCACTGCCTCCTGAGCAGTTCACGACGGCACGGACTTCGCGCGAGAAGGAGGCCAAGGCTGCCGGCGACAAGGACCTCGCCGCGCAGATCCATGCGCTGGTCAAGCCGAACCAGGTGGCGTGGCTCGCGAACCAGCTGGCCCGGCAGCACGGCGACGAGGTCGGGCCGCTGCTGGACCTCGGTGCCGGGCTGCGGGACGCCGCCGGCTCACTCACGGGCGACCAGCTGCGCGACTTCACCAAGCAGAAGCGGCTGCTCGTCTCGGCCCTTGTCGGCCAGGGTCGCCGGCTGGCTGCCGCTCACGGCCGCAAGGTCAGCGACCTCACCATGCGCGGGCTCGAGGACACCCTCAACGCCGGACTCGCGGACCCGGCCGCCGCAGCTCTGCTCGTCGCCGGCCGGCTGACCACTGGTCTGCAGTACTCCGGGTTCGGCCCTGCTACCGGTGATGGGGGACCCAACCTGGCGAGCGTGCAGACCACCGACCAGCCCGCGGGGCGATACACCAGGTCCGGCTCGAAGGAGCAGCGGCTCGCGGAGCGAGTGGCATCCGCCGACCGCGACGTGGAGCAGGCCATGGCGGCGGTGGCCGAGGCCGGCGCGGCCAGGGCGGATGCGGAGGCCGCAGCGGAGCGCGCGGCCGGCACGTCTCAGGAGATCGAGGGCGAGGTGACTCGGCTACGCGAGGCGTTGGAGCGGGCAACGACCGCGCAGGCGGAGGCGGACTGGGAACGTCGTCGTACCCGCAAGGAGCTGGAGTCGGCCGAACGAGCGGTGACGCAGGCCGAGCGGCGGATCGGCGAGGCCAAGGAGCGACGTGCCGCGCTCACGCCGGGGGAGGACTGACGTCTGGCGGCTCGTTCAGCGCTCGTGCCACGCAAACGCGCGCGTGGATGTCCTCAGAACAGCACGGGCACCTGTGGGTGCGCCGACCCCGCGAGGTCGGGATCGCCCACCAGGGCGTCGTCGGCAGCGCTGGAGGCGCCGGCCTGCGCGTGGTTGGACCAGGACTCCAGCTCGGCCATCACCGGCGCGTGCTTGTCGACGCACATGATCACCAGGTCGCCCTTGTTGGCGCGGGTCATCGCGTGCCGCACGGCGTCGATCTCGTCGAGCACGATCTCCACCTGCTTGCACCTCGCACCGTCGGCCATCCTGTCCCGAACCCCGTCGGCCACCAGCCCGGCGGTCTCGCCGGTCTTGCGCCCACGCAGGGCGGCGTCCTCCCGCACCACGATGACGTCGAAGTGTTCGGCGGCGACCGAGCCGAGCTCTGTCATGTCCTCGTCACGGCGGTCCCCCGCAGTGGAGATGACACCGATCCGGGACGGCTTGCCGAGGTCGCTGGTGGCAAGCATGCTGTCGCCCAGCCGGTCGACGAAGTCACCGAGCATCCGCATCCCGGGAGCGTTGTGGCAGTAGTCGATGACCACGTTGACGCCTTCGACCTCGATCTCGTTGAGCCGGCCGGGGGAGAGGTAGTAGTTCGTGGAGAACGTCCGCAGGCCCTGCCGGATGTCGTGCAGCGGCGCTCCCGCGGCGAACGCAGCGGCGGCCGCGGCCAGCGAGTTCTGCACGTTCATCAGGGCCCGGCCGCTGAAGGTGGCGGGGAGCAGATGGGTCCAGGCGAGCTGCATCTGCCGGTTGCCGTGACGTACGACGATCATGTCGCCCATGTCGCTCGTCTCGAGGACGACCGCCTTGCCCCCTCGACGGCAGTGGATGTCGATGAAGTCGCGCACTTCCGACCCGGCAGGAAGCATGCTGAACCAGACGACCTGACCCGAGCAGCGCCGCCGCATGGCGCGCACCAGCGGGTCGTCGGCGTTGAGCACCGCGTGGCCGTCGCGCGGGACCGCCTCGACTGGCACCGCCTTGACGTCGGCGAGCTGCTCGACCGTGTCGACGCCTCGCAGGCCGAGGTGGTCCGGCTGCACGTTGAGCACGACGGCGACGTCGTTGCGCTCATAGCCGAGTCCCTCACGCAGGATGCCGCCGCGGGCCACCTCGAAGACCGCAAAGTCCACGCGGGGGTTCTGCAGCACCATCCGGGCGGACTTGGGCCCCGACGCGTCGGCCCGGATCACCAGCCGTTCGTCGATCACGACGCCGTCGGTCGACGTCATGCCGACCTTGCGACCCATGCCCTTGAAGATGTGGGCGATCATCCGCGACGTCGTGGTCTTGCCGTTCGTGCCGCTGACGGCGACGATCGGGATCCGGCTGGCAGCCCCCGGGGGGAACATCATGTCGACGACGGCCTTGGAGATGAACTGCGGGTCCCCGATGGTCGGGTGCGTGTGCATCCGAAAGCCCGGCGCCGCGTTCACCTCGCAGATCGCGCCGCCGGTCTCGCGCACGGGCTCGGTGATGTCGGGGCAGATGAAGTCGATGCCCGCGATGTCGAGCCCCACGACGCGGGCGGCCTCCTCGGCGATCTCGACGTTCTCCGGGTGGGCCTCGAACGTGCGGTCGATCGAGATGCCGCCGGTCGACATGTTCCCGGTCAGCGTCAGCTTCACGATCGTCTGGTCGGAGGGTACGTCGGACAGCTCGAAGCCCTGCTCGCGGACCAGCTCGACCGCAGCCTCGTCGACCTTGATGCGGGTCAGCACCTTCTCGTGGCCGACACCCCGGCGAGGGTCGGCGTTCGTTGCCTCGATCAGCTCCTGGACCGTGTGGGTAGCGTCCCCGATCACGTGTGCCGGCACCCGCTCGGCGATCGCGGCGATCCGGCCGTCGATGACCAGACAGCGGTAGTCCTTGCCGGTGACGAACGTCTCGACGATCACCCAGCCGCGCCGGGACTGCTCCTCCGCGACGGGGAAGGCTGCCCGCACCTCGGCCTCGTCCTGGAGGTCGAGGCACACCCCGCGCCCGTGGTTGCCGTCGAGCGGCTTGCACACGACGGGAAAGCCGATCCGCCGGGCCACGGCGACGGCCTGGTCGGCCGTCCGCACGGACTCGGCGCGCGGCACCGGCAGTCCGGCGGCGCCGAGCAGCCGCCCGGTCAGGTCCTTGTCGCTCGCCACGTCGACAGCGATCGACGACGTGCTCGACGTCATCGTGGCGCGGATCCGGCGTTGGTGGACGCCCTGCCCGAGCTGCACGAGCGAGTGCTGGTTGAGCCGGATCCAGGGGATGTCGCGGGAGACGGCCTCGTCGATGATCGCCTGGGTGGACGGTCCGAACGCCGTCCGCTCCGCACCGACGATGAACGACTCCAGCTCCTGCTCGAAGTCGAAGTCGGGCTCGGCCTCCACTAGGTGGTTGATGAGGCGGATCGCCAGCCGCCCGGCCTCGATGCCGACATTCTCGTCGACGTACCCGTAGATGACGTTGTAGCGGCCGTGCTCCCCGGGCACCTGGCGGGTCTTGCCGCGTCGAAGGTCGTGGCCGACCTCCTGCTGGAACTGCAGCGCGACGTGCTCGCTGACGTGGCCGAGCCAGGTGCCCTCGACGAGCCGCTCGACGAAACCGCCCTTGCGGCCGCGTGAGCACGAATGGTTGCGCAGCCCCGGGAGCAGGTCGAGCAGCCGCTCGGTGAAGGTCGGCAGCCGGTCCGTCGGCCACTCCTCGAGGCAGCCGAGGTCGACGACGAGATGCACCGCCTTCTCGTAGGACCAGATGTTGGCGCCGCGGTAGAGCCTGGTCTCGATGATGGCGAGCTCCGGACGGGGTCCGTCGGGGCTGTGGACGGTACCGGAGGACTTCGCGCCGGTCTCGATCATGCTGTGCCGTCCTCTCGGTCTGGCTCGTCGGTCCCCGAGCCGGCCACGCTCGCCTCCCAGCCCTGCCGGCTGCGTGCTCGTCGTCTGCGCAGATAGGTCGGGGAGACACCCTCGGCGGCGATGTCGCTCGCCATCCGACGCAGATCCTCCTGCGCCTCACGCATCTCCTCGGCGGCATCCGGGTCGAGGTCGGCGGGCATCCGCACCAGGTCCCGGAGCTCAAGGTCGAACCTCGACCCGTCCGGAAGCACGTGCAGCCGCGCGCCGGAGATCATCAGCGGCCGGGTACGCGTCGCCTGGTGGGCGTTGGACGTCACGTGGGTCCCGTCGATGATCGTCACCGCGCCGCGACCGACGACCTCCAAGAACCTGCCCCGCGTGATGACGGCTGCCGTGTCTTCGTCGATGCCGATGCCGAGCAGGTTGGGCGACTGCGCCACGCACATCAGTAGGCGTCCGTAACGGTTCCGCTGCGTGAAGTGCTGGTCTATCACGCAGCCCTGGACGAGGCCGAGTCCCGCGGCCAGCTGGGTCATTCGCTGCTTGGGCGTCGTGCCCCCGCTTCCGAAAGCCACCATGTGCGAGGACTGGAAGCTCGCGCCAGCGGACGTGCCGCCGACGGTGATGCCGCGCTCGTGCGCCTGCTTGATCGCCTCGCCGAACGGGGTGCCGTTGATGATCGCCGAGAGCTTGAGCTGGTTGCCACCCGTCATGAAGATCCCGGTGGCCTCGCCGAGCCGGTCGACGTACGACGGGTCCGCGGCCTCCTCGCGGCTCTCCGGCCGCACGCCCAGGACCTCCGCCGCGCCCAACCGGGTGAAGAGCGCGACGTACACGTCGATGATCTCCGGGCCGAGGCTCGACGCGGTCGGGACAACCGCGATGCGCGCCGACGCGCCGCCGCACGCCGCGACGAACCTCGTGAGCACGGTGCGCCTCTGCAGCTTGTCCTCGGCGCCCCCGATGACATAGAGGGCGCCAACGCCGCCCGCCGAGTCAAGCATGCCCGAACCCTACGGGCCAGCGCCCGGTGTCGAGTGCCCGGCTCGCTGCGGATGGGCAAGACTGGGGCATGGTCGAAACAGGCTACCTACAGTTGATCGTGATGCGCCACGCGAAGACCGAGCAGTCCGCGAGCAGCGACCGGGCCCGCCGGCTGACGTCCAGAGGTCGCCGCGACGCCCGGTCCGCGGGCAGCTGGCTGCGCGACAGCTCGCTCCTCCCCGGCCTCGTGCTGGTGTCACCGGCTGCGCGGGCCGAGGCCACCGCGGACCTGGTGTGTGCAGCACTGGAGGCAGCGCCGGACGTGCGTGTCGAGGAAGGCCTCTACGGCGCCTCTCCCGCCGATGCCCTCGAAACGGTCCGGGCCGAAGGCGGTGCGGCCGCGGTGGTGCTCATCGTCGGCCACAACCCGACGATGGGCGAGCTTGCCCACGCACTCCAGGAAGACCATGCAGATCCCCGGGCCCCGCACCTGCCGACCGCCGGTTTGGCGGTGCTCAAGGTGGAAGGCGAGTGGGCGGACCTCTCGATGGGTTCGGCGGAGCTCACCCACTGGCAGGTCCCCCGCGGCTGACGGGGCTCCTCAGAGCGCGGGGCGCGGTGTCTCGATCCCGTCCAGCCGGTCCTCGGCCTCGATGTCTTCTCGGCTGATGCCGAGCAGGTACATGATCGTGTCCAGGTAGGGAACGCTGACCGCGGCGTGGGCCCGCTGGCGCACGGTGGGCTTGGCGTTGAAGGCGATCCCGAGTCCAGCGGCGGCAAGCATCTCGAGGTCGTTGGCACCGTCTCCGATGGCCACCGTCCGCTCGGTGCCGAGGCCCTGGGCGGCCGCGAACCGGCGAAGCGCGTCCGCCTTGCCGTGGGCGTCGACCACGGGGCCGAGCAGGCGGCCGGTCAACCGTTCATCGACGATCTCGAGCTCGTTGCTCGCCGTGTCGACGATCCCGAGCTCGGTGGCGATCCGGTCGGTGATCGCGCCGAACCCGCCGCTCACCAAGGCGATGCGGTAGCCGAGTCGGTGGAGGGTGCGCACCAGGGTGCGCGCACCTGGCGCGAGCGGCAGCGCGTCGTACACGCGAGTGAGCGCGCTCTCGTGCAGACCGGCGAGCAGGGCGACCCGCTGACGCAGGGCGTCGGCGAAGTCCAACGTGCCGCGCATGGCCCGCTCGGTGAGGGCCGACACCTCCGGGGCGACCCCGGCCTCCGCTGCGAGGAGGTCGATGGCCTCGCCCTGGACGAGCGTCGAGTCGACGTCGAGCACCAGCAGCCGGCGCCCGTGTCGCAGCAGACCGACAGCCTGGACGGCGACATCGACCCTCTGCCGGGCAGCTTCGAGGGCGAGCATCTCGCGAAGCCGCATGACATCGGCCCCGGAGACGTGCATCTCGATCGCGGTCACGGGGTAGCGCGCCATCCGTACGATGCGGTCGATGTTGGCGCCGGTGTCGGCGATGCGACCCGAGACGGCCGAGACCGCCCGCGCCGACAGCGGTTGCCCGAGGACCGTGACGTGCACCCGGCCACGGCGCCGATGCTCGTTGTCGCCGGTGCCGCGCTGGACCTCCAGGTCCATCCCCAGGGCGTCGGCACTCGCCGTGACGGCTGCCGTCAGCGCCCGGTGGTTCGTCGGCGCCGTGACGAGGATGCTGAGCACGAGCCGTCGCCTGAGCACGCTCTGCTCGATGTCGAGCACCTCGACGGCGAAGCTGGCCAGCGCCTCGAAGAGCGCGGCGGTGACCCCTGGGCGGTCGGGTCCGGTGGCGAGCAGGAGCAGGGTCGGTGTCGTCATGGCCCGGACAGGCTATCTGCCATCGAGCGATGAGGTCGCCGCGACCACGGCGGCCCGCGCCGCCCGGTCCAGCGGCTGCAAGGCGGCGGCTCGCTGGGCCGCCTGCGACGCCGAGACCGAGCCCCCGTCGTCGGTCCTGGCCAGTGAGACGATCGAGACCGCGCGGATCGCGTCATCCGCGAGCTGGGCCGCCCGCGGCGACGCGAACGGTGCCGGCTCGTCGTGTGTCACGGGCCGGCGGAGGTTGAGCAGGGCATCGGCCACGTCCGGCTGCCACGAGGCGACGTCGAGTGACGCCAGGGCGTCGGCGGTCTCGGTCATCGCGGCGCGCAGGGCTCGGTCGGCCTCGGCGACCGCCGGCAGGTACGTCGGTTCGTCGGCGGCCGAGAGGTGCCAGGTGGTCGCCCCGCCGGCGCGGACGGGCACCATCCCAAGACGGCTCCCGTGCAGCACGACGCCCCCGCCCGCCTCGAGCGCGTCGGCGTTGAATGCGGCCGGTCCGGCGAGACCGAGCGGGTCGCCCGGCACCGGGAGGGCGCTGCTGGCCCGTCGTACCCCCCGACGCCGAAGCTCACCGAGGAACAGCGCGGGAGCCTGCCAGCTGCCCGCCTCGGGGCCGGCGAACTCCGCAAGCCGGCCCCGCCCGTTCAGCCCGGTGATGACCGCGTCCGCGCTCTCGCGGCCCGTGAGCCACGCGTTGAGCCAGCACGCGACCCGGGCCGAGTCAGGTAGCGACTGCATTCCCCGAGCCTAGAAGACCAGGAGGGGGTGGTGGATGGCCTAGGTTGGGAGTCCAGCGAACGGGTGGCGAAGGAGTCGGATGAGCACGGTCATCGAGCTCGCCGGAGTCTCGGTCGTGCGCGCCGGGAACCGCCTGTTGAGCGACGTCAGCTGGCAGGTGGAGCACGACGAGCGCTGGGTGGTGCTCGGTCCGAACGGCGCCGGCAAGACGACCCTGCTCCAGGTCGTGAGCACCCACCTGCACCCGACCGAGGGCGTGGCCGGCGTGCTGGGCGAGGTCATCGGCACCGTGGACGTGTTCGACCTCCGGCCGCGCATCGGCCTGGCGAGTGTGGCGCTCGGCGACCGGGTACCACACGACGAGCTGGTGAGTGACGTGGTGATGTCCGCGTCGTACGCCGTCCTCGGCCGCTGGAAGGAGCAGTACGACGAGCTCGACCATGCCCGGGCAGCGGACCTGCTGCGGGAGGTAGGGGTCAAACACCTGGCGGACCGGCGGTTCGGCACCCTCAGCGAGGGAGAGCGCAAGCGGGTCCAGATCGCTCGGGCGCTGATGACGGACCCCGAGCTCCTGCTCCTGGACGAGCCCGCGGCCGGCCTGGACCTCGGGGGGCGTGAGGATCTGGTCAGCACGCTGTCCGTGCTGGCGCTCGACGAGGGTTCGCCGGCGACCGTGCTCGTCAGCCACCACGTGGAGGAGATCCCGCCCGGGTTCACGCATGCGTTGCTGTTGCGCGGCGGGGTTGTCATGGCGTCCGGACCGCTCGAGACAACCCTCAACGAGGCCGCCCTGTCCCGGACGTTCGGGCAGTCACTCCAGCTGACGCACGCGGACGGACGGTACGCCGCCCGGCGCCGCTCGAGCACTCACCGACGCTGAGACCGATGGGATAATCTCGGCACATGGACTGGTTGCGCGACCACGACTGGGAGACCTGGCTCATCGTCGCGCTCGTCCTGGCCGCCACGGAGCTGGCGACCCTCGACTTCACCCTCTTGATGATGGCTGCGGGAGCCGGCGCGGGCTGCCTGATGGCCGCCCTGGGCTTCAACGTGTGGGTGCAGGTGCTGGTTGCCGCTGTGGTCGCCGTCGCGATGCTCGCCATCGTCCGGCCCAGCATCGTCCGCCGAGTCCACGCGGGTCCGACGGTGCAGAACGGTCCGCAGGCCCTGATCGGCCAGTCCGGCCTGGTGCTCGAGCAGGTGACGGCCCTGAACGGCCGGGTACGCCTGCGCGGCGAGGTGTGGTCGGCCCGCGCCGTCGACGACGGTGTCACGATCGACCCCGGGGCCAAGGTCGGCGTCGCCGAGATCGACGGGGCGACCGCCGTTGTCTATCCGCTGTAGCGGCCACCGGGACTCCCCGATGGGCCGTATGGACGCGACTCGGACGAGCTCCGGGTCGTCTCATGTGAGAGGGGACCACCCATGGTGGTGCTGATCATCCTCGGCGTGGTGGTGCTGCTCGCCATCATCGTCCTGGTCCGCTCTGTCCGGATCGTGCCCCAGGCACGAGCCGGCATCGTGGAGCGTTTCGGCAAGTACCGTACGACGCTGCCGGCCGGACTGAACATCGTGACGCCGTTCGTCGACCGGGTCCGCTACCAGATCGACCTGCGCGAACAGGTTGTCTCCTTCCCTCCACAGCCGGTGATCACCGAGGACAACCTCGTGGTGTCGATCGACACCGTCATCTACTTCCAGGTCACCAACCCGGTCGCCGCGACGTACGAGATCGCCAACTACATCCAGGCGATCGAGCAGCTCACGATGACGACCCTGCGAAACATCATCGGCGGCATGGACCTCGAGCAGGCCCTGACGAGCCGCGACGACATCAACCAGTCGCTGCGCGGCGTGCTCGACGAGGCGACCGGACGATGGGGCATCCGAGTGAACCGGGTGGAGCTCAAGGGCATCGACCCACCTCCGTCCATCAAGGACGCCATGGAGAAGCAGATGCGGGCCGACCGGGACAAGCGCGCGGCGATCCTGACCGCCGAGGGCATGCGGCAGTCGCAGATCCTGACCGCCGAGGGCCAGAAGCAGTCCGCGATCCTCACCGCAGAAGGCGATCGGGAGGCCTTGATCTTGCGGGCCCAGGGTGACCGTCAGTCCCGCATCCTGCGGGCGCAGGGTGAAGGACAGGCCATCCTCACCGTGTTCCAGTCGATCCACGACGGGTCGCCCGACCAGGCGCTGCTCGCCTACCAGTACCTGCAGATGCTGCCGAAGATCGCGGAAGGCGACGCCAACAAGGTCTGGATCGTGCCGAGCGAGATCGGGCGCGCGCTGGAGGGTCTCGGCAGCACGATCGGCTCCATTCAAGGCATCCCGCCCCAGACGACGCCGAAGCGCCGCGTCGACTACGGCGCCGACGAGACGGTGGACCCCACCGTCGAGATCGACTCGTCGCTCTCGACGACCCACGACGAGGTGGCCGAGGCGATCGCGGAGGCTGCGGAGGCGGCCCGTCCGGCTCGTCGTACCGATCTCCAGAAGGCCGCTGGCTCCATCGGCGGGCCCGAACCCGCAAGCGCCGGAGGTGGTGAGGTGTCGTCCGACGCACCCGTCGCGCCGACTCCGCCAGCCCAACCACCTCAGGGCCCGCCGGGGCAGTGACGCTGCTCGAGGCGCTTGCGCTCTTCGCGGCGGGCCTCGCGGCTGGCACGATCAACACGATCGTCGGGTCGGGGACGTTGGTGACGTTCCCCACCCTGCTGGCGATCGGCTACCCCCCCGTGCTCGCCAACGTGTCCAACACGGTCGGACTCGTGCCCGGCTCGGTGTCCGGCGTCCTCGGCTACCGCCGCGAGCTGCACGGCCAGGGCCCGCGTCTGCTCCGCCTCGGCCCTTGCTCAGCTCTAGGGGGAGCTGCCGGCGCTCTGCTGCTGCTGTGGCTTCCTGGGGCTGCGTTCCGGACGGTGGTCCCGGTGCTCATCGGGCTCGGCTGCATCCTCGTGCTCGCGCAGCCGTGGATCTCCCGGCACGTGCACCCGCCGAAGACCGCGCCGCCGCACGGGTCGCTGCTCGTGACCGTTCTCGTCTTTGCTGCCGGCGTGTACGGCGGCTACTTCGGCGCCGCCCAGGGGGTGCTGCTCATCGGGATCCTCGGGCTCGGCCTCACCGAGCCGTTGCAACGGGTCAATGCCCTGAAGAACGCGTTGGCTCTTCTCGTGAACGCGGTCGCGGGGGTGGTCTTCATCATCGTCAGCCAGGTGGCGTGGGGAGCGGCGGGAGTCATCGCCGCCGGATCGATCATCGGTGGCCAGCTCGGGGCTCGCGTTGGCCGCAGGCTACCGGCACCTCTGTTCCGGGCGGTAGTGGCCGTCGTCGGGGTCGTGGCGATCGTGAAGCTGGTATGACGAAAGTCGCCGTGGCTACTCCCGCGTCGAGGCGCCTTCGGCTGCACCGGAGTCGTCGACCTCCCCACCTCCGTCGTTCTGCACCTCGAAGAAGGAGATCTTGCCGTCGGTCTCTAACACGGCCACGTCGACATCAGTGAGGCGGCGGATGCCCTGCTCGCGCGCCGCGGCCATCAGGTCGTCCGTCGCCAAACGCTGACTCCGCATCACGTCGGTCAGCAAGGCTCCGGACCGCATCACCATGACCGGCGTGCCCCTGATGAGCGGCCGCAGCCTGGGCCAGCGCCAGGAGGAGTACGACAAGCCGATGGTGAGCAGCGCGAACATGCCGACCGCAAGAAACGCCGACGTCAGGGAGTAGTCCTGCTGGGTGACGGACTGCTGGACCAGGTCGCCCATCGTCACATAGATCAGCAGCTCGAACGTCGTCACCTCGGACAGGCTGGCCCGGCCAACGACCCGGGTGACGACCCACAGGAAGAAGAAGACGACGAGCGCACGGACGATGATCTCCATCAGCTGACCTGCCCCTCACTGCTCGCCATCTAGGGAAACATCCAGGTCGCGAAGTCCACAGTCACGACACGCTTATCGTGGTTCACGAGCGCCACCGTCGCGTCTTGCGCCAAGAGGTTCGTTGGTGCCACGTAGGGCTGGATGTAGGCGTCGTACATCATCGTGAAGGTATCGCCGTGTGGCGGCGGCGTGAACTCCATGTAGACGTACGTGTCGTCTCGGGTCGAGTCCGAGGGCGTCGGGTAGAAGCCCTGAGTCTCGAAGAGGTCGAAATAGGTGCCGGTCACCGCGATCGTGATCGGACCATTGAACCCGCCGGGATGCTCTACCGTTAGCTCCCAGAACGTGTCGAGTCCGGGGCGGGCAGTTCCGGGGTAGGACAGCGTGAGCCGGTAGCCGTCCCGTGTCTCGGCCGCGGTGGAGGTGTGCCCGCCGAGCAGCCCGGTCGCGCCCCCGATGCAGGTGAGCAGGACGAGTACGACGAACGTCCGGCTGGCGAGTCGCGAGAGGAATCCGCCGCGGCGAGCCGTGATCCCCTCGAGCGTGGAGTCGGGGTTGGGCACAGGCTCAGCCTCTCACGGGGCATCTGGTGATCGAGGCTAGTCGGCCTCGAGCGCGTAGGTGAGCCATCGCGCCGTCCGGTCGAAGGCATCCTCCCGGACCTCCTTGCGCGACAGGAAGACGTCGTGCACCGCGCCCGGAACTCGAACGAGCGTGACGTTGTCGCCGAGCTGGTGCGACCACCTCGCGATCTGGCGCACGTCGAGGACCGTGTCGACGCCCTGGGCCTCCTCCGTGTAGGTCTCGGGCACCAGGCTCCCGCGTGAGCACAGCACCAGGACGGGCGCCGGCACGGCAACCCCCTTGTGCACCGAGCGGTGCCCAGCTCGGATGGCACGCAGCCAGCCCGCCTTGACCGGCAGGCTCAGCAGGGGCTTCCACGCGACGTCGAAGTCCCACTCTCCATGGTGGTCGCGGTGCAGCGACTCGCCGTAGACACCTGAGAGCGTGCGGGGGACGGTGGCATAGGGCCGTCGCAGCCCCAGCCGGTTGATCGCCTCGGTGCCCGCCGTCCGGACGAAGAACGACCCCTGCAGGTCGAGCCAGGGGCTGTTGAGCACGAGTGCGTCCGCGACCAGGTCTCCCGTCGAGGCGCGCTCGGCCGTCCATAGCGGCGTCACCAGACCGCCCGTCGAGTGGGCGCTGATGACCACCCGCTGATGACTGGTCCGCTCCCGGATCGTCGACAGCGCCGCATCAAGATCTTCGTGGTACTCAGCCAGGTCGAGGCAGAAGTTCGGCGTCTGGTGGGGGAGCAGGGAGCGGCCGTGCTTGCGCAGGTCGAGCGCGAAGAAGTCGTAGCCGAGCGCGGTGAAGAACTCGGCTGTCGCGGTCTGGAAGAAGTAGTCGCAGAACCCGTGCACGTGCAGGACCGCACCGCGGCTCGGGCTCCGGTCGGCGGCGCGCTGCACCAAGGTGCACACCACCGCGCCCTCGTAGTCGTCGGCAAGTGACAGGGTCTCCCGCGTGTAGGGGGAGCCGAGGACGTCCGTTTCTGTCACGTGGGTGCCTCAGGCCTGGTGGGTGCCGACGAGGATCGCCCGGCCCAGCGTCTTGAACGCCAGGTTGAAGGACGCGACCGCGGGGGTCGCCTCGGCGTCGACTCCCAACGTCTCCTCGCCCACGGCATGGACCACGAAGTAGTAGCGGTGCGCCTCGTCACCTTCCGGGGGGTCGGCACCGTCGTACGACGCGTGCCCTGGGTCGTTGCGCAGGTGGAATGCGCCGCCGGGCAACGTGTCGTCGGACTCCCCGGCCCCTGCAGTCAGCGACGTGGCGTCACCGGGGACGTCGACCGCCACCCAATGCCAGAAGCCGCTCGGGGTCGGCGCGTCGGGGTCGAAACAAGTGACCACGAAGCTCTTCGTACCCTCGGGTGCGCCTGCCCAGGCGAGCGCGGGGGAGGTGTTGCCATCAGACCCTGTCACCCGGCTCGGGAGCGGCTGGCCGTCGGTGACGTCCGGGCTGGTCAGGGAGAACGCCGCAACCTCGGGCAGCTTCTCGTAGGGGTCTTCGGCACGCGGCCGCTCGAGTGTCATGCCCCCATCCTCGCCGATTCTCGCCGCTGGACAACCGGTGGCCACGCCGTCCCGTGCGGCGGGTCATCGCCCGCCGCGGATAATCGGCGGATGGCTGTCCTGATCCGCGTCGAGTCTGCCGACGACCCGAGACTCGGCGACTATCTGCGGCTCCGCGACGTCCAGCTGCGCCGGCACCTCGAGGCGGAGCGCGGACTCTTCATCGCCGAGGGGGAGAAGGTGGTCCGCCGGGCCGTCGAGGCGGCCTGCCGCCCTCGGTCGTTCCTGATGAGCGAGCGCTGGCTCTCGGGGCTGTCCGACGTCCTCGAGTCGGCCCCCAGCGCACCCTGCTACGTGGTGAGCGCGGACCTCGCCGAGCAGGTCACCGGCTTCCATGTGCACCGAGGAGCACTCGCCTCCCTCCACCGGCCGTCGCAACCGAGCGTCGAGCAGGTCGTTGCGGCGGCCCGTCGCATCATCGTCCTCGAGGACGTCGTCGACCACACCAATGTGGGCGCGATCCTCAGATCGGCGGCCGCGCTCGGTGTCGAGGGGGCGCTGCTGTCACCTCGATGCGCCGACCCCCTGTACCGCCGCTCGGTAAAGGTGGCCATGGGCGCGGTGTTCTCGCTTCCGTGGACCCGGATCCCTGACTGGTATGACGCGCTGCCGCACCTGGCGGCGGCCGGCTTTACGACGCTCGCCCTCACGCCGGACGCGGACGCCCTCGACCTGGCGAGTGCGGTTCGACGGCATTGGGGCGACCGGCTCGCCTTGGTGGTCGGATCCGAGGGGTCGGGACTCTCGAGGCGGTGGCTGGCCGCCGCCGACGTCAGGGTCCGGATCCCGATGGCTGACGGCATCGACTCGCTCAACGTGGCGGCCGCGACAGCGGTGGCCTGTTACGCAATGTCGGGCGGCGCGTCGGCTGCCGCGTCAATGTCGGCGGCCACGCGCGACTCGGGGGAGGCGGGCCAGTCCGGGGCGTAGTGCTCTGCGTGCCGCTCGGCTTCCTTGAACAGCTTCCGCCGGGCCCGGTTCGGCAGCCGGTCACCGAACACCACGCCCTCGAGGTGGTCGTACTCGTGCTGGAGGCAGCGGGCGAGGAAACCGCTGCCGGAGATCGCCACGGGCTCGCAGTGCTGGTCCACGCCGACGATGGAGGCGAAGTCCGCTCTGGCCAACGGCGCAAACGCGCCGGGTAGCGACAGGCAGCCCTCGTCGGACTCGTCGAGGACCCGGTCTCGCCCTTCGGGGACCGTCAGCACGGGGTTGCAGACGACGCCGCGATGCCGCCCGTCATCCTCGTCGTGGCAGTCGAACACGAACACCCGCAGGTCGACCCCGACCTGGTTGGCGGCCAGGCCGACGCCGTCTGCGGCGTACATGGTCGCCACCATGTCCGCGACCAGCGTCGCGAGCTCGTCGTCGAAGGTGTCCACGGGGCGGCACCGCGCGTGCATGACGGGCGCGCTCCAGCGCGTCATCGGGCGCGGTCTGCCCCCTGCGGGGAGGTCGGTCACGGAGGGACCGTATCCCACGCCCGTCAGGCGAACTCCCAGGACCGCTTGGACAGCCCGTACCAGAACCCCTCGACCGTCGACGTCGGCGCCGGACCCGTTGCCGCCTCGGCCCCGACGGCGGCCCCCAGGGTCACGAAGAGCGGCGCGAAGTGCTCGGTGCGGGGGTGGGCGACGTCGGCCGCCGGTCCCTTGTGCTCGAAGTCCAGCACGGCATCGACGTCCCAGGAGACGAGGGCGCCGTCGACCCATGCGTCGAACTCGCGTGACCAGGACGGCGCGGGTGCGTCGCTGGCGCCGCCCAGGTCGATGAGTCGCAGGTTGTGCGTGGTGAACCCGCTGCCGATGATCAGCACGCCCTCGTCTCGCAGCGGAGCGAGCCGCTGCCCGACCTCGAACAACCGACGTGGGTCGAGGGTCGGCATCGAGATCTGCAGCGTCGGGATGTCGGCGTCCGGGTACATCTCCACGAGGGGGACGTAGGCGCCGTGGTCCAGCCCGCGCTGCGGTGCCTCATGGGTCCTGATCCCAGGCACCGCGAGCCGGCCGCGTACCCGTTCCGCCAGCTCGGGCGCCCCCGGCGCGTCGTACGTCACCTGGTAGTAGCGCTCGGGAAACCCCCAGAAGTCGTAGACCAGGGGCACGGTCGTCGTCGCGCCGACCGTCAGCGGCGTCTCCTCCCAGTGCGCCGAGATGACCAGGATGGCGCGCGGGCGCGGCAGCGACGCCGACCAGCTCGCGAGCTCACGCTTCCAGAGCTCGTCGTCGGCGAGGGGTGGTGCTCCGTGGCTGAGGTAGACAGCGGGCATCGCGGCGACGGGGTGCGGGATAGCCGGGGGCGACGTCATCGCGACTCCTGTGGTAGTTGATGCCTCAAGTATATCGTCTCTTGCGCGGCCTCCGGCGCGCCGAGGAGCCGCTGCTAGTTTGGTGGCATGCTTCCGATTCCCCGTGTCAGCCTGCGCGATGGACGAGAGATCCCCCAGGTCGGGTTCGGGGTCTTCCTCGTCCCCGAGGACGAGACCGAGGCCGCGGTCTCGGCTGCCCTCGAGGTCGGCTACCGCCATGTCGACACGGCTGCTGTGTACGAGAACGAGCGCGGGGTCGGCCGGGCGGTCGCCGGCTCGGGTCTTGAGCGCGGTGACATCTTCGTCACGTCGAAGTGCTGGAACTCCGACCAGGGGTACGACGAGGCGCTGGCCGCGTGCGAGACGAGCCTCGAGAAGCTGCGGCTCGACTACCTCGACCTCTACCTGGTGCACTGGCCAACACCCAAGCGGGAAAGGTACGTCGACACCTGGCGCGCCCTCGAGAAGCTCCAGGCGGACGGACTGGTCCGGTCGATCGGCGTGTCGAACTTCCAGGCGCCTCACCTTCGTCGGCTGATGGCCGAGACCGAGACCGTCCCCGCCGTGAACCAGATCGAGATGCACCCGTGGCTGCAGCAGCGGGAGCTGCGCGCCTTCCATGCGGAGCACGGGATCGTCAGCGAAGCCTGGAGTCCGCTTGCCCAGGGCGGTGACAACCTGGCCGACCCGGTGATCGGTTCGATCGCCGAGAAGCACAACGTCTCGCCCGCCCAGATCATCCTTCGGTGGCACCTCGACATCGGCAACGTCGTCATCCCCAAGTCGGTCCAGCCGAAGCGGATGGCGAGCAACATCGATCTCTTCGCCATCCGCCTGGACGAGGGCGACCTCGACAAGATCGCGGGCCTCGACAGTGGTACACGCGTCGGGCCCAACCCCGACGAGTTCAACCAGGCCTGAGCCCCGCCCGGCCCCCTGGTGGCTCACAGGAGGGAGCGATAGAGGGCGACAGTCTGCTCGGCGATCGCGGGCCAGGCGAACGACTCGACCGCGCGGGCCCGACCAGAGACGCCCATGTCAAAGGCTCGGCCAGGGTCGTCGGCGAGCGTGTTGACCGCTTCGGCGAAGCGGGTCTCGAAGCCCGCGGGGTCGTCCGGCGTGTAGGTGACGAGCAGGCCCGTCGTACCGTCGACGACGACCTCCGGGATGCCACCGACGGCACTGGCGACCACCGCGGTGCCGCAGGCCATCGCCTCGAGGTTGACGATGCCCAGCGGCTCGTATACCGACGGGCACAGGAAGGCCAACGAGTGCGAGAGGACCTGGCGGACAGCCCCCCGCGCAAGCATCTCGCTGACCAGGACCACGCCGTCCCGCGACTTGCGGAGCACCGCGATCGCCGCGTCGGTCTCGGCCTTCAGGTCCGCCGTGTCAGCGGCGCCGGCGAGCAGCACGACCTGCAACGAGGGGTCGAACGCGAGTGCTGCGCGCAGCAGGTGCGGCACCCCCTTCTGTCTGGTGATCCGTCCGACGAACGTGACGTAGGGCCGGGACGGGTCGATCCCGAGACCTTCGATGACGTCGACGGCGTCGTCAGGCCGATAGAAGTCGGCGTCGATACCGTTGTAGACAACGGAGATCCGGTCGGGATCGAGGTCGGGATAGGCGCCACGTACGTCGTTCGCCATGCCCTGGCTAACCGCGATGACGGCATCGGCGCCGAGGTAGGCCGTGCGCTCGACCCACGACGAGACGCGGTAGCCGCCGCCTAGCTGCTCGGCCTTCCATGGTCGCAACGGCTCGAGCGAGTGGGCCGTGACGACATGAGGCACGTCGTACAGCAGCTTTGCAAGGTGACCCGCGAGGTTCGCGTACCAGGTATGGGAGTGCACCAGGTCGACTCCCTGGCAGGCCGCCACCATGGCGAGGTCGGTGGACATCGTCTGGAGCGCGGGGTTGGCGTCGGGGAACCGCCGGTCGGACTCGGCGAACGCACGGGCGTCGGGCCGCTCGTCGCCCATGCACAGCACACAAAGGTGCACGAGGTCGCGCAGCTCGCGTGAGAGGTAGTCCACGTGGACGCCGGCGCCACCGTAGATCGCCGGCGGGTACTCACGGGTGAGCAGGCCGACGCGCATCCTGGAACCCTAGTTGCCGTCGGCCGCTCGACCATCGGGGCTGATGCCCCCTTGAGGGCTTGGCAGTAGCGTGAGGCCATGGCCAAGCCCAAGGTGCTCGGGATCGTGTTGGCGGGCGGCGAGGGCAAGCGCCTGATGCCGCTCACCCTCGACAGGGCAAAGCCTGCCGTGCCCTTCGGTGGCACCTACCGGCTCATCGACTTCGCCCTCTCGAACCTCGTCAACGCCGGCTATCTCCGGATCTGCGTGCTGACGCAGTACAAGTCGCACTCACTCGACCGCCACATCTCTGTGACCTGGCGGATGTCCACGATGCTCGGCAACTACGTGACCCCGGTGCCCGCCCAGCAGCGACTCGGCAAGCAGTGGTTCCTGGGCAGCGCGGACGCGATCTTCCAGTCGATGAACCTGATCATCGACGAGCAACCCGACATCATCGTGGTGTTCGGGGCGGATCACGTCTACCGGATGGACGCGGCGCAGATGGTCGCCGCCCACCTCCAGTCGGGTGCGGGCGTCACCGTCGCCGGGATCAGGGTGCCGCGCACTGAGGCGTCGGCTTTCGGGGTCATCGGGACGGACGAGGACGGTATGACGATCCGGGAGTTCCTCGAGAAGCCCGACGACCCCCCTGGCCTCGTGGACAGCCCTGCGGAGTCGTTCGCGTCGATGGGGAACTACGTCTTCACGGCCGACGTCCTGGTCGAGGCACTGGCCAAGGATGCGGATAACCCCGAGTCCCGCCACGACATGGGCGGCGACATCATCCCGATGCTCGTGGACGGCGGAGACGCAGGCGTCTACGACTTCCGGCGCAACGACGTGCCGGGATCGACTCCGAAGGACCGCGACTACTGGCGTGACGTGGGGACGCTGTCGTCGTACCATGAAGCGCACCTCGACCTGGTCTCCGTCGAGCCGATCTTCAACCTGTACAACTCGGAGTGGCCGATCTTCACCCATCACATGCAGCAGCCCGGCGCCAAGTTCGTCGAGAACGCGTCGGCCGAGGACGCGATCGTGTGTGCCGGCTCGATCGTGTCCGGCGCGGCGATCCGGTCGTCGGTCCTCGGCAACAACGTCTACGTCTCGACGGGTGCCGAGGTCGAGCGCAGCGTCGTGATGGACAATGTCAAGATCGGCCCAGGAGCCCTTGTCCGCAACGCGATCCTCGACAAGTTCGTCGTGGTGTCAGACGGGGCGCGCATCGGCTTCGACGCCGAGGTCGACCGGGCGGCGGGGTACACCGTGACCGACGAGGGCATCACCGTGCTCGGTAAGGGCCAACCCGTCGAGGGCACCTACTCGGGCGCTCGCTGAGGGCCGGCGTGACGAGGAACCGGCGGCTGCCGGTTTCGGTGGCCGCCGGGAGCGCCGCGTCCGCCGAGGTGGGGGTTGAGATCTTGCGGCGTGGCGGCAGTGCTGCCGACGCCGCAGTGGCGATGGTGCTCGCCGCCTGCGCCGCCGAGACCGTCTTCACCGGCCTCGGCGGGGGTGGCTTCGCGACGCACTATGAGGCGGCGACGGGACGAACCCGGTGTCTGGACTTCTTCGTGGCGGTGCCGGGCCTCGACGGCCGGGTAGCCGGCCGGCCCGAGGAGGTGCTGATCGACTTCGGCGGGCAGGTGGTGCCTTACGCGGTGGGTCCCGGCACGGTCGCCGTGCCCGGCGTGCCGGCCGGCGCGGCCGGGATGCATGAACGGTGGGGCAAGCTGGACTGGGCGGACCTGGTGCAACCGGCCATGACCCTGGCGAGTGCCGGCGTGCCCTGCGGGGTCCAGCAGGCCAAGGTGCTCACGACGGTCGCCGACGCCATGCTGGTCGGAGACGGTACGGCGGCCTACGCGCCGGGCGGGGTGCTGCTGAACGGCGAGTCGACGCTTTTCCACCCCGGACTCGCCCACGCGTTCGAGGTGCTTCGCGACGAGGGAGCAGCCGCCTTCTACACCGGGCGGGTCGCCGACGCCATGCTGTCGGCACTCGGCGACCACGGCGGGGTCAGCGACGTCGACCTCGTCGCCTACGAGCCGATCGAGAGCTCACCACAAGAGGCGGTGCTCGGCGGCTGTCTCGTCCAGGCCCGGGGTGACGACCTCGACGACCTGCTCGGCGTCCTGACGGGGCTGGACCTGACTGGTGACGACGCCGACACAGCCCGCCGCCTGGTGCAGCGGCTGCGCGCCAGACCCCGGCGCGGCGACACCACCAGCGCCGCGGCGGCCGACTCCGACGGCAACGCATGCGCGGTCACCACGAGCCTCGGCCTGTCATCGGGCGTCTGGTTGAGCGGCTACGGCATCCACCTGAACTCGATGATGGGGGAGGGTGAGCTGTTGCGGGGCGAGCTGACGGCGGGGGAGCGGATGTGCTCGATGATGACGCCTCTCGTGATGCACGACGACGACGGAGTCTGCCTGGTGGCTGGTGCGGCTGGCGGTAGCCGGATCCGCTCGGCGCTTGCGCAGGTGCTCACTCGCGTCGTACGAAGCTCCATGCCGGTCGCGGAGGCGATCGCCGCGCCGCGCCTCAACCCGGTGCCCGGCAAGGTCCATCTCGAGCCCGGCTTCCCCGAGACGGTCGTGGAGGCGTTGGCCGTCGATGACGCGGTCGTCAGGTGGCCGGACATCGACTCGTACTTCGGCGGGGTGGCCGCCATCGACCGCCACGGTCCGGGGGCCGACCCTCGACGAGGCGGGGACGTTCGCCGGGTCGAGAGCCGTGTCTCCTAGGCTGTCACCATGTCGACCCTGTCTCCGCCTCCGTCGCCAGAGCCCTCCAAGACATCCCGGGCCAGCAGCGCCACGGTGCTCGTCGTCGCGGCGGTCGTGGTAGCGGTCATCGCGGGTTTCGTCGCGATCGGGGTCCTTGTCGGCGACGGGTCCAGTACGGCGACCCCCGCCCAGAGCCCCCCGTCGACGCCGCCGACGCCGACGCAGAGCGGTCCCACGGCGAGCCCGACCAGCTCCGCCCCCCCGTCGAACCTGCCGCCGCTTGACTGCTCGGAGCCACCGGCCCTGCCAGCCAACCCTCAGCAGTTCGACAAGGCACCCCCGGCGTCGCTCTCGCAGCGCGCCACCTGGCGGGCGACCCTCCAGACCAACTGCGGCCGGATCGTCATGGAGCTCGACGGGAGAGTGGCCCCCCAGACGGTCGCCTCGTTCGTCTTCCTGTCGCAGGCGGGCTACTACGACGACAGCCCGTGCCACCGTCTCACCACGCCTGAGCAGGGCCTGTTGGTCCTCCAGTGCGGCGACCCGACCGGCACCGGCTCGGGCGGACCGGGCTACGGCTACGGCATCGAGAACGCTCCGGCGAGCGGGTCGTACCCCGCCGGGACCGTGGCGATGGCGCGAGCCAGCGACCCGAACAGCAACGGCAGCCAGTTCTTCATCGTCTACGGCGACACCACGTTGCCGACGACAGGTGGCGGCTACTCGATCTTCGGCACGGTCGTCGAGGGACTGTCGATCGTGCAGGCCGTAGCCGCGCGGGGTTTGGCGAGCGACCAGGTCGCCCCGGCGCAGCCGGTCAGCCTGCTGAGCGTCTCGGTCGAGAAGCTCTGACGGATGGCCCTCGCCGACCTGGTGTTCGCCGGCGGCTCGGTCTACACCTCGCTGACCGAGCCGGCGCCTGGTCCCACTCATGTCGCGGTCCTCGACGGCAGAGTGGCAGCGGTGGGCGGGGCCGATGTGGGCGAGCTCATCGGTCCGCACACCCGGCTGGTCGACCTCGCCGGCGGCCTGCTCGTCCCCGGCTTCCAGGACGCTCACGTCCATCCGGTGCAGGGTGGCCTCGAGCGCCTCGGTTGCGACCTCAGTGGGCTCCGCTCGGAGCCCGACTACGTCGCTGCGGTCGCTGAGTACGCGGGTCGGCGCCCGGACCTGGACTGGGTCACCCGTGCTGCCGCTCCTGGACCCCGAACGCGTGAGCCGGCAGTACCCTTTCGGCTCGCTGGAGCGCAGCGGCGCGACGCTCGTCGCGGGCAGCGACTGGCCGGTGAGCAGTCCCAGCCCCCTGTGGGGCATCCACGCCGCGGTGAACCGCCAGCTGCCACCGGCCGCCGGGGAGGTGCGCGAGCCCTTCCTGGCGGCGGAGGCGCTGGATGTCGAGACCGCTCTCCGCGCCTACACGGCGTGGTCGGCGTACGTGAACCATCTCGACGAGACCGGGACCATCCGAGTGGGCGCGCTCGCGGACCTCGCCGTGCTCGACACGGACATCGTCAGCTGCCCGCCGTCCGAGATCGGCCAGGCGAGCGTTGTCTCGACGTACGTCGAGGGTGTCGAGGTCTTCGCGAGCTAGTGATCGCGGTCGACCGTGCGACCGTACTCCTCACATGGACTGACCCGGGCTAGCCTCGGGACATGATCTTGTCGGGCGGAGTGTCGCCACGCGGAATGTGGGCGCTCGTCGCGTTGTTCACGGTCAGCGGCGCCCTGCACATCGTGCGACCCCACCCCTTCGAGGCGATCGTGCCTCGAAGACTGCCGTACAAGCGCCACCTGGTCTACGGGAGTGGAGCGCTCGAGCTGGTGTGCGCGGCCGGCCTCGCCGTGCCCCGAACCAGGCGGCCGGCAGGTCTGGCCAGTGCGTGCCTGCTGGTCGCCGTGTTCCCCGCGAACCTGCGGATGACGGCGGACATCATCGGCCGCCGATCGCCGGCCGTGCAGGTGTTCGCCATTGTCCGGCTGCCCCTGCAGCTCCCGATGATCCGCACCGCTTGGCGGGCCTGGCGCTCTCGACCGGATCGAAATGGCCTCTCAACCGGATCGGAGTGACCCCTCAGCCGGACCGAAATGGCCTCTCACCCTGGGGGGCCGCGGCGGGCGCGGACGACGGTGTCGAGGGCGACGCCTTCGGGGGTCGGGCGCTCCACCGTCCGCGCGACCTCGACCGTGAGCCCGGCCGACGCCGACAGCAGGGTCCGCATCCGGTGCGGGCTGTACAGCAGGTCGAGGTCCTGTGGCCCGGAGACTCCCTCGGCCAGGTTGCGCTCGTCGTGGCCGACGATCACCAGGTGGCCTGCGGGTCGCAGGGCCGCCGCCGCTCGGAGCAGCATCTCGTCCCGCTCACGAGGCGGAAGGTGGACATAGCTCGCCAGCGCCAGGTCGATACTGCCTGCGCGGAGCGCCAGCGCGCTCACGTCCTGGACCTTCCACGTGAGTCGTAGGGCAGGCATCGGTGGTTGCTGAGAGGTCATCCGGCACGCCCGCTCGATGGCGACGGAGGAGAAGTCGACGCCGGTCACGCGCCAGCCGAGCGTCGCCAGCCAGACGGCGTTGCGGCCCTCGCCGCAGGCCAGGTCGAGTGCGTCACCGATGGGGAGCCGCTCGCACTGCTGGCGAACGAAGCGGTTGGGCTCCCGCCCCCACTTCAGCTCGTGGGCCTGGTACTGCTGGTCCCAGGCCGCGGCATCCATGGGCCGAGGCTACTCGCGGCTCCCGATCCGGCGGCGGACGGCGGAGCGCGGAGTAATCTGGAGACATGCAGCCCACCATTCCCAGCCCGGGGCTCGACCTCGAGTATCCGCGGTCTCTCGGTGTCTACGACCGCTACGAGCAGGCCCAGCAGGTTGTCGACTATCTGTCGGACAACGAGTTCGCCGTCCAGAACCTCGCGATCGTGGGGACCGAGCTGCGCACGGTCGAGCGCATCGCCGGCCGGCTCACCCGCGGCAAGGTGGCTGCCGCCAGCGCCGCGTCCGGGGTGTGGATGGGGTTGTTCATCGGGGTGGCGTTCGCCCTCTTCGGCGGGGGCAACCCACTTGGTTTCATCATCACGCTGGTGGTGCTGGGCGGCGTCTTCGGTGCGGTCTGGAGCCAGGTGGGCTTCTCGGCGCTGACCCGAGGCGGCACCCGCGACTTCGCGTCGGTGAGCCAGGTGGTGGCGACGAAGTACGAGGTGCTCGTGGAACACAAGGTCGCCGAGACGGCGCGCGAGCTGGTCGCGAAGATGCCCGGCCAGACGGCTCAGGCCCTCTGACCTCCCGGCAGGAGAATCGCCGGTGATACGCAGGAGCATGGATGGCGACGATGCTCGACCCGCAGGTCGACGCGGTGCGTCTGATGGCCGACGCCACAGCCGAGTGGATCGCGACGCTCGGTGGCTCCCCGCAAGGGACGCCGGGCTCACTGGTGGCCCAGCGTTCCTGGGACGACTACTCGGTCGGCCGGGCCGACGCCATGGCACACCTGGGTGCCCTCGACCTGGTGTATGCCGGCGTGATCGAGGGGCACCGCGCGGGCATCGACACCACCGAGGAACCGGACCCGGTCACGGAGGACATGCTCATCGGCCAGTCAGCCGAGCTGGAGCTGTTCCACTGGTTCGTGCGGGCGCACCTCGAGAACTCGGGGGGCGAGCTCTCCACCCGCGGCGCGACCAACGAGACGTCGGCTGCGCGCCAGGCCGGCAAGCGGCGCTGAGGCTGGTCACACCGCCCGGTCGAAGTCGTGCTGTCGCAGCGCCTCGTAGACCGCCACTGCTGCGGTGTTGGACAGGTTCAGCGACCGGAGGCCGGGCAACATCGGCACCCGCACCGTCTCGGTGATGTGCGGGTCGGCAAGTACGTCGCTCGGCAGGCCTGTCGACTCGCGGCCGAACAGCAGCACGTCACCCGGCAGGTAGTCGACGTCTGTGTACCGGGTCGAGCCGGTGGCGCTGAAGGCGAAGACGCGGCTGCCCGGCAGCCGCTCCCATGCCGCGGCGAGGTCGTCGTACACGCTCACCGACGCGAGGTCGTGGTAGTCGAGACCGGCCCGGCGGAGCTTCGCGTCGGAGAGGTCGAATCCGAGCGGTCTCACGAGGTGGAGCGTGCAGCCGGTCGCCGCGACGAGCCGGATGGCGTTTCCGGTGTTGGGCGGGATCTCGGGCTGGTGGAACATCACACGGAACACCCGCCGATGGTCTCACGCCGGCCCGTCCCCGAGGGTCTCGTGCCGCAGCAGCAGGACCAGGCCGCCGAGGAAGGCGAGGGCGGCGGCGACCACGATCTGGTTGCCGCCGCCATGCAGGTGGTCGAGGCCGAGGGCGAGGACGTAGGCAAGGCCGGTGACACCCATGACGACGGCGAAGCGCCCGAGCCAGCGCAGCAGCACCGTCGAGCCGAGTGCGGCACCCGGGGGTGCGGTGCTGCGTAGCGCGACGGCGGCGTGGACGGTCATCATCAGGAGCGCC
>JBBJMF010000048.1:0-21116 GCA_037719575.1 Nocardioidaceae bacterium
CGGCTCCGCTGACCTTCGCTCACTCGACACCTGACCCAAGAACGCTTTCGTTCACGTCGCCGACGCTACAAGGCTGGCGCAGCACAGCGTCCTGGGGGTCTGCGTCTGTCCCTGTGCGGCATGCCGGTGAGGACAGCAGGACACGATCTCGCATAACCAGTTCACTTGCGAGAACGAAGGGTCACTCGGCTCGTAGACCGTCGACGCATGTTCCGGGAGCCGTGAACGTCCGGTCGACTTGCATGCGCGTGTGCTGGCTGACAAGCGACACAAGCGCTCCAGGGGACTAAGCGTGCCGCGCACCGCTCTTGGACGGGACCCGGGCGTCCTTGAACCTCCGCGATTCCGGCTGTTTCACGTCAGGGCCACTCACATTACTCCGGGTCCGGTCGACAAGTTGTTTCTTCAATAACTCGCTCTAGTTATGGGCCATGTCGACGAAGCGGGAGTAGTGGCCCTGGAAGGCGAGCACGAGATCTGCGGTCGGTCCGTTGCGATGCTTGGCGACGATGAGGTCCGCCTCACCTGGCCGGGTGGACTCCTTCTCGTAGATGTCCTCGCGGTGCAGCAGGATCACCATGTCACTATCCTGCTCCAAACTTCCGCTCTCGCGAAGGTCGGAAAGCAGTGGGCGTTTGGACGTTCTCTGCTCGGAGCCACGGTTGAGCTGGGAGATGGCGACCACCGGAACCTCCAGCTCCTTGGCGAGCAGCTTGATCTGACGGGAGAACTCCGACACCTCGAGCTGGCGGGACTCGACCTTCTTACCGGACGTCATCAGCTGCAGGTAGTCGACGATGATCAACCGCAGGTCGTGACGCTGCTTCAGTCGGCGCGCCTTGGCCCGGATCTCCATCATCGTGAGGTTGGGCGAGTCGTCGATGAACAGCGGCGCCTCCGAGACCTCCCCCATCTTGCGGACGAGCTTGTTCCAGTCGTCGTCGCTCATCTTGCCGTTGCGCATATGGTTCAGCGGGATGCGTGCCTCCGCCGACAACAACCGCATGGTGATCTCGGTCCGGCTCATCTCCAGGGAGAAGATCACGCTCGTGAGGCCATGTCGGATGGACGCCGACCGGGCAATATCCAACCCCAGGGTCGAGTTGTGTGTCGGGATCATGGAACGGCTTGCGAGGTACAGGTGGCTCGCATTGTCCACCTGGACACACCGAACCGGGACGCTGTCGATGCGCGCCACCGACGTGATGAATCGCCGGCCGATTCGGCTGGTCGCTCCACTGCTGCGCTTGCGGTGCAGCAGCGCTTTGCGGGGAAGGCGGAAGACATCGTCGGTTGTGCTGAAGCAGAGCATGTATGCAACTGACGTTTCCGGGCGACGACCCTTCACCTTCCTTGTTGTCAGCTGACACCGATAACCGAGACTGACGATCAACTCAAAGGTATCGCTGGCCAATCGCTCATTCGTAACACAGAACTGGACGGAGCCGCCCGAGGTAACGGTGCCGTCGGTGTCAAGCAACCCCGCCAACAATGCCCGCCGTTGGGCCACTGAGCCTCGGAGATAATCCTGCGGAATGTGCTTGTTGCCAAGGACTCCGATACTGCGTAGACGAGCCTGCACCGTCGCGTGCTCGTTTCGGCAGGCCTGACATTGTGCAAACCCTGTCGTGCGTTTTCCACATTCTGGACACAATGCCGGGGACACCGGGGCCGCAACTAGGCGTACCCGTCCCCCGCACGATCTGCCACACGTACGGACTTGGCTGGTCCGCGGAACGAAGGACGTTCCGCAAACGAGACAGGAGCGCAGCTCGGGCGGGCGTTGCGGCATCTTGAGGGAAAAGAGACGATTCTCGTGCGGTTGCACCACGATCCCCTCAGCCTCGATCATAAGAGGTATTTCAGGATCGTCGCTTGTCAGGCGGGCGGATGCTGTGTGACCGTCCCCGAGCCATGCGCCCAATGTGTACGGCGGAACTCTGAGGTTGCCTTCGGCTAGAGCTAGGGGCTGGGCATTCTCCACGGCGTGATTTGCCCGGCCGTCGGCACAGAGAACGCTGGCAGCTAGTTGCTCCGTGGTCGAGCAAGCCCGATGAGTTGCAGCGGTCGCGTAACCCAGCGGACTCGCCAGATGATCCCGCAAGGTCATCATGAGGTCTCGCTTGGAGTAGACGGGCGAATGCCAGGTATAGGTGCGCACAGGTCCAGACGAGACTCGATCGTCACGACCGCACGGGCGGACAACGTGGGCAACCCGATGGATCACGTTCCGAAACTCTGGTCCTAGCTCCTCGACCAGCTCAGCGGTCGTAACTCTGTGATCTTCGGTGGCCCCGTATGAGATCAGCTGGTCCACGTGCATCCGGAGAGCCTCGGCAAACGCGAAACGGGGAGCGCGGTGCTCTGACGCGGCTCGTCGGCTAGCTCGGGTCGTGGTGACCCACTGGTGCTCGGCGTCGGCGACGATCGTCGTACCGTCGGAGAACTCCAGCCGGTAGCACGGCCGGTCGACCATGACATCGGTTGCTGCGACAACGCGGGTGGGCTTGCCGTCCGCACCGATCAACTCGTCCCCGAGGCGGACCTCGTCCATCGTGGTCCAGCCCGTGGGGGTCGGGAGCGGGGTGTCGAGAGCCAGCGCTTTGCCGACTGCGGGTCGCGCCGCCACGATGACCATCTGGCCGGCGTGCAGGCCGTTGGTGAGGTCGTCGAGCTCGGCGAACCCGGTGGGCACGCCGGCCATCGCGCCGTCCCGGTTGCCGATGGCCTCGAGCTCGTCGATGGTGAGCTCCATCAGGTCGGACAGCGGGGCGTAGTCCTCCGACGCCCGCCGGTCGGTGACGCTGTAGACCTCGGCCTGGGCGCGGTCGACGACGTCGTCGACCTGGCCCTCTGCCGCATAGCCGATCTGGACGATCTTGGTGCCCGCGTCGACCAGCCGCCGCAGGATCGCCTTCTCCCGCACGATGCCCGCGTAGTACCCAGCGTTGGCCGCGACCGGGACGCCCGCGACCAGCGTGTGCACGTAGGGGGCTCCCCCGACCCGGGCGAGATCGCCGGCCCTGGTCAGCTCGGCCGACACGGTGATCGCGTCGACCGGCTCCCCTCGTCCGTAGAGGTCCAGGACCGCGTCGTAGATCAGCTCATGGGCCGGTCGGTAGAAGTCGGAGCCACGGACCACCTCGACGACATCGGCGATCGCGTCCTTGCTCAGCAGCATCGCGCCGAGCACGGACTGCTCGGCCTCCTCGTCCTGCGGTGGCACCCGGCCCGGGCCCGCCCCGGGGCCGTAGTCGTCCCGGACGGCCAACGGACCGGGGAACTCGGCGATGCTCACATGGCTCCTCTACGTGGACGCGTCGGTCAGGACATCTGCGATGCTAGGTGCGGCCACCGACAAGTTCCCCCGCCCTGCCGAGCCTGAACGACGATCGGTTTGACCCGGCCGTGGCGACCTTACGGGGTCATCGCAAGACGCGATAGATCGTTGTCAACACCCCTTGTGGAGCAGTCGGCTGAGCATGTGGATAACCGAGCGAAAGATGTGCACAGCCTGGGTATACATCTGTGGACGAGGGCCAAGAGCCCGTCGGTACAGCGGCTCTGACCAGGGCTGACGAGATGCCATCGGTGTGGAGGGGAGAAAGTTGTCGGCGTGTCGGGCGTGGCGTCGTGAACGTCGGTGCGGCGTCATGAGCGACCGCGTTCCCGGCTCGGACGACGTCAGGGCGCCCAAGCGCTCCCGTCGCGCTGATCGTCGTACCCAGGACCGCGAGATCGCCCGGCTTGCGGTGCCGGCGTTCGCCGCGCTGGTCTCCGAGCCGCTGTTCCTGCTGGCCGACGCGGCGATCGTCGGCCACCTCGGGACGTCGCAGCTCGCGGCGCTCGGCATCGCCGGGACGGTCGTCCAGACGGCGGTCGGGCTGTTCGTGTTCCTTGCCTACGGCACCACCTCGACGGTCGCTCGCAACGTCGGCGCGGGCGAGCGGAAGGTCGCCCTCGCCCATGGCGTCGACGGTCTCTGGCTTGCTCTCGTCATCGGTGCCGTGGCTGCTGCGGCCAGCTGGCTGCTGAGCCCGGCGATCGTCGACGGCTTCTCGGCGGACCCGGACGTCCGTGGTTTCGCCGTCACCTACCTGCGCATCGCGTCGTTCGGCATCCCGGCGCTGCTGCTGATGCTCGCGGCCACGGGCGTCCTTCGAGGGCTGCAGGACACCCGGACACCTCTGGCGGTCGCGGTCGCCGCGAACCTCCTCAACATCGCGCTGAACCTGGCGTTCGTCTACGGCTTCGGCTGGGGGATCGCCGGCTCGGCCGTAGGAACACTCGTGGCGCAGGGCCTCTCGGCGCTCGTCTTGGTGTTTCTCGTCGCGCGCACAGCCTCTCGGTACGGCGCGCGGCTGGCTCCGCATGCCGGCGGGATTCGTGGTGCCTTCGCGGTCGGGGTGCCCCTTCTGGTCCGGACCCTGAGCCTGCGGGTGGCGCTGCTGGTGGCCACCTACGTGGCTGCGGGGATCTCCACTCCCGCGATTGCGGCGCACCAGGTCGCGTTCACGGTCTGGACGTTTCTGGCCTTCGCCCTCGATGCGGTCGCGATCGCCGGTCAGGCGATCACCGGGCGCCTGCTCGGCGCTGGCGACGCGGCGGCTGTCCGGGCCGCGACCCGCCGGATGATGTGGTGGGGCCTCGTCGGCGGCGTCCTGCTCGGTGGCGCGATCGCCTTGACCCGGCCACTCGTCGTACCCCTCTTCACGTCCGACGTCAGGGTGCAGCACCTGCTCGCGACAGTGCTGCTGGTCATCGCCGTGCACCAGCCGGTATCGGGAATCGTGTTCGTCCTCGACGGAGTCCTGATCGGAGCGGGTGATGGACGCTACCTGGCCGTTGCCGGACTCGCCACGCTGGCAGCCTTCACGCCGTTGGCGCTCGCCGTGTCGTGGTTCGGCGGCGGCCTTGCCGCGCTGTGGTGGGCGTTCACCGGCTTCATGGTCGCGCGGCTGGTCACCCTGGTCTGGCGCGAGCGCCACGACGACTGGCTGGTGCTCGGTGCGAACGTATCCCGCCCTCGTTGACCCGCCAGCGTAGACAGCGTTACGAGGCGACGACCTCGAAGGTGAGGGTTGCGGTCACGTCGTCGTTGACTGCGACCTTGACCACATGGGTGCCGACGGACTTGATCGGGTTGCCCAGCTCGATGCGACGCTTGTCGATGTCGGGCCCGCCCGCCGTCTTGACGGCGTCCAGGATGTCGGCGACCGTCACGGCGCCGAACAGCCGACCGGTGGACCCCGCCTGCGACGCGACCGTGACGTCGAGCGCCTCGAGCTGTGACTTGATCTCGTCGGCGTGCCCCTGGTCGCGCACCTCGCGGACCGAGCGGGCCTTCTTGATGGAGTCGATCTGCTTCTGCGCGCCCTTCGTCCACCGGATCGCGAAGCCGCGCGGCATCAGGTAGTTGCGGCCGTAGCCGTCCTTGACCTCGACGACGTCGCCAGGCGCGCCGAGGTTGGAGACCTCTTGCGTCAAGATGAGCTTCATGGTCGGCTCCTCTCAGCGAGCGGTCGAGGTGTAGGGGAGAAGCGCCATCTCGCGGGCGTTCTTGATCGCCATCGCCACGTCGCGCTGGTGCTGCGTGCAGTTGCCGGTCACCCGGCGGGCCCGGATCTTGCCACGGTCGGAGATGAATTTCCGCAGCAGCGCGGTGTCCTTGTAGTCGACGTACGTCGTCTTGTCCTTGCAAAACGCGCAGACCTTCTTCTTTGGCTTGCGCACGATCGGTTTGGCCATTGTGGAGCTCCTCTGTCATCGAGCCCGGCAGCTGCCGGAATGGTCTGGGTGGGGGTGCAGCCGTACGACGGTCAGAACGGGGGCTCGTCCGAACCGCCGGCGGGTGCGGCCCACGGGTCGTTGCCGCCGCTCTGCTGGCTGCCGCCGCCGGCCGGGCCGGTCGCCCACGGGTCATTGGCGTTGCTGTTGCTGCCGCCACCGCCGCCGCCCGCGTCCCCGGTGCCGGACCGGGTCGTCTTGGTGGTCTTCGCGGTGGCGTACTTCAGCGAGGGACCGACCTCGTCGACGTCGAGCTCGAACACGGTCCGCTTCTCGCCCTCGCGGGTCTCGTAGGACCGCTGCTTGAGTCGGCCCTGCACGATGACGCGGGTGCCGCGGTGCAGCGACTCGGCGACGTTCTCAGCCGCCTGGCGCCAGATCGAGCAGCGCAGGAACAGCGCGTCGCCGTCCTTCCACTCGTTGGTCTGCTTGTCGAAGAAGCGCGGCGTGGACGCCACGGTGAAGTTCGCGACAGCAGCCCCGGACGGGGTGAATCGCAGGTCGGGGTCGTCGGTCAGGTTTCCGACGACGGTGATGATGGTGTCGCCCGCCATGGGCAGCCTCCCAGAAGTGTCTATCGGCAGTGTCTCTTGATTGGGGGGTGTCAGTGGACTTCCGGTCGAAGCACCTTGGTCCGCATGACCGACTCGTTGAGCCCGAGCTGACGGTCCAGCTCCTTGACCGTCGCGGGTTCGGCCGAAAGCGTGACGACCGCGTAGATGCCCTCGGTCTTCTTGTTGACCTCGTAGGCGAGGCGCCGGCGTCCCCAGACGTCGACGGACTCGACACTTCCGCCGTCCTGGCGGACCAGGTTGAGATAGGTCTCGAGGGACGGCTCGACCGTCCGCTCCTCCAGATCGGGATCGAGGATCACCATGAGCTCGTAGTTACGCATGCGTGACATCCACCTCCTGTGGACTCGGCGGTCACGGCGTTTCCGTGACAGGAGGTACGTCCGGCCTCAGCCAGGCGCGCGACGGCCCCGCGTCTTGCGGGATCGGCAAGCGCCAAGGCTAGCAGCGGTCCGTCGTACCCCCGAAATCGTCATCCACAGGCGCCCCGTCCCGAGCTGCCGGATCCCAGACGAACCGCCTATTCGGAGGCGATGGCCTGGAGCACGTTGAGCCTCGCGGCTCGCCGGGCCGGCAGCCAGGCAGCGATGACGCCGATCACCGTGGCCACCAGCACGAAGAGCGCCAACTGGGTCCATGGGACCGAGAGCACCTCCAGACCCTGGTCGCTCAGCGCCTTCACGAGCGAGATCCCGAAGGCGATCCCAATCACCACTCCGAGGACGGCACCGAGGACCGCGATGGCGATGGATTCCAAGCGGACCATCCGGCGCAGCTGACGGCGGCTGAGACCGATCGCTCTCAGCAGGCCGACCTCGCGGGTGCGCTCGATCACCGAGAGCGCCAGCGTGTTGACGATACCGAGTGCCGCGATGAGGATCGAGAAGGCCAGGAGCGCATAGATCATGTAGAGGAACTGGTCGATCTGCTTGCTCTGGGTGTCCGCGAAGCCTTCCTGGTCCTGCAGCGCGATTGTCGGCAGGTCCTTGGTGATCGGGTCGACCTGGTCATGGAGCTCGGCTGCCGATACACCAGGCTTCGGCGTGATGAACAGCAGCGAGTCCTGCGGCTTCAGCCCGCCCTTGACGAGAGTCCCAAGCGTGACGACGTAGTTGGCAGGCACGGCGGCCGAGGCTGAGAAGACACCGGCCACCTCGAGCTGCCGGGTACCGCCTTGGAGCATCAGGTCGATGGAGTCGCCGATCTGGTAGCCATGCGAGCTCGCCGAGTTCTTGTCGACCAGGATCGTGTCGTCGCTCAACGCTGAGAAGGAGCCCGCCTGCATCGGGATGCTGAGCACCTGCTGCAGCTGGGCCGGGTCGGCAGCGCCGATGCCGTACTCCTGGCGCCCGTCGATCTCGCCGATGGCCGACCTGAACTCGGCAACGGTTTCCACCCCCGGCTGCTTTCTGATCTGCTGGGCGATCGTGGGGGAGAACGGTGTACCGACGGCATTGGAGACTACGAAGTCAGCCGTGAGGGCTTCCTCGACCGCCTGTGTGGTGCTCGCCTTCGCCGACTGACCGAAGATCGACATGGTCGCGACGAGCGCGAGCCCGATCATCAATGCGCTTGCGGTGGCCGCCGTACGCCGCGGGTTGCGCAGCGAGTTCTCGGTGGCGAGCGTGCCAACCGACCCGAACAGCAGCCGGTATCCCACCCCGATGGCCCGGATCACCGGACGGCCGAGCAACGGGCTCATCAAGGCGACCCCGATCAGGATCGCCAGGGCGCCGAGGCCGATACCGAGCAGGCCGAGTCCACCGGAGCCGAGGAAGCCGACGACCGCGGCGGCGACCCCGAGCACGACGAGCACGGCCCCGACGAGGGTACGCCGACGAAGTGACGTCTCGGGCAGGGCGATGTCGTCGCGCATCGCGGCGACGGGCGAGATCCGACCGGCGCGGCGGGCCGGCAGGTAGGCCGCGACCAGCGTCGTCACCATGCCCGCCAGGTAGGCGGCGATGATCGTGCGGGCGGCTATCGGCATCGGCACACCGGTCAGGTCCAAGCCGTACTTGCCGAATACCCACCTGAGGGCAATGGCCAGCAGATAGCCCGCGCCCACCCCAGCCGTCGTACCGATGAGCCCGACCACGAAGGCCTCAGCGAGTACCGACCTGTTCACCTGCCGCTTCGACGCGCCCATCGCGCGCAGCAGCGCAAGTTCCCGGCTGCGTTGCGCAACGAGGATCGAGAACGTGTTGACGATCAGGAAGATGCCGACCACCAACGAGATCGCCGCGAACGTCAACAGGAAGTAGTTGAGAAAGCTCAGGATCTGGTTGATTGCCTTCTGGCCCTCGGCCGCCACCTCGTCGCCGGTTCTCGCCTCGATCCCGGCCGGGAGCAGCTTCTGCGCGGCGTCAGCGAGCTGCTGCTGCGATACCCCGGGCTCGGCGGTCAGCGAGATCCCCGAGTAGACGTCTCTTCCGTGGAAGAAGAGCTGCTGGATGGCCCGCTGACCGTAAATCGTCAACGTGGCGCCGCCGGTGTTGCCGGTCTGGCCGAAGGCGACGATGCCACTCAACGTCACCTCCGCCTTCGGCTTCGGACCTGGGGTCACCAGCGTGACTGTGTCTCCCACGTCGTAGCCGGCCTTGTCCGCCGTCTGCTGGTCGAGGGCGATCTCATGGACCGTGACCGGCGGTTGGCCGTCGACGATCGTGATGATGCGGTTGCCAGTGATCGCCCGGCCCGTGCCGTAGGCGAAGGCCAGCCCGGGAGCCCCGCCCGCGTTGACGACCAAGCCGTCGTTGTCGAGCACGTAGACGCCCTGAACGGAGTTGCCGCCGTCGACGGCAGCAGCTCCGGGCAGGGTTCGAAGCTTGTCGACAACGGAGGCCGAAATCGTCCGGTTGTCCTGGCCGGAGGTGAAGTCGCCGGCGCCTCTCGGCACTACCTCGACATCAGCCGTCGAACCCTTGATGATGCCGGTGAAAGCATCGCCGATCGTGTCGGTGAGGATGAACGAGCCCGCCACGAACGCGACGCCGAGCACGATCGCGAACCCGCTGAGCAGCAGCCGCACCTTGCGCGCGAAGAGGTTGCGCCAGGTTACCGTCCACATGAGGTCAGGCCTCCGCGCCGGCGGCCACGACCGAGCGAGCCGAGATCTGCTTCATCTTCTCGAGAACCCGCTCGCTCGTCGGCCGCCTGAGCTCGTCGACCACCCGCCCGTCCGCGAGGAAGATCACCCGGTCGGTGTAGGAGGCCGCGAGCGGGTCGTGCGTCACCATCACGATCGTCTGGCCGAAGTCGACCACGCTCTTGCGGAGGAAGCCGAGCACCTCGGCGCTGGACGCCGAGTCCAGGTTTCCGGTCGGTTCGTCGGCGAAGATGATCGCGGGCCTCGAGACCATCGCGCGAGCGCAGGCGACCCGCTGCTGCTGGCCGCCGGACAGCTGGCTGGGCCGGTGCTTCAGCCGTCCTCCGAGGTCGAGCGTCGAGATCACGGTGTCGAACCAGTCCTTGGCGGGTTTGCGACCGGCGATCGACAACGGAAGCATGATGTTCTCCTGGGCTGTCAGCGTCGGCACCAGGTTGTAGGCCTGGAAGACGAAACCGATCGCGTCGCGGCGCAGCGTGGTCAGCGCCTTGTCGTCCAGGGTGGCCAGCTGCTGGTCGCCGAGGAACACGTCTCCCGACGTGGCGGTGTCGAGCGCTGCCATGCAGTGCATGAGCGTCGACTTCCCCGACCCGGAGGGTCCCATCACCGCGGTGAACTCGGCCATCGCGAAGTCCACAGTCACCCCGTCGAGGGCCGCGATGGTGGCCGAACCCTCGCCGTACAGCTTGCGGAGGTCGACGGCGCGGGCGGCGACCGATGGGTCGGACGTGGCCGCTGGAGTCACGGGGGCGTCAGGCATGGGGCCTCTGTTCTGGGTGGGATTCAGCGCGGTGCGGCACAGCACAGTGTCGACCCCAACGCTAGGGGAGACGAGGGACGGCTGACGATGGGGTTTCCCCCGGAGAGACCCCTGACATCAGCCTCGGATAACCCTGGTGCCTCGCCGGCCGAACCTGGTGCTCGACACTGATGCGATGCGTCTCTACCTGTCGTCGTTCCGGGTCGGGAGCCGGCCCGATCTCCTCGTCGAGCTGGTACGACGCGCTGCCGGCCCACCGACCGTCGCGGTCATAGCCAACGCCTGCGACATCGGTGACCCCGACGGCCGCGCGGAGGCGGTCGGTCTGGAGGTCGAGGCGCTGCGGGAGCTCGGGCTCGAGCCGCGCGAGGTCGACCTGCGCGACTACGACGCGGCCGGGCGGACCCTGGAACGCGACCTGGCAAGTATCGCCGGGCTGTGGGTGCGCGGCGGCAACGCCTTCGCGTTGCGCTTCGCGATGGCAACGAGCGGCGCGGACCGGCTGATCCCTCGGCTGCTGGGCGACGACGCGCTTGTCTACGCCGGTTACAGCGCGGGCCCGTGCGTGCTGGCGCCGAGCCTGCGCGGCTTGGAGCTCTGCGATCGGCCCGAGGACGTGCTTGCCGCCCACGGCGTCGCGCCGCTGTGGGACGGGTTGGGGGTCATCGACCGACCCTTCGTGCCGCATCTCGACTCCCCCGGCCATCCGGAGACCGAGCTCGTCGCGCGGGTAGCCGAGCTGTACCGAAGCGAGCGGCGGCCCTACTGGGGGCTCCGCGACGGCCAGGTCCTGGTCGTCGACGGCGACCTGGGCGATGCCGTGCTGGTCTGAGCCGGGTGTCTCTCGGGCGTCCTACAGTGATGGCATGAGCGATCTCGTCATCGGCGCCCACGTCGACCAGACCGACCCCCTCGCCGAGGCGGCGGCGCGCCAGGCGTCGCTCTCGCAGTTCTTCCTCGGGGACCCGCAGGGCTGGAAGGCGCCAGTGGTCTCCTACGGCGGGGGTGCCGCCGCCTTGAAGAATGCCGCCCAGAAGGCCGGGATCGACCTGTACGTCCATGCGCCGTACGTCCTCAACGTGGCGACGACGAACAACCGGATCCGCATCCCCTCACGCAAGCTGTTGCAGCAGACCGTCACCGTGGCCGCCGAGATCGGCGCCAAGGGCGTGATCGTGCACGGTGGTCATGTCCTCAAGGCGGACGACCCTGCCGCCGGCTTCGACAACTGGCGCAAGTGCGTCGACCGGCTCGACCTTGCCGTTCCCCTGCTGATCGAGAACACCGCGGGTGGCGACAACGCGATGGCCCGCCGGCTGGAGCGGCTCGCCGGCATGTGGGACGCCATCGGCTCAGCCGAGGGCGCGGAGCAGGTCGGGTTCTGTCTGGACACATGCCACGCCCACGCGGGTGGCGAGGAGCTGCCCTCGATCGTCGAACGGGTGCTTGCCATCACCGGCCGCATCGACCTGGTGCACGCCAACGACTCCCGCGACGCCTTCGACTCCGGCGCCGACCGGCACGCGAACTTCGGCGACGGGGAGATCAAGCCCGACGACATCGTCGATGTGGTCCGGGCCGCTGGTGCACCCGTGGTCTGCGAGACGCCGGGCGGCAGCGAGGGACAGGGCGCCGACATCGCGTACCTCCGAAGTCACCTGACGTGACCGCTCGGAGGCCGTCAAACGTGATGATGAGGTCTTAGGCGCTGGCCCGCAGCTCGCTGGCCTTCGTGCTGCTGCGCAGGAACACCAGCGCGCCTGCCGTCACCAGACAGACGGCGCCCAGGGTGCCGCCCACCAGCGTCAGGAGCTCGGTCCACGGGACCGGAACCGAGACCTGCTGGCTGACGTTGTGTCGTCCGATGCCGACCTGGACCGACCCTGAGGTGCCGAAGAAGCCTCGCGCCGCGAAGAGGCCGGCCGCTGACGCCACCAAGACCGCGGGCACGAGCGGCACAACAGTCTCGAGCATGATGGCCCCGGCGAGCACATGCCGAGGTGTGCCGCTCGCGGCGAGGCTCGCCAGGGTCCGTCGCCGGGCGATGACACCCTCCGCGGCGATCACCAGGAGACCGGCGACGGCGACGCCGAGTCCGACGGCGAGCCCGACATCGAGCAGCGTGAAGGTGTCTCGGTAGAACGGCTCCCCCGGGTCGGTGATCGTCAGGAAGTTGGCTCGCGTGCCTTGGACCGCAGAGCCCAACATGACCGCCAGCACGACAACAGAGCTGGCGCGGCTTGCGGTGAACGGTGCGTCGACCATCCTCCGAGAGGCGATCAACAGAGCCGGGTTGCCTGTTCTCGGCGCCAGCCAGCTGCCGATCTGGTAGGCCACGGCAGCCGAACCGAACACGAGCCCGACGACGGCCATCACGAAGAGCAGCAACGCCACCCCGCCAGAGACCCCGATTCCTTCCCCGGTGAGACCCAGCGCCTGCGCGATCGAGCTCCACAGGATGAGGCCGCCGGCTCCGATGGCGAAGACCACAGCCGGCAGGAGTGCCGGGGGGCGGTGGGTGACGCGATGGAGGACACCGAAGGGACCTATCGTGATCCTCCGCAGCGCGACCAGGCTGGCCGCCGTTGCCCCGAGTGGCACAGCCGCGCATGCGAGCACGAACAGCCACCAGGGAGGCAGCACATCCGTCGGCAGGTTGGGGGCACCAGGCACGTTCACGACGAAGGCCACCTCAGAGCGAGGGTGCGGGAACGCGGGGGGATCACGGAGCGTGGCATGCAGGACGGCGTAGACGACAGCGCCGACGACGGCCCCCGCGGCCGCAGCCAGACCGGTCTCGAGTGCCACGATCGCGCGGGCGTCGCCCGGCGTTCCCCCCGCCATCCGGAACGCGGCGAGACGGCGGTCGCGGGCGGGGGCGCCGACCCGGACGCACTGGCCGACGAACGAGAGGATCGGCACGCACAGAAGCAACAGCACGACCATGACGCCAGGGCGCAGCCCGGGCTCGTTCAGGACCTCGAGTCCGTACGGGCCGTCGGATGGTCCGACCGACGCTACCGTCGCGGCCGTCAGCAGAACCACGGTGGCCGCGGCAGAGCCGACGACCGTGAGCACGATCCGCATCAGGTCCGCCCGGCCACCGGTCACGGCGAGCCGCAGCAGGGTGGTGACCCGGGGCCCTGCAGCGGCCTGGTCGACGCTCACCGGGGACCCGCCGCCAGCCGAGGGGACGTCACTCGGGCCTCCCCGTCGAGCGCTCCGTCGCGGACCTGCACCTCACGGTCGCCGTACGCCGCGATGCTGGCGTCGTGGGTGACCAGCAACACCGTCGTGTCGGCGTCTCGGGCCACCCGCACGAGCTGGGCCATCACCTGCTCGCCCGCGAGCGAGTCCAGGGCCCCGGTGGGCTCGTCGGCGAAGAGCACCTCGGGCTCCGTCACCATGGCTCGGGCGACGGCCACCCGCTGGGCCTGTCCGCCGGACATCTCCGGTGGCCGGATGTCGGCGAGCTCGTCGACACCGAACCGCTCCAGCCAGGTCCGAGCCGCCGTGACGGCTGACCTGCGTCGACGACCCGCGAGCAGGAGGGGAAGCGCCACGTTCTCGACCGCCGTCAGCTCGGGGACGAGCTGCCCGAACTGGAAGAGCACCCCGAACACGCTGCGTCGAAGGCGCGACCGGGACGCCTCGCTCTCGGCGCTGATGCAGCGATCCCGGAAGCGGACCTCACCGACGTCAGGGGTGAGGATTCCGGCGAGACACAGCAGGAGCGTGGACTTGCCCGAGCCCGAGGGGCCTGTGACGGCGAGGATCTCGCCCCGATCGATATCGAGACTCACGCCGCGCAGCGCGGGGGTCCTGCCGTAGGAGACCACGAGGGACCGAGCGCTCAGAGCCGTGGCCGGATCCGCCTTCCCCTTGCTTCCAGAGCTCGGCACCGTCGGGTTCATCTGCTCATCTCCTTCGTGAGTGCGGTCACCCTTTGCAGCGCCGCCTCCATCCATCGGAGGTCGGCGTCGAGATGGAAGATCGCGTAGTCGGCTGCCAGCACCTCGGTCAAGGACGAGGCCGGGTCGCTCTTGCGTCGGGTGAACTCCCGCATCCGCTCGAGGTGGGCCCGGCGCTGCCTGCGCAGGTAATCCACCGCCCGTGCCTCGTCACCGACCAGCAGGGCGATCGAGCACTTGACGGCCAACGGGTTGGCGACATGAGGGGCCGGCGCCTCGACGTCAGCGAGCCAGGCGTCGAGGGCCCGCCTGCCGGCCTCGGTGACCTCGTACATCGTGCGATCCGGCCCGACGACGCGCTGCACCGCGACCGGACCCACGAGCCCCTGGCGGTGCAGCCGGTCCAGCGTCGCGTAGACCTGCCCGAACCCGAGAGGGCGCGCCGCCGGGAAGCAGGTGTCGTGCTCCCGCTTCAGGTCATAGCCGTGTCGGCTGCCCTTGCTCAAGAGTCCGAGCAACACATGACCCGTCGACACGGACTCATCTATTCATGTAGTGAATAGAATGTCAACCCGGCGCGCGGCTGCCCCTCAGCCCCTCCCCGGCTGAGGATGAGAGCTGGGCAGGGTTCACAATCTCCTCATGGGCTCTGGGGCGCTGTTCATCGCCGTGTTCCTCGCCTGCGCGGTGGAGGCCGTCGAGGCCGCGACCATCGTGCTCGCGATGGGGACGACGAGGGACTGGCGCTCGGCCCTCCTCGGAGTGCTGGGCGCACTCGGGGTGCTCGCGGTCGTCGTGGCGGGGCTCGGTCCAGCGCTGACGCTGGTACCTCTGCGTGGGTTGCGCCTGGTGGTCGGCGGCCTGCTGCTCGTGTTCGGTCTGCAGTGGCTGCGAAAGGCCATCCTGCGGGCGAGCGGCTACCGGGCGCTGCACGACGAGGAGAAGATCTTCCACGCGCGGGTGTCCGCGGCTCGCCTGGCCAGCACCGAGCGGCGAGGCGGGATCAGCGACTGGTACGCGTTCACGCTGTCGTTCAAGGCGGTGCTGCTCGAAGGTCTCGAGGTCGCCTTCATCGTGCTGACGTTCGGCACCAACCAGCACGACATCCCGCTCGCGGCCCTGGCGGCCGTGGCGGCCGTCGTGCTGGTGGCGGTCGCAGCGGTCGCCGTCAGAGCGCCGCTTGCCAGGGTGCCGGAGAACACCCTCAAGCTCGTCGTCGGCGTGATGCTCACGGCGTTCGGCATGTTCTGGGGTGCCGAGGGCGCGGGCGCCGAGTGGCCGGGATCCGACGCAGCGCTGCCGGTGCTCGTCGCGTCGATCGCTGCGTTCGCCCTCGCGCTCATCACCCTGCTGCGCCGACGCAGGGCCGGATACGACGACCAGGCTCGGCGGCTGGTCCCGGCGGGGACGCCATGACCGCCAGGCTCAGGGCGTTCGGTGTCTTCTGGTACGACTTCGTCGTCGGAGACGACTGGCGGGTGGCCGTGGGGGTGCTGCTCGCGCTGGTTGCCACGTTCGGGGTCAGCGAGTCCACGTCCGCGACCTGGTGGATCGTGCCGGCCGCCGTCGGGTTCCTGCTGCCCTACAGCCTCTGGCGCGCGGTTCGCCGCACCGAACGGCTCTGACGCGAGACGTCAGCTCCCGCCCCCGCGCTGGACGTGGCTCAGGTCGTAGGAGCACCCCGTTGGTCTGGTCGGCCGCCACCAGCAGCTGATCAGCCGGACGCGGCGAACCGGTCGGGTAGCGTTGCCCGGCGTGAGCCCGACCGCTGTACGCGCGATCACGCCCAGCGAGCACCAGGCCTTCATCGACCGGCGAGGCGACGCCAGCTTCTTGCAGACCCCGGCATGGGGTGACGTCAAGAGCGAGTGGCAGCACGAGTCGATCGGCTGGATCCGGGACGACGAGACCGTCGGCGCCGCGCTCGTGCTCTACCGGCGGCTACCGAAGATCGGCAAGGCTCTCGCCTACCTGCCCGAGGGTCCCCTTCTCGACTGGTCCGACCCCAACCTGCCGGAGATGCTCGGCGCCATGACCCGCCATCTCCGGGCACGAGGGTCGTTCGGTATCCGGATGGGGCCGCCTGTCACGTCGCGCACCTGGACGGCGGAGACGGTGAAGAAGGCGATCGCCGATGACACCCGCCGGCATCTCGGGGACGTACCACCGGACTCGCGGGACGAGGTCGGTGACGCCGTCGTCGCGACCCTGCGGGAAGCGGGCTGGCGGGCCCAGGCCGGCAATGAGGGTTTCTCCGCCGGCCAGCCGCAGTTCGTCTTCCAGGTCCCGCTCGCCGGGCGGGACGAGCATGGCGTCCTGGCGGGCATGAACCAGCTGTGGCGTCGCAACATCAAGAAGGCCGTGAAGTCCGGAGTCGACGTGCGCGTCGGGTCCGAAGCCGACCTGCCCGCCTTTCATGCCTTGTACGTCGAGACCGCGATCCGCGACCACTTCACGCCGCGCCCCCTCGCCTACTTCCAGCAGATGTTCACCGCCATGGCGGGCGAGGACCCCGACCGGATCCGCCTCTACCTCGCCTCCCACGAGAGCGATCTGGTGGCGGCGGCCACCAGCGTCCGGGTGGGCAGTCACGTCTGGTACTCCTATGGCGCCTCGTCGACCGCCAAGCGAGAGGTCCGCGCCTCGAACGCCGTGCAGTGGCAGATGATCCGCGACGCGATCGCGTCGGGTGCCACGGTCTACGACCTGCGGGGGATCACCGGCACGCTCGCAGCCGACGACCCCCACATCGGTCTCATCCAGTTCAAGGTCGGCACCGGAGGCAACGCCGTCGAGTACGTCGGCGAGTGGGACCTCCCGCTGAACCGGCTTCTCTACAAGGCCTTCGAGCTCTACATGACTCGCCGGCAGGACGCACGGTGAGTCTCGACCTGTTCGTCGACGGGCCACGGTGGCGAGCTCACCTGCGCGCCACCGCCGACGCCAACCCGGGCCTGGTCCCGGTAGCCAAGGGCAACGGCTACGGGTTCGGGCTCGCGGGGCTCGCTCGTCGCGCGCAGTGGTTGGGCTGCGACACGATCGCTGTCGGCACCTACCGCGAGGTCGCTCACGTGGTGAGCCGCTTCGAGGGCAACGTCCTCGTCCTCGAGCCCTGGCGCCCCTTCATCGCCGACGTCCCGTACGGTCCACGGATCGTCCACACGGTGGGCCGGGTCGCCGACCTGGTCGCGCTTGGCGCCCGCGCCGATCGACCGCGCGTGACGCTCGAGGGACTCACATCGATGGACCGGCACGGCCTGTCGCCCGCGGACTTCCTCACCGCCATCCGGGCGGCCCGCGGTGTCCGCGTCGAGGGACACGCCCTGCACCTCCCGCTGGGCGACGGTCATGTCGCCGAGGTGGAGGCGTGGCTGAGGGCCGCTCCCGCACGGCGGTGGTACCTCTCGCACGTCACTCGAGACGACCTGGGCCGACTCATCGAGGCGCACCCGGGCACCGAGCTCCGTCCGCGCGTGGGCACCGAGCTCTGGCTCGGGGACCGCGAGGCTCTGTCAGCAAGGGCAACTGTGCTCGACGCGCATCCTGTCGAGCGCGGTGACCGGGTCGGCTACCGCCAGCGCAGGTTCGCGCGGAGCGGCACCCTGCTCGTCGTGTCCGGCGGCACGGCGCACGGCATCGGCCTCGAGGGGCCCTCCGCCGCGGCATCCCCGCGTCATCGCGCTCGGTCGCTCGCGAAGGGCGGCCTGGACGCGATGGGGCGGACGATGTCCCCGTACCTCGTCAGCGGCAAGCAGCGCTGGTTCGTCGAACCTCCCCACATGCAGGTCAGCATGATCCATCTCCCAGCGGGCGATCGGGTCCCTGAGATCGGGGAGCAGATCGACGTGCAGGTGCGCTTCACCACCACCACCTTCGACCAGGTGCATCTCAGCTAGCTGCGCAAGGCATGCAACCTTCTCGTGCGTGCCGAGGTATCACTGGGTAGCGACGGAAGGCGGGGAGCGACAATGGCGGACAGCACCGCGTTCGACGCCTTCTACAGCGCCCGGGCAGCGCGGCTGACGAGGAACATCTACCTCGGCACCGGTGATCTCAGTCGCGCCCAGGAGTGCGTCCAGGAGGCCTTCCTGCGCGCCTGGCTGCGCTGGGACCGGCTCGAGAACGACGACCCCGTCGGCTGGGTGCAGACCGTTGCCTGGAGATTGGCGGTCACGGACTGGCGCCGCTCGGTACGACGCAGACTGGCGCTCACCCGACACGGCATCACGCCCGACGTCCCCGCCCCGTCAACGGATGTCATCGCGGTCCGAGATGCGCTGGCCCAGCTGTCCGAGGGGCAGCGCGTCGTGCTCGTCCTGCACTACTTCGAAGAGCCGATCGCCGGCATCGCCCGAACCCTCGGAATTGCCGAAGGCACCGTCAAGGCGCGGCTCACCCGCGGACGACAGGCGATGGGCAGCTTGCTCGTACTCACCGAGGAGGAAACACGATGGACGACCTGATGACCGCGCTCGTCGAGCGAGCCGACCACACGCAGTGGCCACCGCTGGGGGCGAGCGGCCCCGAGATCAGGAAGCGCGGCCGGCGACGGCGACTCCAGCATCGAGTCGCGTACGCCGGCGGAGCCGGGGCGGTCACCGCTGCTGTGGTGGCAGTACCTCTCTTCGTCTCGAGCTGGCAAGCCGGATCGGCCCCCGACCCGTCGGTCGCCGGCATCGGCCAAGGCCCGGCGCCAGGCGAGGTCGAGAGCATCTTCGGCGTAGCAGTGACCCTGCCTGCGGGCTGGGGGGCCCGCGAGGTCGAAGCGCCCGCCGGGCAGCGACGCGCCTGCCTTGGAGCCGCCCCCGTGGACCCCGGTCAGTGCGATGTGCTGTTCGCCATCGCGACGGATCCCGACCAGGCATTCACCGACGGCATCGATCCCAGCTCCCTCGTCGGAACCGACTGCCAGCCAGGGGACCCCAACGTCATGACCCTGGTGGAACAGGTGGTGGACGGACGCAACGCCCATACGTGGTCATCGCAGTGCGCGCCGGGGGATCCGACCTACCAGGAGTGGGCGCTCGACAACCGGACCCTCGCCGTCGTGTCCAGCGGTGCGACGTCGGACTCGGCCGCGCAGACCATCTTCGAACAGGCCCGGACCCCCGCCGAGTGGCCGCACCACGACATGGCGTTCACGGTGGCGACCGCCTCACCCAGGTGACGGGCGCCCGGACGACACGAGATCGAGGGGATTCGAGTCGTACGGCGACCCGACGCCCCCGCCGCGAGCCGCGTCCACCAGGTCTTCGTCGAACGGCTCGGCGTCGATCCCCTCGTCGAGGACGCCGCCGAGCGGGTCGTCGGAAAGGCCGTCCGCCCGGACCGGGTCGTGCCAGGGCTGCAGGATGTCGCGCACCACCAGCACCATCAGGAACAGCTCCCCGGCCACCCGCACCAGGATCGCGAGCGAGTAGACCCAGTCGCATCCGCTGGCCGAGATGAACGAGCTCGAGATCTGACATGTTCCCGGTGCCACGAAGAAGTTCGCGATGTGCATCCAGACGGCGAAGAAGTAGAAGATCTCACACGCCTGCCAGATGACCAGGTCCCGCCAGCGCGGCCGCGCGAGAGCGGCGAGCGGCAATAGCCAGAGGACGTACTGGGGGGAGTAGACCTTGTTCACCAGCAGGAAGGACGCCACGACGAGGAACGTCAGCTGCACCAGGCGTGGCTTGCGCGGAGCGAGCAAACCCAGCAGACCGATCAGTAGGCAGGCACCGCCGAACACGAGGAGCGTGACGACGTTGATCTGGTGGACGCTGGCGGAGTGTCCGGCCATCGAGAAGAGCAGCCAGACGGAGCCGAAGTCCGAACCGCGCTGGGCGTTGAAGTGCCAGAACCACAGGAACTCCGTCGACGACCAGAGGTAGACCGGCAGGTCGACGATCAGCCAGACGGTGAGCGCCGCGGACGCCGCTTTCATCCACGAGTCCATCTGGCGCCGCCGCAGGCACAGCACGAGCAGCGGGCCGAGGAAGAACAGCGGGAACAGCTTGGTCGCGGCGCCGAGGCCGATGAAGATGCCAGCCCACACCGGCCGTCTCGTCGACCAACCCCACAGGGCACCGGCCACACAGCCCACCGCGAGCATGTCCCAGTTGATGAACGTCGCGAGTGCGATCATCGGCGAGGCGGCGATGAACATCGCATCCCATGGTCTTCGGCGTTGGGCCTTAACCAGCGCGAGCAGCGCCAGCAGCAGCACGATGAAGAACCCGACGGCGTTCACGCACCAGAAAACGGCGGAGTCGTGCTGCACGCCAAGGACCTGCCCCACCTCGGAGTGCGGGATCCGGCTGACGTCAGGGCCTTCGCCGATCTGACGGGTCAGCCAGCCCGCAGCGCCCATCCAGATCCCCGTGAGTACGGGGTACTCGACGGTGAGCTCCTCGGCCTCCTTCGATGTGGCGGGCTGCTTCTGGTCCGGCAGGTCATCGGTCGGGGTGTAGGGGAAGATGCCTTCGGCCAGTCCACGAGACACGTACAGGAAGGGGATGTCCGTGTAGCAGAGGTGGGAGAAAGGGGTGGGCGAGGCGCTCTCGGCCCAGGAGTCGACGACACACGGGGACTTCTGCAGCACCCCGAGCCCGAAGACGACGGTGGCGATCGCCAGGGTCACGCGCAGCGGCGTCCACCAGCTGCGACCCGTGCGGGCATGTCTGCCAAGGGGGCCGGAGACCGCCGCGCTGGCGGCGTGCGCCAGCGGGTCCGCGAGTGACGGGGCGACCACGTCGTCCGTCGTACGAACCGGCTCCGGGAACACCACGCGGACAATCGTGCCTCACACGCAGCGCTAGCCGGTCCCCGGCTTCGTGTGCGTCGGCTTCGTGTGCGTCGGCTTCGTCGTCGTGGGTCTCGTGGTCGTCGGCCCCGTGGTCGTCGGTCTCGTGGTCGTCGGCCCCGTGGTCGTCGGCCTCGTGGTCGTCGGCTGGGTCTGGCTCGGCGACGTCTGGGTCGGAGTCGTGGAGATG
>JBBJMF010000126.1:0-6788 GCA_037719575.1 Nocardioidaceae bacterium
GGGTTCGACCGCTTCATCCGCCTCGCCTACCGGTTCGCCGGCTGACCGCCAGACCCCAGTCGGCCGGACCGGAATGGCCTCTCAACCGGACCGGGACTGGCGGCGACGCTCAGTGCTTCTTGGTGGGCGGGATGATCGGGCTCCCAGTCTTGGCGTTCGCCTTCGCCTGCTTCTCGGCGCGTTTCTCCTTGAGGGACTTGCCGGCCTTCTTGGACAGATGTTGTCGGGGGGACTTGTCAGCCATGGTGGTCTCCCTGGTCGGAAGCCTGGGTGGCTCCGCAGACCTCGACCCTACGCTTTCCGTGTCGGCGGGGCGACGGACTTCGCCGCACTCTTGCGACGCCGGAACGCCGCAACGCGGTTCCGGTTCTGACAGCTGACCGAGCAGAAGCGCCGGTGGCCACCCGGCGAGGCGTCGACATACGCATCCGCGCATCGGGTTCCCGCACACGTGCCGAGCCGGTCCACGGGGTGGGAGGTGAGCTGCCGATGCAGAGCGAGCGCTGCAGCCGCCGTGAGCCCATCCCTCTCGTACGCAACCTCCCACACTCCTTCGATCCGGTCGTCAGCGGCGACGAGTGCGGGCCGCACCCGAGCGCGTGCGAGCAGCCCGGTGACGAGCAGAGCGCGCGCGTCTGTGTCGGTCGCAGCGAAGACCGGGTATACCCGGTCGGCCAGCTCACGCAGCCTCGGCTGCGCTGTCGAGCCTGCAGCACGTGCCGGCAGCTCGACTCGAGCCAGCAGGTCTCCCGACGGGGGAAACGCCAGGTGCTGCTCCTCCGCGACGGCTCGAGGGACCGTTCCCCACCCGTTGACCAGGTCGACGAGAACGGCCAGCGGCATGGCGTCGCGGGTGATGATCACCAAGTCATCGTAACGCCTACGAAGACTTGATCGCGTTGCGTAAGCAACGCGGGATACGGTAACGTCATGATTACCATATAGACGTTACGGAGGACTACATGGTCGACCCCGCACTGCTGCCTGGCTTCCTGACCGCGGTCTTCGTCGTGACCATCGCCCCGGGGCCGGACAACACGTACGTCGCCGCTGTCGCCCTGGCCCGGGGTGCGAGGGCAGGCCTCGAGTCTGCACTGGGCATGTCGCTGGGGATGGTCGTGCACGTCACTGCGGCCGCCCTCGGACTGGCCTTCGTGCTGCGGTCGACCCCCCACGCCCTCCTCGCCATCCGCCTCGCCGGCGCCGCCTACCTCGGCTGGCTCGCCGTGGTCACGCTCCGATCGGTGGGTCGAGACCCGTTCCAGTCTCAAGCCCCCGAAGGCGGCCGAGTGCTGTGGAGGGCAGTCCTCACGAATCTCACCAACCCGAAGGTGATCATCTTCTTCGCCGCATTCCTCCCGCAGTTCACCCGACCGGAGAACGGACCGCTTACGATCCAGCTCCTCACCCTCGGCGCGCTGTTCCTGCTCGTGGGCCTGCTGTGCGACAGCCTCGTCGCCGTTTCGGTCGGGCGGATCGGCGATCTGGTCGGGTCCACCGGCAGAACGGCTCGCGGGCTCACGGTGGTCGCCGGTCTGACGTTCGCATCGCTGGCAGTCATCTTGCTGCTGGAGGCGCTGACCGCTTAGCCTGCCCGTGGTGAGCACTCGAGGAGAACCCGTGACCGATACCACCAACGCGCCCGACTTCAGCGCCTTGAAGGCGCTGTTCATCAACTGCACACTGAAGCGGTCCCCGGAGGAGAGCAACACCCAGGGGCTTGTCGACATCAGTCGCCACATCATGGAAGCGCACGGCGTGGATGTCGACGTGGTCCGAGCCATCGACCACCAGATCGCCACGGGAGTCTGGCCCGACATGCGTGAGCACGGCTGGGACGTCGACGACTGGCCGGAGATCTTCGAGAAGGTCACGGCTGCTGACATCCTGGTGCTCGCGGGACCGATCTGGCTCGGCGACAACAGCTCGATCATGAAGCGGGTGCACGAACGGCTGTACGGCGGCTCACACCTGCTGAACGAAGCCGGGCAGTACCTGTACTACGGCCGCGTCGGCGGATGCCTCATCACCGGGAACGAGGACGGTGTCAAGCACTGCGCACACAACGTCCTCTACACGCTGCAGCACATCGGCTACAGCATCCCGCCGCAGGCCGACGCCGGCTGGATCGGTGAGGTGGGTCCCGGACCGTCGTACCTCGACCCGGGGTCCGGCGGACCAGAGAACGACTTCACCAACCGCAACACGACGTTCATGACCTGGAACCTGATGCATCTGGCGAAGCTGCTGAAGGACGCCGGCGGCTTTCCCGCCTATGGCAACCAGCGGTCGGAGTGGGACGCCGGATGCCGCTTCGACTTCGAGAACCCCGAGCACCGGTAAGCCGAAGGATGGCCGGCACCGTCGCGTGGTCCGCTGACCACCCCCACGACACAGCCGTGCTCAAGCGAACGACAATGAGTGCATGACGGTCGAGCCAGGCCTCTGTGCCTGACATGGACGTGAGCGGCATCGCGCCACTCACGTGGCACGTGCTGCTGACGACGTGGCAGCCAAACGTGGTGTGGGACGTGGTCGTGGTCGCGGCACTCACCACGTACGTCGCCGGGCTGCTCGTCGCACGACGTCACAGGACGGGAGGTCTGCCCTGGTACCGGGTCGTGTCGTTCGTCCTCGGTCTCCTCGTCCTCGTGGCAAGCCTCAACACCGCTATCGAGACCTACAGTCATGTGCTGTTCTGGGTCCACATGGTCCAGCACCTGCTGCTGATCATGGTCGTCCCCGCGCTGCTCGTCGTCGGTGGCCCGCTCACACTCATGCTGCAGGTGGCCCGTGGACCCACCCATGAGCGGGTCCGTGCGGGGCTGCACTCGACGCCGGTGGCCTTCCTGACGCATCCCATCGTCGGGTTCCTGCTGTATGCGCTGGTCATCGTGGGCACCCACCTCACGTCGTTCATGCAGCAGATGATGCTGCACTCCTGGCTGAACCAGGTCGAACACCTGCTGTATCTGGGAGGTGGCTATCTGTTCCTGCTCCCGCTGCTCGGTGACGAACCGATCCGCCGACCGCAGCCATACCTCGTCCGGCTGGTGGCACTCTTCGTCGCGATGGCGCCCGAGACCGTCGTCGGCATCGTGCTGTTGCAGGCCGATCATGAGCTCTTCCCTGCCTACGCGGAGATCCATCGCACGTGGGGGCCGAGTCCCCTGCACGACCTGAACCGCGGTGGCGCCATCATGTGGGCGTTCGGTGACGGGCTCATGATGACGTTCATCGTTGCTGTGGTGCTCGTCTACGTTACCCACGCGTCCACCAACGGGACCGCCGGCGGGTGGCTCGAGGGCGTGCGACACAGCACCCTCGCCCATCACCTCGATGCCACCGGCGAGCACGCCGAACTCGACGTCGCCGACCTCGACGATGACGAGTCGGCGCTGGCGGCGTACAACCGAATGCTCGGCCGGCTTCACGACCAGTCCGCTCGCAGTGGCGTGGCCGGCGACGAGAACAAGACCGCCCAGTGAACCGATCCACGAGCGTCGCTTGACGGAAGGTGTTGACTAGGCGCATGCCATTGCAAGGAGAGTACGAGCCAAGCTCCAGCCAGTGGGCTCGCGACCAGGTCGAGGAGTACGAGAGCTCCGGCGGCACGAAGGGAACCACGATGCGTGGCAAGCCCGTCGTGATCCTGACCACCGTCGGCGCGAGGTCCGGCAAGCTGCGGAAGACGCCGCTCATGAGGGTGGAGCACGATGGCGCCTACGCCGTCGTCGCGTCGCTCGGCGGCGCGCCGAAGAACCCCGTCTGGTACCACAACATCCGCAACCACCCGCACGTCGAGCTCCGTGACGGTCCCGCGAGCCAGGACATGACCGCCCGCGAGGTCGTCGGCGAGGAGAAGGACGTGTGGTGGGCGCGGGCGCTCGAGGTCTTGCCCGACTACGCCGAGTACCAGAAGAAGACCGAACGGCAGATCCCGGTGTTCGTCCTCGAGCCGGTGACGACCTGAGCCGGTGACCCGGCGACGTCTCGGGCCGAGCAGCTCGGACGTCGGATCGTCAGCGGGTCAGGGCCGGGAGCCGCTCGAGCGCACTGCTGACCCTGGCCTGGACGTCCGCGTCGTCCCAGGCGTGGTCGACGATGTCGCCGTGCAGGTAGGCGTCGTACGCCGGCAGGTCGAGGTGGCCGTGTCCGCACAACGCGGTGAGGATCACCTTCTCCTCGCCGGTCTCGACGCACCGGCGAGCCTCCTCGACGGCGACGGCCAAGGCATGGGTCGGCTCGGGCGCCGGCACGATCCCCTCGGTGCGAGCGAACAGAACGCCCGCGGCGAAGCACTCGGACTGCGGCTTCGAAACCGCCTCGAGGAGACCCTGTTCGTAGACGTGGCTGATCAGCGGGCTCATGCCGTGGTAGCGCAGCCCGCCCGCGTGGATCGGGTCCGGGATGAAGTCGTGTCCGAGGGTGTGCATCTTCATGAGCGGCGTCATGCCCGCCGTGTCGCCGAAGTCGTACGCGTAGGTGCCCTTCGTCAGCGAGGGGCATGCCGCAGGCTCGACCGCACGGATGACGGGATCCATCCTGCCGGCCAGCTTCTCCCGCATGAACGGGAACGCGAGGCCACCGAAGTTCGAGCCGCCACCCGTGCACCCGACCAGCACGTCGGGGGTGTCACCGACCTTGGCGAGCTGGAGCAGCGCCTCCTCGCCGATGACCGTCTGATGCATCAGCACATGGTTGAGGACACTGCCCAGCGCATAGTTCGTCGCGGGGTCCTGGGCGGCGACCTCGACCGCCTCGCTGATCGCGATGCCTAGGGAGCCGGTCGAGCTCGGGTCCTGCGCGAGGATGGCTCGCCCGGCGTTGGTCAGGGCTGACGGGCTGGGATGGACGACGCCGCCGAACGTCTCGATCATCATGCGGCGGTAGGGCTTCTGGTCGTACGACGCCCGCACCTGCCAGATCTCGCACTCGAGGCCGAACTGCGCGCAAGCAAAGGCCAAGGCGGTCCCCCACTGGCCCGCGCCGGTCTCGGTCGTCAGCTTCTTGATGCCGGCCTTGGCGTTGTAGTAGGCCTGCGCGACAGCAGTGTTGGGCTTGTGCGAACCCGCCGGGGAGACACCCTCGTACTTGTAGTAGATCCGGGCCGGCGTACCCAGCGCCTTCTCCAGTCGGTGGGCCCGGTAGAGCGGGCTCGGTCTCCACAGCCGGTAGACATCGAGGATCTCGTCGGGAATGTCGACGTACTGGTCGGTCGAGACCTCCTGCAGGATCAAGTCCATCGGGAACAGCGGTGCCAGGTCCTCGGGACCTATCGGCTGCCCTGTTCCCGGATGCAGGACGGGCGGCGGAGGGCTGGGCAGGTCGTGGAGGATGTTGTACCAGCGCGTCGGCATCTCGTCTTCGGTCAGCTCGATCTTGTGCCGCTTGGCCTCGCTCATCTCGTCATCCCTCCATCAATATGGTCGGCGCGTGCCCCGGTGCCCGCCCTCGTGGTTCTCATCGGATCGTGACGTCGTCGCCGAGCCGGACGACCCCCGTCGTCGACGGGATCAGCCTGATGCCGAAGAACACCCTGTGGTCCCACTGCCGGCGCAGCGCCAGAGTGCGCGTGGGCTCCTTGCTTCCGTCCAGGGTCACCGGGTCGATGGTCGGCAGCACGCACCTGTCGCAGTGCTCGGCGAACCTGAGCTCGACCTCGCCGATCCTGACCAGCTTCCACTCATCCTCGGCGAAGGCCTCGTCGACGCCGTCAACCACCACGTTGGACCGGAAGCGCACCATGGGCAGCGGGTCGGGTGGTGGCTCCCCGCGGTCGAGCGCGGTCTTCTTCAGCCAGTCGTTCAACCTGTCAAGCGAGGACGTGCTGGTCACCAGGATCGGTCCCGCGTCGGAGAGGTTCAAAGCGTCGCCGGGATGGCCACCGTGCGACTCGTCGACGGTACGACGGCTGGGATCGTCCAGCCAGACGAGTCGAACGGTCTCGTCGAGAAGCACCGACAGCCACTCGTCGGCAGCCGGGCCGGCGCTCAGTCCCGACTCGATCCGCGACATGGCCAGCGGGACCGGCACGTTTCGTCGGGGGACCTCGACGTCCAGCGGCGGCACCTCGGGAGCCGAGAGAGTGATCGCGCCGCCGCGCTGCGGGGTGGCGGTGACATGGAGCAACCGGCGATGGACCCGAGCCGTGATCGTCGCACCGCCAGTGTCGACGACCATCCAGCGGCGGTCGTTCTCGAGCCCCCATGGGTGGACGACGGCCTCCGGCACGCCGAGCCCCGCGGTCGACTTGACCGGGTAGATCCGCAGCGAGGACACATACACGCGATCGAGCGTAGTGCGCCGAGCCACTCCCGCTCACGCGAATCGGTCCGCTAACTGTCGCGGGCGATCGCCTCATGGTGGCGGAGCACCTCCGCAACGACGAACCCCAGGAACTTCTCCGCGAACTCGGGATCGAGCCTGGACTCGGCGGCCAGCTCTCGGAGTCGGGCGATCTGCTGGGCCTCCCGGTCAGGGTCGGCGGGCGGCAGGCCATGACGCGCCTTCAGCCGGCCGACCTGCTGGGTGCAGGCGAACCGTTCGGCGAGCAGGTGGACGAGCGCTGCGTCGAGGTTGTCGATACTCGCCCGCAACCGCAGCAGCTCCGTCCATACCTCGTCGTCGCCGGTCACCTTCTCGAGGGTAGTGCCCCTCCACAGCAGCGACCCTGGCCGTCCGCGTCCATCCCCGCCCTACGTATGCGTCTCGGTGGACGACATGCCGACTCGGACCGCAGGACGATGATTCGGTCGGTTCCCTTGCCCGCTACGCAGATCGAGCAA
>JBBJMF010000127.1:0-6754 GCA_037719575.1 Nocardioidaceae bacterium
CTGGCGCCGAAGCTGATCCAGCAGATCTTCTCGATCATCACCGAGATCAACGAGCAGGGCACCACGGTCCTGCTGGTGGAGCAGAACGCAGCGCAGGCTCTCAAGCGAGCCGATACCGCTCACATCCTCGAGACCGGCGAGATCGTCCAGTCGGGCACGGGCGCCGAGCTCGCGGGGGACCCCTCTGTGCGGGCCGCCTACCTGGGCGGCGAGGTCTGATGTCTGGCGTCAGCCTCAGCGCAGGGCAACGACCACGGCGGTCAGCAGCGGGGCGACCACCAGCGCCGGGAGCAGGTCCCCCACGGGGATCTGCCTGACCCGCAGCAGCCGCAGCGCCACCCCGACGAGCAGCAGGCCACCGGTCGCCGTGATGGCGAGCAGGTGTGGCTCCGGCAGCAGCTCGCCGACAACCGCGCCCACCACGGTCAGACTGCCCTGGACCACCAGCACGACGAGCGCCGACGCGGCGACACCCCAGCCGAACGACGAAGCGAAGGCGATCGCTGCGAAGCCGTCGAGGGTCGACTTCAGGAACAGCTGGTCGGCCCCGTTGCCGAGCCCGTCGGACAGCGACCCCAGGATCGTCAGCGGCCCGACGCAGAACAGCAAGGAGGCGGCGACGAAGCCCTCCGTGAACCTCCGACGCTCGTCCGACGCCGAGGAGCTCGTCACGCGGGACTGCAGCCAGCCACCGAGACCCTCCAGCCGGCTCTCAATGCGCAAAAGCGACCCGCAGATCCCGCCGATGATCAGCGAGCCGAGCACGATGAGGACCGGTGCGGAGTCGCCGACCGCGTCGGAGAGCGCGTGTTCCCCCACGCTGGCCGCAGCCTGGGCTGCCGCCAGCAGCGTGACCAGGCCGAGCCCGTCGGTCACGACGTCACGGGTGCGCGTGGGCAGCCGGTTCCCCAGCAGCACGCCGATGCCGGACCCGAGCAGCACGGTGGCCACGTTGACCACGGTGCCGATCCCGCGGAACATCGGCACCACCTCTCGAGATTCGACGCGCGACGCAGCCAGTCCGGCCACTGGAATTCTGGCATCCCCATGAGCGGACGCCCGCGGATGGTCGTAGTCTTGTCGCGGTTCTCGTCAGCCGCACCCGACGGGAGTGCAGGACCAGCACCGACCGCTCGGGAATTCGCCGGGATAGGGAGACGTCATGCCGCGAGCCCATCCGATCGTGAGAGATGCCGTCCCCGACGACGCCCCGGCCCTGCTCTCCATCTGGACGGACTTCACGTCCGACCCGCCCGGTCAGCCGCGGTCGTCCTCAGATGTCGACGAGGTACGACGTGCGGTGTGCCGCATCGACGACGACCCACGCGAGCGACTCGTCGTGGCCATGGCGGGCGACGAACCGGTCGGCGTCGCGCACCTCCGGCGGGCCTCGGTCTCACCCATCCACGACGAGGACGCCGTCCACGTGGGCTATCTGCACGTCCTGACGAGGTTCCGTCGGCGTGGTCTCGGAAAGCACCTGATCGAGACCGCCGCGCTGTGGGCCGAGGAGCTGGGCAGCCAGCACGTCGTGGCCTCGGTCGCTGCGACGGCCCGCGAGTCCAACCGGTTCTTCGCGCGGCTCGGGATGTCACAAGTGGCGGTGGTCAGAGCAACGACGGTGACCGCGCTGCGGAGCAAGCTGCGGTCCCCGGTCGGGCCGACCGTGGTGCCGAACGTCGTCACCGCCCGCCGGCTGATGCGGCTCAGCGCTTCGCGGGGACCAGCTGGCAGGTGATCCTCGCGGTGCAGAGCCGTCGGTCCGCCTCGTCGCTCATCACCACCTCGTAGCTCGCGACCGTCCGGCCCAGGTGCAGCGGTGTGGCGATGCCGGTGACGAGGCCCGTCGAGGCCGCCCGGTGGTGCGTGGCGTTGATGTCGGTTCCGACGGCCACCCGGTCCGGCAGCGCGTGCAGGGTGGCCCCGATCGAGCCGAGACTCTCGGCAAGCACGCAGGACGCGCCGCCGTGCAGGAGGCCGAACGGCTGGGTGTTTCCCTCGACGGGGATGGTGCCGACCACCCGTTGCGCGGTGGCCTCCAGGATCACGATGCCGAGGCGTTCGTGGATCGCTGCCGCCGGCAGGTCGGCGAGCCCGAAACCGCCGGGTCGACCGCTCGGTGGGCCGTCCGTCACGCTGCCTCCTCGGATCTGCCCCGGGTCCGTCGTACCGGGAGATCCTGTCAGATCGCCTCCGGCGAATGTGTCGGTGACGCGCACTAGAGTGCAACGGTGGCTGACACCGACCAGACTGCCGACGACGGCGCCACGACCGCCTCGGGCCGGCAGCTGCTGCTGCTGCTCGACGGTCACTCGCTCGCCTACCGGGCGTTCTATGCGCTGCCCGTCGAGAACTTCTCGACGACCACGGGCCAGCCGACCAACGCGGTCTACGGCTTCACGTCGATGCTGATCAACGTCTTGCGTGACGAGATGCCGACCCATATCGCGGTCGCCTTCGACGTCTCGCGACAGACCTTCCGATCCGCCGAGTACGCCGACTACAAGGCCAACCGGTCCAAGAGCCCTGACGAGTTCAAGGGCCAGGTGTCGCTGATCAAGGAGGTCCTCGATGCGCTGCGGGTGACGACCGTGGAGCGCGAGGGCTTTGAGGCAGACGACGTCATCGGCACGCTTGCCACCCAGGCCCAGGCGGTCGGCATCGACGTACTGATCTGCTCGGGCGACCGAGATGCCTTCCAGCTGGTCAGCGACCACTGCACAGTCCTCTACCCGAAGCGCGGCGTGTCCGAGATGTCGCGGATGACGCCCGAGGCGGTGCTGGAGAAGTACGGAGTCCCGCCAGTCAAGTACCCCGACCTGGCGGCCATGGTGGGGGAGAGCAGCGACAACCTGCCCGGTGTGCCGAGCGTGGGACCCAAGACCGCGGCGAAGTGGATCAACCAGTTCGGGTCGCTCGAGGAGATCGTCACGCGGGTCGACGAGATCCCCGGCCGGGCTGGTGACGCGCTACGTGAGCACCTGGCCGACGTGATCCGCAACCGTCGGATCAACGCTCTGGTATGCGATCTCGAGCTGAGTGCGAGCATCGCCGACACGGCGGCGCGACCCTGGGACCGCGACGAGGTGCACAAGGTCTTCGACAGTCTCGAGTTCCGGGTCCTGCGCGACCGGTTGTTCGAGACTCTCTCCGCCGACGAGCCGCAGGTCGGGGGGGCCCCGGAGGTGGAGGGGGTCCGTTTGGGCGGGGGTGAGGTGCCTGGCTGGCTGGCTGCACACGCGTCCGGCGACGAGCGCACGGGAGTCTATGTCGTGGGGCAGTGGGCGAGCGGCACCGGCCAGGTCGACGCCGTCGCGCTGGCCGGCTCCGACGGGCTGGCCGCGTGGGTCGACGCCACCAGCATCACGCCCGAGGACGACTCGGCGCTTGCCGACTGGCTAGCGGACGCCGGGCGGTCCAAGACGCTGCACGACGCCAAGGGTCCGATGCTCGCGCTGGAGGCCTGCGGTTGGCCACTTGCGGGGCTGGCTGCCGACACGGCCCTGTCGGCGTACCTGTCGCACCCCGACCAGCGGTCCTACGACCTCGCCGACCTCACGCTGCGCTATCTGCACCGCGAGCTGAGCGGCGAGAGCGCAGAGACGGCCCAGCTGTCGTTCGACCTCGACGGCGACTCGACCGCAGCCACCGAGGCGATGGCGAAGGCTCATGCGGTTACCGACCTGGCGGTGGCTCTGGAGACCGAACTGGAGAGCCGGGGCGGGAGCCGGCTCCTCGCTGACGTCGAGCTTCCCCTTGTCGGCGTGCTGGCGAGGATGGAGCGTCATGGCATCGCGGTCGACGCCGACCTCCTGGAGCGGCTGGAGTCGGAGTTCGCGACCAAGGTGCGGCAGGCCGCCGACGACGCCTACGCGGTGATCGGCAAGCAGATCAACCTCGGGTCGCCCAAGCAGCTGCAGGTCGTGCTCTTCGACGAGATCGGGATGCCGAAGACCAAGCGCACCAAGACCGGGTACACCACCGACGCCGAGGCGCTTCAGGCGCTGTTCGACAAGACCGAGCATCCCTTCCTGCTGCACATGCTGGCTCACCGCGACGTCACGAGGCTGCGCCAGACCGTCGAAGGGCTGCTCAAGACCGTCTCCGACGACGGTCGCATCCACACCACGTTCAACCAGATGATCGCGGCCACCGGTCGCCTCTCGTCGACCGAGCCCAACCTGCAGAACATCCCGATCCGCACCGAGGAGGGGCGTCGCATCCGGGAGGCCTTCGTCGTCGGTCCAGCGGGCGAGTGCCTCCTGACGGCCGACTACAGCCAGATCGAAATGCGCATCATGGCTGATGTGTCAGAGGACGCCGGCCTCGTCGACGCCTTCAACTCCGGCGCCGACTTCCACTCGGTGACCGCCGCGCGGGTCTTCGAGGTGCCCGCCGCAGAGGTGACTGGGGCGCAGCGCTCACGGATCAAGGCGATGAACTACGGCCTCGCCTACGGCCTGTCGGCCTACGGGCTGAGCCAGCAGCTGAAGATCGAGCCGTCGGACGCCAGGGTGCTGATGGACGAGTACTTCGAGAGCTTCGGCGGCGTTCGCGACTACCTGCACGGCGTGGTCGACGAGGCGCGGCGGACGGGCTTCACCGAGACGCTGCTGGGACGACGGCGCTACCTGCCCGACCTCACGAGCGACAACCGGCAGCGTCGCGAGATGGCCGAGCGGATGGCGCTCAACGCCCCCATCCAAGGCTCCGCCGCGGACATCATCAAGGTCGCCATGCTCAAGGTCGACGCCGCCCTCACCCGTGAGGGGCTGGGCTCCCGGATGCTGCTCCAGGTGCACGACGAGCTCGTGTTCGAGGTCGCGTCGGGTGAGCTGTCGGCGCTGGAGACCCTGGTGCGACGAGAGATGGCTGCCGCAGCCGAGCTTGCCGTGCCGCTCGAGGTGTCCGTCGGTATCGGCTCGAGCTGGCACGAGGCCGGTCACTGAGTCCCGGTAAGGACTACCAGTCCGGTAGCGGGCTCACCAGGAGGGCCGCGTGCCTGACGTGCAGCTCGGCCAGGGCATCCTCGTCGGCGCCGCTACCGGCAAGCGTCGCTAGTTCGGCGAGCAGCTCGATACCGTCGGGGGGAGTGATGATGTTCAGAACTCTGGCTGGCAGCGGTCCAGCGTTGCGATACGTGTGAGGCGTCCCACGCGGCACGAACACATAGTCTCCGGCCCCCGCGGCAACGATCTCGTTGCCGAGGCGCACCTCGTACTGGCCTTCCAGGACAACGAAGGTCTCGTCGTGCCGGGTGTGCACGTGGTCTCGGATCCGGGGCTCGCCGACCGGATGGCCGGCCTCGAGCAGGGCGTAGCCCGCATCACCGCCGGGATGGTTCAGGATCTTCAGTCGAGCGCGCCCTGACGACCCGAAGGGGGTCCCATCGTCTGAACCGTGCCGGACGACCTTCGCGTGCCGCGTCCGCTCGAGGTCCACCAGGCAATACTGACCCACCACAGGCACACTTGGGCATGCCTACACCCCAACCGCGCGTGGCGAGCCTGGTCCTCTGCACGGCGACCGGTGACGTGCTGGGAGTGCTGCCGCCGTACCGGGCCGATCTGCCCTGGTGGCAGGACGCGGAGTCGCTCGTCCGTGGGGTGAGGGAGAACCATGGTGTCGAGGTGACGATCCTCAGGCTGCTCGATGCGGCTCTCCCGGCATCGCCGGGAGGCGCTGTCACCTATCTTGTGGAGGTCGACGCGGGGATGGCGTTGGAACTGCCGCTCCTCCCGTGGAGCGGCGTGTTGGAGGACCACCCGCTCAGGCTGCCGTATGCCGAGCTGGGCGGCCCCGGCCGCGATCTGGCCTGGGCTGCGACGGCGCTGCACGAGCACGGTCTTCGCCAGACTGGACCGGCCCACCAGATGCGTACCTGGAACCTTTCCAGCCTATGGCGGATCCCCATCGAGGCAGGCAGCGTCTGGCTGAAGTGCGTACCGCCGTTCTTCGCACACGAAGGCGCCATCCTCGCTGCGCTGCAGGGGGCCGCGGTGCCCCGGCTGCTGGCAGCCGACGGCGGCAGGATCCTGATGGCGCAGATACCGGGGGAGGACCAGTACGATGCGCCGGCGCCCACGTTGCTGGCCCTGGTGTCGATACTCGTCACTTTGCAGGGGGAGTGGGCCGGTCGTGAAGACGAGCTGCTCGCGCTGGGGCTCCCTGACTGGCGAGCCGAGCCCCTGTCGGAGGCCATCGAGTCCGTCGTCCGCCAGACAGCCCCGGGCATCGCCGAGGAAGACCGGTCGACGCTCGACGCGCTTCTTGCCGGCCTGCCGCAGCGGTTCGCCTCGCTCGCCGAGTGCGGGGTCCCTGACTCGCTCGTGCACGGCGACTTCGCCCCCGGCAACGCGCGCGGTGACGCGAGCTCTCTGGTGCTGCTGGACTGGGGAGACTGTGGCGTCGGGCACCCGCTCCTCGACCAGTCAGCATTCCTCGACAGGATCCCGGCGGCCCTTGTTCCGGCCGTGCGGACGCACTGGAGCGCCCAGTGGCGTCGAGTGGTCCCCGACTCCGACGCCGCGAGGGTGGCAGACCTGTTGGCACCCGTGGCGGCGGCCAGACAGGCGGTCATCTACCAGGGTTTCCTCGACCAGATCGAGCCGTCGGAGCATCCCTACCACCGAGACGACCCCGCCCTGTGGCTCGGTCGTGCTGCTGCCCTGGCCAAAGAGGCGCCCGGCTGAGGCGCGGCAGGACAGCGACCGCCAGACCGACCAGGAGCGCCGCGCAAGCGGCGATGCCGGCA
>JBBJMF010000128.1:0-6683 GCA_037719575.1 Nocardioidaceae bacterium
GGCTTGCTCGTGGTGCTGGCCAGCGGCGCAGCCCTGTTCGTGGTCTCGTGGCGGTTGGACGTCGATGCGCAGGTATCGGCGGCGTACGTCGTGACCTGGTTCCTGCTGCTTGCTGCTCCCCGCCCGGTGCTGGAGCTGCAGGCGGCGCGCCGACGCGGCCGAGCCCGTGGGTCCGATGCCGACCAGCTGGGCCGGCTCACGCCGCTGCCCGCGCTGGCCTGGGTGGGCGTGTTTCTCAGTGCGACCGTGGGCGCGCTGTTCGTCGGCGCCGGGCTGTTGCTGGTCTGACTGACGCGAGGGTTGGATCAGCCGAGCCTGGGTACGGCGGCGGTATGACCATCGATCCGCAGCCCCCCACCGAGCCAACGCCTGGCGAGCCGTCCCCGGGAGGCGAGCCGGCCCCCGACCCTGGTCCGATCATGCCTTCGCCCGGACCGTCCGACCCGCCCACCATCGACACGCCCCCTCAACCTGAGACAGACCCAGCCCTCGGCGGCCTGGCCAGCCGAGACGCCGAGCAGGTCCAGGTCGACCAAGAGATGTCCCCGGACTCCCAGCTGCGCTGAGCCAGCTCCTCAGCTTTCCGTGCACTGCGGGAACCTGCGTGCCCGCCTCGGCGTGTCGCGCTGCTGTCTCCCGCGATTCGCGGGGCTCACGGAGTGGCCGCCTGACTGCTGCGCCTCAGCCGCGGTTGCTGTCGCTCAGGTGCCGCTGACCTCGCGGACGACGTTGGCCGCGGGCTTGTCGGTCCGCAGGCCCAGGAAGCGGGGGTGGCGCAGCTGGCCGTCGCGGGTCCACTCGGTGAACGCGACCTGCGCGACGAGTTTCGGCGTCACCCAGTGCACCCCACGCCTGAACACTGGCGCGCTCGGCAGTGTGCGTTCGGCGTACGCCGGCGTCGTCCGCTCCAGGGCGCGCAGCTGGGAGCTGAGCGAGGCGAGCAGCGACGTGTTGAAGCCGGTCCCGACCTTGCCGGCGTACACCAATGGCCCGTCCTTGTCGTAGTACCCGAGCAGCAGCGCGCCGAAGCCGCTGCGTGCGCCTTGCGGGTCGGTCCAGCCGCCCACGACGAACTCCTGGCCCTGCTCGCACTTGAACTTCAGCCAGTCCTTGGTGCGCCCGGACTGGTATGCCGAGTCGGCTCGCTTGGCGATCAGACCCTCCCATCCCTGCTGGCAGGCCTGCTCGAAGTACGTCTCTCCGTCGGCGTTTCGGTGCGTCGTGAAGCGCAGCGGGTCGTCCCAGTCGAACAGGTCGCGCAGCAGCGACTTGCGCTCCCGAAGCGGAAGTACCCGGGTGCTGTGTCCGTCGAGATGGAGCAGGTCGAACAGGTAGTACACGACCGGGATTCCGAGCCGGCGCGCCTTCGCCGCGTTGCTCACGTGCATGCGGGGTTGCAGCATGGCGAAGCTGGTCTGCGCGCCGTCGAACGCGACGACCTCCCCGTCCACGACGAAGTCGGGTGCGTCGACCCCTTCCATCGCGTCGACGAGCTCGGGGAAGCTCTTGCCGGCATCGGCGCCGGTCCGGCTGCGTAACCGAACCTGACCGCCCGACCGCGACGCGAGCACGCGCATCCCGTCGAGCTTGCGCTCGTAGAGCCAGTCTTGGCGGGAGAACCGGTCCTGGGTGAGGGTCGCCAGGGCCGGTCCTGGCACGTCGGTGATGCGCTCCACGACCCTCCTACCTCCCTCGCCTGGTGCGCCCCTGGCCTCTCGGCGGCTGCTGGACAACTATCGCCGACCTGAGGGACTCCAGCAGCTTGCGCCCGCGGGTTCGCATGGCCGGTGTGCCAGTAGCCGCCAGCTGTTCGATCAGCGGCACCCGACCGAGCAGCAACGCGGCCGGGTCAGCGAGTACGTCCTCGGCCACGTCGTTCGAACGGCCGATGAAACGCCGGTCCGGCGGCTCGAGCAGCTTGGCGACGATGGGCACCTCCACGACGTATGTGTACGCGGCGCCGGCGTCACCTGTAAAGACCGACCGGCGGGCACGATCCCTTCTCCTCGTCCGGGTTGCGCGTCCGCGACAGGTCCGGTGGAAACCGCTTGTGAGAGACTCGACACGACGCACGCAGCGCCGTAACCGTTCCAGTGCCTGGGGGAGCCGCCCTGACGACTCGCGAGGTAGCCGACTCCGCTTTCGTGCCCTCCACCCGGCTTCGCCTGGCGGGAATGGCGCTGCACGCCTACACCGCCACCGGAACGGTACTCGGCTTCCTCATCGTGGTCGCTGCCTTCGACGGCGCGGTCGAGCGGGCGCTCTGGCTGGCGCTGGCCGCGCTGATCATCGACGGCACCGACGGCATGATTGCCCGCCGGCTTCGGGTCAGTGAGACGATCCCGACCTTCGACGGTGCCCGCCTGGACGACATCGTCGACTACCTGACGTACGCCTTCGCGCCGATGGTGCTGCTCTGGGTCACCCATCGTCTCCCGGGCGGGGCCTGGGGTGTCGCGCTCGCGGTGCTCCCGCTGCTGGCCTCGAGCTACCAGTTCTGCCGAACCGACGCGAAGACGGCGGACCATTTTTTCCTGGGCTTCCCGAGCTACTGGAACGTCGTCGCGTTCTACGTGTTCGTGCTCGAGCTGGGGAAGGCGACGACGTCGGTGATCCTTGTTGTCTGCACGATCCTTGTCTTCGTGCCGGTCCGGTATGTCTATCCCTCCCGCACGCGGTTCTTCCGCAGCCTCAACATCGTCTTCACCGGTGGCTGGCTGATCACGTACGCCGTGCTGCTTGCGCAGGCCCCCGACCCCCACCTCGTCGCGGTGCTGCTGTCGCTGTCCTATCTGGTCTACTACGCCGGACTGTCGCTCTACCTCACGCTGGCCCTGCCCTGGGGGCCGACCAAACGGCTGTCGCGTGACGCGATCGCCGCCGACCTCGAGGACTGATGGCGCTTGGACTCGTGGCTGCGCTGGCGGCGGCAGCTGTGTTCGGCTCCGCGGCTGTCCTGCAGGCCACCGCCGTACGCCGCCAACCGGTCGTCCACGGCAACCAAGGCAGCGTGGTGGTGCCGCTGCTGCGACAGCCGTTGTTCGCGCTCGCCATCGGGCTCAACCTGGTCGGGTTCGCCCTGCACTTCGTCTCCTTGCGGTTGATTCCGCTCTACCTGTCGCAGGCGGCCATCTCCGCGAGCCTGGTCTGCACGGCTGTGTTGGCTTCGTGGCTGCTGAGGGAGCGGCTCAGTGCCCTCGACTGGGCCGCGGTCACCGCCGTGACGGTCGGCCTCGCCGTGCTCGCGGGTGCCTCCGGAGACATCGGCACCGACGACCCGCCACCCGGCTTCGTCGGGTGGCTCTATGCCGCCATCGTGGCGGTCGCGGCGGTGGGGCTGCTGGCTGCCCGCTCGCACAGTGCTCTCGCCTCCACCGTGCTCGGGTTCCTTGCCGGCCTCGGTTTCGCCGGTAGCGGTATCTGCGCGCGGATCCTGCCGGGCTACACCCCGGCCGCGCTGTGGGACGCGCCGGCCACGTACGCGCTGCCGATCAGCGGCGGGCTGGCGTTCCTGCTGTACTCCCTCGCCCTGCAGCGAGGCTCGGTCACGGTCGCCACCGCCCCCGTGATCGTGATGCAGACGCTCGCGCCGGCTGTCGTCGGGGTCGCGGTCCTCGATGACGCCATCCGCGATGGATGGGCGCTCGCGGTCACCGCAGGCCTGTTCGTCACCGCAGCAGGCGCCATCGCGCTCGCGCGGTTCGAGCGCGGGCCGACCTCGAGAAGCACGGGAGTCGGTGCTTGAGCTGACTGCTGTCCTACCGTGGTCGGAGGCCGCGGACTCGACCCTGGTGGGAGCCGGATCACCGGTGGCGGCGGTAGCGTCGAGTGCATGGACGAAGACGAGCCGACACCGCGCAAGCGCGACCTCACCCGGGAGATGGCGCCGGTCCTGGCGGTTGTGGTCGTCGCACTCGCCGCCATCGGCGAGCCGGCCGGATGGCCCTACGTGCTCGCGGCTGCGCTGACCGTGCCGGTCTTTGCTGCCTGGTCGCGGGAGAGGCTGCCGACTCTGGTCGTGACGGTTGTCGTGGCCTCCGCCGTGACGGTCTCACAGCTGTCAGGACACCTCGAGCCAGCCTTGTTCTTGCTGTCGCTGCTGGCAATCGTGATCACTGGCTGGGACCGGCTCACGGCTCTTTCCGTCGCGTCCGTGGCGATCGCGCTGGCCACCCCGGTGGCCGTGGTGCTGATCTACCCAGCAGGTCACGTGTCGTGGGGGATCTGGATGATCGGGATCGCCTTCCCGGCGTGCATGGGCTACGTGTTCCACCGCCAGGAGGTGCTCGCTCATGACCTCGCGGAGACGCGGCGAGCTCTCGCCGAACAGACGGTGCTCGAAGAGCGCCGGCGGATCGCGCGCGACGTCCACGACCTCGTCGGCCACGGGCTCGCCGCGATGATGATCCAGGTCACCAGCGCGCGACACGTACTACGGCGCGACCTGGCGGCGGCCGAGGAGGCGCTCGAGGCAGCCGAGAACGCCGGCCGGGAGAGCATGCAACAGTTGCGGCACACGGTGGCGCTGCTCCGTGAAGGGGACAGCGCGGTCGCGGTGCCCCCGCCCGGCGTCTGCCAGCTGGACGAGCTCACCGCGTCTGCGCGCGGTCGAGGCCTCGATGTCGCGTACCGAGCGGTCGGCGACCACAGTCGCCTCGACACGGTGCAGGGGCTGGCCCTCTACCGCATCGTCCAGGAGTCGTTGGCCAACGCGAGCAGGCATTCCCCCGATGCCGCGACACTGGTCACGACGACCGTCGAGGACTGCCAGGTCATGCTCACGGTCGACACGATGGGCCCGCTGCAGCCGCACGCGGGGGACGACGTCTCCCGGCCGCGCTACGGGTTGCGTGGCATGCGGGAGCGGACGGAGGCTGTCGGGGGTGACTTCGAGGCGGGGCCGACCCCTCGTGGGTGGTTGGTGCGGTGCAGGGTGCCGCTGGACACCGTGCAGGCGGAAGCGGTCCAGTCGTGACCGCGGCGTCCGCCGCTCAGGCACCCGTCACGGTGCTGCTGGTCGACGACCAGGCGATCGTGAGAGCTGGTGTTGCCCGCATCCTCGGTCCTGCTGACGGGTTCGACGTGGTGGCCGAGTGCACCGACGGCGACGAGGTCGTCGACGCCGTACGCCTGACCGAGCCCGATGTCGTGCTGATGGACGTCCGGATGCGTCGGACCGACGGGCTGGAAGCCACTCGGCTGCTATCCACCATGGAGGTGCCGCCCCCGGTGCTCATCCTCACGACCTTCGACGAGGACGACGTGCTCTGGGGTGCTCTCGAGGCCGGCGCCAGTGGCTTCATCCTCAAGGACGCGAGGGCCGACGACCTCATCATCGCCACCCGTGCGGTGGCCGGCGGTGGCGCGTGGTTCGACCCCGCCGTCACTCCGCGCGTACTTGAGGCCTACCGGCGTACGGTGTTGCCGGGCCGACGCCAACAGCAGCGGCTCGACCAGATCACCGAACGCGAGCACGAGGTGCTGCGGTTGGTCGCGCGGGGCGCCACCAACGCCGAGGTCGCGACGACGCTGCACGTCAGTGAGGCGACCGTCAAGTCGCACATCGGCAGCATCTTCACCAAGCTGGGCGTGCGCGACCGAGCCGCCGCGATCGTCTTCGCGTTCGACCACGGTGTCGTCAGCGCAGGCGACTGAGCGGGCCGGGTCCGACCACGGTCGGACCGCCAGGTCTGGACTGCAGGGTGATGCCTGCCGACCTCGTGGCGGACACGCTGGACGACATGACCACAGACACAGCTGTACTCGACATCGCGACACCCTCGACCGTCGACGACTCCGTCATCGTCGTCGACGGCTTGACCAAGGCGTACGGCGACCGACAGGTGCTCGACGGCCTCTCGTTCTCCGTCGCCCCGCAGGAGATTTTCGGCATCCTCGGCCCGAACGGCGTCGGCAAGACCACCGCCGTAGAGACGGTCCAAGGGCTGCGTACGAGGGGCAGCGGCCACATCCGCGTTTTCGGCTTGGACCCGGCCCGTGACCGTCCGCGGCTCCGTCACCTCGTCGGCTCGCAGCTCCAGTCGTCGGCGCTGCCCGAACGGCTCCGCGTCGGCGAGGCTTTGCGTGGCTTCGCCCGGCTGGCCGGCAACGTCGTCGACTGGCACGAGCTGCGCAACGACTGGGACCTGGCGCGGATCGAGCGGACAGCCTTCGGATCGCTGTCCGGCGGTGAGCGGCAGCGGCTCTTCATCGCGTTGGCGCTCGTCAACCGGCCGCGGCTGGTGTTCCTCGACGAGCTGACGCAGGGCCTCGACCCGGCGGCGCGTCGCGACACGTGGCGGCTCATCCGGCAGATCCGTGAGCAGGGCACCACCGTCGTGCTGGTCAGCCACTACATGGACGAGGTGGAGCACCTCTGCGACCGCGTCGGCGTTCTCCACGACGGCCATCTGACGGCTTGTGACACCCCACGGAACCTGATTGCGGGTGGCGGCGGCACCATACGCACCTGCTTCACCGTGCACCCGACTGACGAGCTCGACCTCGCCGCACTGCGCTTGGTGCCGTTCGTCGACACGGCCACCCGCGAGGGTGCGTTCGTCACCGTCTGCGGTGACAGCTCGACACCTGTCCTCGTCGCATCCGAGCTTGCTCGCTGCGGCGTCATACCCACGGACTTCACCGTCGTCCGTCCCACCCTCGAAGACGTCTTCGTCACCCTC
>JBBJMF010000049.1:0-20833 GCA_037719575.1 Nocardioidaceae bacterium
CGGATCGTCCGGGACAAGAGGCGGATCGTCCGGGACAAGAGGCGGATCGTCCGGGGTTCAGGGGAGGACGGCGGGGCGGGTCACCGTCAGACGGCCGGACAGCACCGGGAGCTGTGCGACTCCCCGCTCGCCGCGGTAGCTCGCGACGGCTTGGACGTCGCTGCCGGGCCGCACGATCACCAGCAGGTACGCCGCCTCCCACGCCGGCGGAGGTGCCCAGGCGGTGGTCGATGTCCCCGACACGACCAGGGTCTCGGCACCGGTCCGACGGCCGGACGGGCCGACGCCGCGGATCTCGACGCGCTCCGGGGCCGGGCTCGCCGTGGCGAAGGCCAGCGTCAGCTCGGTCTGCTGGACATCGGGGACGACGGCCGGGGTGCTGAGCGGTGCACTCGTCGTGGAGACGGCGTAGTCGTGCGGGCTGTCCACCTGCTCGCTGACCAGCGAGCCGGTCACGGGTCCGTGCGCGCTCAGCTGCACGGCGGTCGACTGTCGCTGCAGGATCGCGCTGACGTCCTCGACCACCACGGACTCGGGCGGCACCTGCAGCCCGGGCAGCGCCGTGGACGTGAACGCCCCGTCCGCGTCGAGGATCCGGACCGTCACGAGCTGTTGACGGGTGCCGGTATTGGTGACGACGAGGGACTGCCGGCCGAGACCCGCCGCCCCGGCGCCCACGACGACACTCGTCGCAGGCGCCGCCGACGACGGCAGCCACTCGGCCCCCACCGGCGTGATGCCGTCGAGCCGCGTGGTCGAGACCGCCGCAGCCACCGTCCCGCGGGTTGCCGCCACGTGGAGCGTGATGGCCGCGCGACCGGGGGCATAGCGCGCCAGGTCGAGCAGCACGCGCGAGCGGGGAGCGACAGCTATTCCGTTGGCGCCTGCGGCGTCGACCGGCCCGGTGGCTCCGAGGATGTGCAGGTCGACGACCGCCACGGCGCGGCTCGGGTTCGACAGCACGAGTCCGGTGGTCGTGCCGACGCTGGTGTCCACGCCGCTGAACCACCACTCGTCCCGCGGACTCAAACACCAGCTCGCGGCGATCCCCGCCGCCGTCCTCGCGGTGTACGACGAGAGCTGGGCCGCGGCGACTCCCGGCGCCAGGGCGCCCCTCGCCGTCACCCGCACGCCGGACCGACCAGCCCCGTCGTCGAGACGGGCGACGAGGGGGACGCCGACGTCGGCGGTGGCTGCCAGCGACGACGTGGAGTCCGCTAAGCGAAGCCGGGAACCGCCCGAAGCGGGGCGCGGGCCACCCGGACCGACGGCGAACACGGCTGTCTGCGCTCCGGCCCCCGCAGCGGCGCCTGGACAGCTGAGGGTCGCCGAGGTGACCGGCCGCTGCTCGGACCGCGCCTTCGGCGTCGCCGGCGTCGGGTGCTGGGCATCGACCACCAGGACGGCCGCTGCCGCGACCAGTACGGCGCTCGCCCCCGCGACCGAAGCGCGCCAGCTCATGCCGGCGCCTCGTCGGCCTGCAGCGGTCGCCGTCTGACGCCGGGCGCAGCGAGCACGACCACCAGCAGCCAGCCCACCGCCTGCGCGAGTACCCAGCGGTCGCGGGTCTCGGACCCTCTCGGTGACGCGGCATCGAGGGGAACGTCCAGCTGCCAGCCGGAGAGGACCGACTGCTCGGTCGACGTGCGGGTGAGGCCGGTGACTCCGTCCAGCCGAGCCACCGCGCTCGGGCTCTGCGGCGACGGCAGCACAACGTACCGGATCCCGCGCGCGGCCAGTGACGACAGCTCGCCGGGGCGACTCTGCGAGAGCAGGTCTCCGACGAGCGTGCTGAGCTGAGGAGTGCCCACCGCGGGCAGCACGCTCTCGTCGCCGAGCCGTTCGCCATCTCCGGCGAGCACCTCGTAGCGGACGGTCGGTGTGCCGGTCCTGAGCACCAGGACTCGGGCGTCGCTCGTCTCCATCGCATCCACCATGTACGCCGGCACCGGCACCGCAACACCGCGGTGCAGGTCGCCGGGGCCGGCTACCCCGACCCACCAGCCCAGTCCCAGAAGGGGCGCGCTGAGCCCGACGGCCACGGCAGTCGCCGCGATCGGCTGGCGCCAACCGAACGAGCCGGAGCCGACGGCCATCCCCAGCCGGTCGGCCGCGAGTCCGACGGCGGCGATCAGACCGGCGGCCGACACGACGACCGGCACACCGAGCCAGGGGTACGCCTGACCCGCACCGAGGGGCAGCGTCAGGGCGTCCCGCCCCATGACGGCCGACGCGACGAGCCCCGCAGCGACCACGAGCCAGGCCGCGGCTACCCGCGCACGGGTGTCCGCACGCAGCAGCGCCGCGAGCGCGGCCACCGTGACCCCCCCAGTGAGCCACCAGGGGGCCTGACCGGTGACACCGCCCCGGAAGAACGCCAGCTGCCAGGCTGCCCCCGAGATCGCGGAGCCGGGTACGTCGATCGCACCAGCCTCGGTCAGTGCGAGGGCTGGATGGGTGAGGACGCGCCATGACCAGGGCAGCAGGAGGAGCACCGGAAGTGCAAGCGCAAGCGCCCACTGGACGCATCGCACGAGCTGGCCCTGCGCGAGCAGCCAGCACCCGGCGGCGGCTCCGATGGCGACTGCCACCGGCCAGCAGGCGGGCGCGAACGCCGTGGCCATGCTCAACGTGAGACCGGTGGCCCACGCGGTGCCCCACCGCGGCGCGGCATCGAGGTCGAGGATCCGACACCCGCTGCGCGCGACCCACGGCAGCAGGACCGCCACCGCCACGGTGCCGAGGTGGCCCGAGGTGGTGGCCCCGGTCACCACCGGCACCATGGCGTAGGAGGCGGCTATCCATACTCTCGCACCGAGCCCACGCACCAGCCTGGCCGCGGCGAACCAGGCGCCGATTCCCGCCAGCGGCGCAGCGAAGAGCATGAGCAGGTCCACGAACAGCCACGCCTTGCCGAGGAGCACGGTGGCGGGCAGCGCGAGCAGCGCGACGTAGGGCGCGGCGACGAGGTCGGAGCCCAGACCCACCTGATGGACGTCCTCGCGGAAGAAGCGCCACCAGTCGCCCGCGCCATCGGGGGCCGGAAGCAGCGCGCCGCCCTGGAGGAAACCGCCGCCCCAGAGACCGCGCGACGCCACCAGGCCGGCCAATGTCAGCATCGAGGTGAGCACGATCAGCGGGTGCCGGAGAACCGGCGTGATGGCACCCTCCCCGGGCGGGAGGCCGACCGCCTCGTCGGGAGCCGGCCCGGACTCGAGCCGGGCCGGGTCGCCGAGCCCCGACCGGAGGTGCCTGGTCGACGAGGCGAGCGACGTCGCGGCCTGCCGGAACGTCTCGGCGAACCTGGTGAGCACCGAGTCGAGACCGTTCGCGTACGGCGTCCACCACGGGGGCAGCAAGCGACGTACGGCGACCGTGGGGTGCCGCCGCGTGCGAGCCCGCCACCGCCGCGCGGGGAACAGCCGCCATGGTCGGCCCAGCACGGAGGCAGCGGCGGCGAACTCGTCCCAGGCGGCGCCGGGGAGCTTGCCCACGAGGTAGCCGAGGGCCCGCAGCAGTGACCCGACGAGCAGTCGGAGGTAGAGGAACGGCAGGGCGCCACCGCGACAGTTGGCGAGGAGCGTGAAGATCGCGGCCCGTCGGTCGGCCTGGTGCGGGCGGCTAACGGTGTTGGCGATGTCGCGGACACCCCGGCTGGATGTCTCGGCGTGGAAGAGCACGGCCTTCGGGGACACCACGACGCGGTAGCCGGCGGCGGCGGCACGCCACCCGAAGTCGACGTCGTCTCGGAACAGCGGCAGCCGGGGGTCGAGGCCGTCGAGCGAGTCCCAGCAGCTGCGCCGCACGAGCATCCCGGCGGTGCTGACGGCAAGGACGTCGCGCTCCTCGTCGTACTGGCCCTGGTCGTACTCGCCCGGCTCGAGGCCGGTCTCCCGATGTCCGGTTCCGGTGATCGTGACGCCGACCTCGAGCAGCCGGCGCGCCCGTGGCCACGCCCGTACCCGGCAGCCGACCGCGGCGATCTCCGGATCGGTGACGGCGGTCTCCAGCAGTCGTTCGAGAGCGTCCGGCGCCGGCGCGCAGTCGTCGTGCAGCAGCCAGATCCACTCCTCGGGATCGACGTGAGACGCAGCGTGCCGGCCGGGGGCGGCGCCCGGGGTGGAGGATGGATCGACCTCGGCCAACCCGGCTGCGACTGCGGCTCCGAAGCCCATCCGGCTGTCGACCGTCAGCACCCGGTCGGGTCCGAGGGCAGCGCGGAGCAGATCGGCCGAGTCGTCCTGCGAGCCGGTGTCGACACCCGTGACAACGTCCGGGACGCGCGTGGACGCGCTGAGAGCCGTCAGCAGCCGCGGGATCCAGGCCGCACCGTCATGGGCCACCACCACGGCGGTCACCTCGAGGCGTGCAGCAGACGAGTCGGCTGCAGAGCTCATGGGACGGGCTACCTTGACGGGAGGCGACGGGCACACCCGCGGCGGCGGGCTCGGCCCACCCTAGCCGGACCCGGCGCCCCGCCGGCAACCCGCAGCGGCGGGAGGCAACCGAAGACGCGTCAGCCGACCCGCTTCTTCAGCTTGCGACGCTCCCGCTCGGACAGGCCGCCCCAGATGCCGAAGCGCTCGTCGTTGTGCAGCGCGTACTCGAGACACTCCCCGCGCACGTCGCAGGACAGACACACCCGCTTGGCCTCTCGCGTCGAGCCACCCTTCTCGGGAAAGAACGCCTCAGGATCCGTCTGCGCACACAGCGCCCGCTCCTGCCACATGAGTTCTGCGGCGGCTGTGTCGAGAACCTCAAGGTCTCGCACGTATCTCGCCTCCTCGACCCTCTTGTCGTGAACCTCGACACGACTTGACAAATTACAGCGCTGTAAGTAGGCCTACGTCAAGCCGAATCTGCTAGTTCGGCAGCGACACGCCGGTGATTCGGCCAAATCAGGGGTCGGAAGGCTTGTTGCCGGGGTGCTGCCACCATCCCTCACCGGCCCGCGGCTGGTCCTCGGCGGTCTCGGTAGCGGGCGGCTGGTCTGCGGTTCGGTCGTCGGCCTGGGACTCGTGAGGCGGCAAGGGTGTCTCCTCCTCGGCGATCACCGGCTCGGGGCTGGTCCCGGGTTCGGCACCGGTGGACGGCGGCTCGGTTCCCCAGGCCGTCGACCCCGTGCGTGGGGGGGCGTCGCCGCCCGACGGCCCGGTCGGCGCGGTTGGTGGCATGGGATACGGAGCAGCCGGCGGAGCGGCGTACCCGGGTTGCTGGGGCCACCCACCAGCCGCCGGCGCTCCCCAGCCACCACCGGACGGCTGGTGACCCCAGGCCGGCGGCTGGCTGTCGCCGGGCGGCGCCCAGCCGTACGACGACCCCTGCTGCCCCCAGGACTGCTGCTGACCCTGGCCGTAGCCCTGCTCGGGCTGAGCCCAGCCCTGCTGGTTCGGTGCGCCGTACGAGCCGAACCCCGGGCCGCCGCCCCACTGCGGCGCCGGCTTGGCTGCCGGAGCCGGGAGGCTCTGGAACGCGGTGCAGATGTAGCCCAGAGCGATGACGGGAACGAGCAGCTGCGCCAGACCGAGAATGACGCCCACGGCCTTGCCGGCTCCGGTGACGCCCGCGAAGCGGTCGCCGATGACACCGGAGTCGGCGGCGAACTGCGCGAAGAACGTGATGAGTGCGAACAGCAGGTCAAGACCCGCGATCCCGAGCGCGGCGAGCACGACGACCCGGGCGTTGGCGCTGTGCTCACCGAGCCGGGTCACCAAGATGACCGCGCCCACCAGCGACAGCACTAGCAGTGCGGACTCGAAGAGCGTGCCGAAGAGGGCCGACTTCTCGGCGAACCCGACGTTGCCCCCAAGGTCGTCGCCGCTCTTGAACAGCAGACTGAGCGAGCCGATGAAGACGAGTACCGCGACTGCGATGAGTCCGTAGGCCATCGGCTCTCGGTACTTCCGGGTCGCGTCGGTGACCATGGTTGCACTCCTGCGAGATGGGAACAGCTGTCGCCACAGCCTGACACATCCGCTGCCTCGGCGGCTCGCGCTGTCCGGCCCGGTGACCCCACGGACCAGCCGGGGCCGATGGGCTTGCACACTGGCTGTCATGCGAATCACCGTGCTCTCCGGAGGCGTCGGCGGTGCCCGTTTCCTGAGCGGGCTTCGAGAGGTCGTCGACACAGAGGCCGACTCGATCACGGTCATCGGTAACACCGCCGACGACATCTGGCTGTTCGGGCTCCGGGTGTGCCCGGACCTCGACACGGTCATGTACACGCTCGGCGACGGGATCGACACGGAGCGCGGCTGGGGCCGGCGGCACGAGACCTGGCTGGCCAAGGAGGAGCTCGCCGCCTACGGGGTCGAGCCCTCCTGGTTCGGGCTGGGCGACCGTGACCTGGCGACACATCTCGTGCGCACGCAGATGCTCAACGCCGGCTTCCCGCTCTCCGCCGTGACGAAGGCGTTGTGCGTCCGATGGCAGCCCGGCGTCGAGCTGCTCCCGATGACGGACGACAGAGTCGAAACGCACGTCGTCATCGACGACGCCGAGGCAGCTGGTGGACGGCGGGCCGCGCACTTCCAGGAGTACTGGGTGCGCCTGCACGCCCCGAAGGCGTACGACGTGATCCCGGTCGGGGCCGACGAGGCGGCGCCCGCGCCCGGCGTCATCGCCGCGATCAGCGAGGCCGACGTCGTCGTGCTCCCGCCGTCGAACCCCGTCGTGTCGATCGGCACGATCCTCGCCGTGCCCGGTATCGCCGACGCCCTGCGCGGAACCGAGGCGAGTGTCGTCGGGGTGTCCCCGATCATCTCCGGAGCGCCGCTGCGCGGCATGGCCGACCGGTTGCTGCCCGTCATCGGCGTCGAGGTGAGTGCTGGAGCCGTCGGCATCCACTACGGGAGCCGCTCGGACGGCGGCCTGGTCGACGCCTGGCTCGTTGACAGCGCGGACCGCGATGCGGTGGGTGTCCTGGAGCAGCACGGCCTCAGGGCGCGCGCCGTGCCACTTGTGATGAGTGACCCGCCGGCCACGGCGGCGATTGCCAGAGCGTCGCTCGACCTGGGTCGTCGCGCGGGTGCCGGCTCGACGTGAGCGCCCAGGACACCACCTCGTCCCGGGTGGTGCTGACGATGCCGTCGACCTACACGCTGACGGCGGTGGAATGGCCCGAGGTCACGTCTGGCGACGACCTCGTGGCGTTGACCGGCGACGGGGCCGACCTCCGCGACGGCGACATCGCCGTCCTGACGAGCAAGGTCGTCAGCAAGGCCGAGGGACGCCTCGTCCACGGGGAGCGGACGGAGGCGATCGCAGCGGAGACCCGACGCGTGGTTGCGCGCAGAGGCTCGTCGGTGATCGCGGAGACCCGGCTCGGGCTGGTGATGGCAGCCGCCGGGGTGGACGCGTCGAACACGCCCGCCGGGACCGCGCTCCTCCTCCCCCACGACCCCGACGAGTCCGCACGCCGGCTGCGGCAAGACGTCTACGCGACCTCCGGTCGCAACGTCGGCGTGGTCATCACCGACACCGCTGGCCGGGCCTGGCGGATGGGGCAGACCGACCTCGCCGTCGGTTGTGCCGGGCTGCCGGCTTTGCACGACCTGGACGGCACCCTCGACACCCACGGCAACCGGCTGCTGGTGACGGCCGCGGCTGTCGCAGACGAGCTCGCTGCCGCCGCCGACCTGGTCAAGGGCAAGACGACCGGCCGGCCCCTCGCCATCGCCCGCGGGTTCGCGGGCTTCGTCCTCCCACCCGGCGAGCACGGTCCCGGCGCCGCGTCTCTCGTCCGGCCCGCAGCGGACGACCTCTTCGGTCTCGGTGCACGCGAAGCCGTCGCCGCGGCGACGTTGCGCGACGATCCCGACGCCCTCGACCATTTCCCGGTGAGGACCGCAACCGAGACAGCCCCGTTCCGGCGGCTGCTCGACGGGTGGCTCCACGACCTCCCCGCCGAAAGGCGGCGGCACGTCCAGGTCGCGCTCACCCCCGACGACTGCCCGTCGTCGCCGGACTCCGCCACCTGGGTGCTGCGCATCGCCGTCCGCAAGGACGCCGAACCCGGGCTGCTCATCGCGACCGGCCGCCTCGTCGAACGAGCCGAGACGCTCGCGGCCGGCTGGCGGCTGTCGGCGCACGCTCATGACCTGCCCGCCCCGAATCTCGGATGGCGCTCCGTCGCGCAGATCTGCTGGCAAGATCACTGAGATGACCCCAGTCGGCGCTCGGCGAGGCCCGTTGAGGCCCCGCGAGCGCGCCAGGCCGGAGGTCGAGCGGCTGGCCACTCCGGCCACGCTGCTCACGTTCGCGCGCACGGTCGCGACGCTCGTCCTGGCGCTGTGGGGTGCTCGCGATGGCTCACTCGCGCTGCTGCTCTGGGCGCTCGGGGTCTACTGGGTCGGCGACATCGCCGACGGCGTCCTGGCCCGACTGCTCGACGAAGAGACCCGAATCGGCGCGGTTCTCGACATCCTGTGCGACCGGTTGTCGGCGGCCAGCTTCTACGTCGGGTTCGCGTGGTACGACCCGAGCATGGCGGTCCCGGTCGGGATCTACCTGGCCGAGTTCCTGGTTCTTGACATGTTCCTGTCCATCGCCTTTCTGGCCTGGCCGGTGTCGAGCCCCAACTACTTCTACGTCATCGACACCCGGCTCTGGCGGTGGAACTGGTCGAAGCCCGGGAAGGCCCTCAACTCCGCGCTGTTCGCGGTGCTGATGGTGGCGACCCGCGACCCCTGGGTCACGGGTGCCGTCGCCGTCTGCCTGCTCGGGCTGAAGGCGGTCTCGCTGGGCTGGCTGATGCGGCTCGGCCTGCCAATCCCGGGCGTCACGGCCGGCGCCAGTACAGTGACCCGCGAGTCGGGTCGCGGCAACCCGTGAGCGCGGCACCCACACCCAAGGACACGCCATGAACCACGCACCGCTGGCTCCCGACGACGAACCATCGCTCGCCCCCGGGCGCGTCGCCATCGTGAGTGGCTACTTCAACCCCCTCCACGTCGGCCACGTGCGGATGATGGCAGGGGCTCGTGCCCTTGCCGACGCCCTCGTGGTCATCGTCAACAACGACGCCCAGCAGCTCATGAAGGTGGGGGCCATCGTGCAGCCGGTCGAGCACCGAGTGGAGATCGTGCGCGCGCTGCGTGCCGTCGACGAGGCGCTGCCCGCCGTCGACCGTGACTCCAGCGTCAACGCGACCCTGCGCGTGCTGCGCGCGAGATTTCCCGAGGCCGCGCTCGTATTTGCCGAGGGCGGTGACCGCAGCGACCCCGAGACGGTGACGGAGCTGGACACCTGCCGCGAGCTGGGTATCCAGGTCGTCCTCGGCGTCGGTGGCAGGGACAAGGCCGATGCGAGCAGCCGGATCAACCGGGAGCTGAACCGGCTGTCGGAGGCACACGACGCCGACGCCGACACGACCCCATGACCGCGCCCACGGTCCCCTCGACCGTCCTGGCCGGGCTCGCCCTCGCGCTGCGGTCAGAGCCCGGTCGGCCACTCGTCACGATGTACGACGACGCCACGGGCGAGCGCGTCGAGCTGAGCGTCGCCACCTTCGACAACTGGGTGTGCAAGCTCGCCAACTTGTTCGGCGACGACTGGGGGCTCGAGAGCGGCGAGCGGATCAGCATCGCGATGCCCGTGCACTGGCGCTCGATGGCGACGACGATGGCGGCCTGGACGTGTGGGCTCGTCGTCACCCTCGGACCGGGTCGGACCGAGATGGTCTCCCTCACCGACTGGGACGACTTCTCTACCGAGGTACCGGCTCAGCCGGACGCTCTGGTCCTACCCCGCGTCGTCACCGGGTCCGACGACGCGCTCATCGGTGACGCGGGCACGTCGACCCACGCCGACCTCGTCGCCCGCGGGCTCGCGACCGCCGAGCGGATCGGGCTCGGAGCAGCCGGTCGACTGCTCACCGACGCCGACCCGGCGAGCGACGCAGGGATCGACGCCGCGCTCCTCGCCCCCTTCGCCACGGGCTCGTCCGTCGTCCTGCTCCTCCACGCGAGCCGGGAGCGGCGCGAACGGGTCGCGACCCAGGAGCGGGTGACCTGCGCCTGGCCATGACGCCCGTCTGGAGCGGACCAGCCTGCGTCAGTCTTCGTCTTCGCCCTCGAAGTCGTAGCCGAGGGCGTCGACAGCCTTCGACGCCGGACCGAAGAACTGCACCTGGCCCCCCGTCAGGACGAGGCCGAGCTCGCACAGCTTGACCACCTGGTTGGGGTTGTGGCTGACGAAGACCATCGTCTTGCCCTGGTCCTTGAGCTGGAAGATCTTCTTCATGCACTTGCGTCGGAACGGCTGGTCGCCGACGGCGAGCAGCTCGTCGATCAGGAAGATGTCGCAGTCGGTGTGCACGGCGACGGAGAACGCCAGCCGCATGAACATCCCCGTCGAGTAGTTCCGGACGGTGGACTCGACGTAGTTCTCCATCTCCGAGAACGCGAGGATCCCGTCGTACTTGCGCTCCGTCTCGGCCTGGCTCATCCCGAGGATGGCACCGTTCAGGAAGATGTTCTCGCGCCCCGTGAGGTCGGGATGGAAGCCGGCCCCGACCTCGATGAGTCCGGCGATCCGGCCGCGGGTCAGCACTTTCCCGGCGCTCGGCTCCATCACGCCGCTGATCAGCTTCAGCAGCGTGCTCTTGCCCGATCCGTTCAGACCCATCAGGCCGATGGAGCCGCCGACCTCGAGCTCGAAGGAGACGTTGTCCACCGCAGTGAACGACCTGACGCTCCGTCGCCGCTTGACCGCGTTGACGGTGAGCGTCTTCAGCCCGGTGCTGTTCGTCAGCTTGAAGCTCTTCGTGACCCCCTCGACGACGATCGCCGTCGTCATCAGAGCTTGTCCGCGAATCTGCCGTCAAAGCGGCTGAAGATGAGCTGGGCCACAGCGATGAACACGAAACCGGCCACCAGGATGATCAGGCCCCGCTCGAAGAGATGGGCGGGCAGCTCCTGGGCAATGCCTTGCTCGATGACGTCGACACCGTCCTTCTCCGGGAAGGACGTGATCCAGAAGGCTCGATTGTTGAGCATGACCGCGGCGTTGAAGGGGTTGCAGATGTAGACCTGGTTGAGCCACGGGTGGTCGGCGAGCTTGGGGGCGATCGTCGAGTACGTGTAGATGACGGGCGCCGTCCACCGCAGCACCATGTTGATGACCTCGACGACGTTGCTCGTGTCACGAATGAACACGTTGGCCGCGCTGAGGACGATGGCGAAGCCCAGCCCGTAGACCACGACGATCGCAAAGCCCAGCAGGGCGGCGAACCCGCCCAGCAGGTCGGGGTGCCAGCCGCTGATGAACTCCCCGATGAGGAGGACGACGTACATCGGGAACATGTTGTAGAGCGACACGGCGACCGATGCCACCGGGAACATCTCTCGGGGCATGTTGATCTTGCGTACCAGGGACTTGTTCTTGATGACGGCCTTCGAGCCCGCCGTCAGGCAGGTCGAGAAGAACTGCATGATGACCATGCCGCTGAAGATGTGCAGGGCACGGTTGGGTGTGCTGTGGTTGATGATCAGGTTGGCGATGAAGTAGTAGACGAGGAACCGCACGATCGGCTGGACGTAGGACCAGGCAAGCCCGAGCAGCGACCCTTGGTAGCGGACCTTGACTTCCTTGCGCACCAGCAGCCAGAGCAGGTAGCGCCGCCGGAACACGTCACCGAGACCGCCCGCCTGGCGGGGATCCTGAAGCGGCTCCATGGCGCGGACGCGCCGCTCCGTGGCTACTGCCGTCACTCGATACCGCCGCTCTCGATCGCAGCACCGTCCGCGAAGTGCGGGCGGAGCACGTTGTCGTACATGGACAGCGCAGAGCCGATCGCCATGTGCATGTCGAGGTACTTGTAGGTGCCGAGCCGACCACCGAAGAGCACGTCGGGCTCAGCCTTGGCGAGCTCGCGGTAGGCGAGCAGCTTCGCCCTGTCCTCAGACGTGTTGATCGGGTAGTAGGGCTCGTCGCCGGGCTCTGCGAACCGAGAGTACTCGTGCACGATGACGGTCTTGTCCTTCGGGTACCAGTCGCGCTCCGGGTGGAAGTGCCGGAACTCGTGGATCCGGGTGTAGGGCACGTCCTCGTCGGCGTAGTTCATCACCGAGGTTCCCTGGTAGTCCCCGACGTTCTCGACCGACACGGTGAGGTCGACGGTCCGCCACGACAGCTCACCGGCGGAGTTGCCGAAGTAGGCGTCGAGCGGCCCGGTGTAGACGATCGGCACCTGCCCGACGAACTCGTCCCGTACGTCGAAGAAGTCCGTGTTGAGTCGCACCTCGATGTTGCGGTGGTCGACCATCCGCTCGAGCCAGGCTGTGTAGCCGTCGACCGGCAGACCCTCGTAGGTGTCGTTGAAGTACCGGTTGTCGAAGGTGTAGCGAACCGGGAGCCGGGTGATGATCTCGGCCGCGAGGTCCTGGGGGTCGGTCTGCCACTGCTTGGCGGTGTAGCCGCGGACGAACGCCTCGTAGAGCGGTCGCCCGATCAGTGAGATCGCCTTCTCCTCGAGGTTCTTGGCATCGCGCGTGTCGATCTCGCTCGCCTGCTCCGAGACGAGGACCCGGGCCTCCTCCGGCGTGAACGACCTCCCGAAGAACTGGTTGATCAGGGCCAGGTTCATCGGGAACGTGTAGACCTGCCCCTGGTACTTCGTGAACACCCGGTGCTGGTAGCCGGTGAACGACGTGAAGCGGTTGACGTACTCCCACACCCGCTTGTTGGACGTGTGGAACAGGTGGGCGCCGTACTGGTGCACCTCGATGCCCGTCTCGGGCTCCGGCGCGCTGTAGGCGTTGCCCCCGACGTGGTGGCGACGGTCGAGGATGAGGACCTTCAACCCGAGGTCGACGGCACACCGCTCCGCGATCGTGAGTCCGAACAGGCCGGAACCCACCACTACAAGGTCTGCATCCACAAGCTCTCCAGGTCGCTAGGTTCCCGCGCAAGTCTAATCGAGCGGGACGTGCCTCCCGTGCCCTCGCTCACCCCGGTGGGCGATCCAGCGTCGGTACGCCGCTCGGCGCAGCCGCTCGGGCACCAGCCGGTAGGTGCCACGAACAGCGACATTCCTCGCGAACTGGGCCCTCGACGTGAACCCGAGGCTGTGCAGCCGTCGTTGCAGGGCCCATTCCGACTTGAGCAACGTCACACCGCCGCGTCGGGCGTAGGCCCCAGCGCCCACCCGGTACAGCACCAGCGGCTCGGCAACGTTGGCAACCCGTGCGCCGTGCTGGATCATCTTCGCGAACAGCAGGTAGTCCTCCATCAGCGGCAGGCTGCGGTAGCCTCCGACGGCCTGCACGGCCGACCGCCGGTAGACGATCGTCGGGTGGTTGAAAGGTTGGTGGAACCGCGAGTAGCGCACGATCTCGTCCGGGTCCTGGGGAGGGACCCGCCTGCCGACGATGTCCTCGGCGGAGGACCCGAACTCCAGCAGCGACGACCCCACGAGGTCCGCACCCGCCTCCACTGCCGGCAGCTGGACCTCGAACCGGCGAGGCAGGGCGATGTCGTCCGCGTCCATCCGGGCCACGATGTCGTGCGCGCAGGCGGCCATGCCCTGGTCGAGCGCCGGGCCGAGGCCGACGTTCGAGTCCAGCACCAGCAGCCGCGCCGGCACCGGCGAGGTGGCCACCAGTGTGGCGATCATCTCGCCGACGTGCGCCGGTACCGGCCCGTCCTGCACGAGGACCACGTCGTCGGGCCGCCGGGTCTGGTCGTGCACCACTGACCGGTAGGCCGCCTCCAGCCAGCCGGGATCGTCGCCGCCGTAGACGCTCATCAGCAGGCTGAACTGCTCACCCACGGCCGGACTCGCCTCCAGCGCCTGACTCGGCGAGGACGTCGGCGGTCGGACGAGGGCCGGCTGCGACGCCGCGGATGAGCCCCGCGGCCAGGCAGCCGAGCAGCGTCCGCCGGTCGGGCGAACGGACGACGGTGGCCACCCAGCGCAGCAGTGTGCGGCCGCCATACAAGAACTTCTCAGCTGGACTGAGTCCGCCCGAGCGCGTAAGGAGCCAAATTTTGTTTCGCACCTCGTAGAAGAAGCGTTCGCCCGGGTCGCTGTCCGTGGACACGAACGTGCCTGTCTTGTGGACGACGACCGAGGCGGAGCAGGAGAGACCGACGTTGCCCCTGATGACCCTGGTGGTGAACTCGAAGTCGTCGTTCCAGAGGAAGTAGTCGGCAATCGGCAGTCCACGTTCGGCGACGACCTGCCCGTCGATGAGGACGGACACGAACGACGCGGAACGAATGGGGACGCAGCCGATGCGGGCGGCTCGTTCGCACGCTGCTCGGCCGGCCCACGGGCGGGGACGAGGGGTGTTCATCGGGTGGTCCCGTCCGTCGGTCCAGACCACCCGGCTCGCGACGAGCGCCGGTGGTGGGCCGGCGTACGCCGTCCGAGCCTCGACCAACGCGGCAAGAGCGGTCGCTTCCGGGACCGTGTCATCGTCCATCATCCAGAGCAGGGCGCCTGGAACAGCGGCGAGCGCCTCGCGGATGCCGAGGGCGAACCCGCCGGCGCCGCCGCAGTTCCGGGCCGTCCGGACCACGGCGACGCCCGGGAACCGTTCATGGAGCAGGTCGGCCGTCCCGTCCGTCGATGCGTTGTCGACCACCACGACTCGGTCGGGTGGGCGGGTCTGGGCGAGCGTCGCCGTCAGCGACTCCGCGAGCAGGTCACGGCGGTTCCAGGTGACGACGACGGCGACGACGAAGGGATGTGCCACGGCCTAGGCGTCTGACCTGGTTGACGCGAGGTAGGCGAAGGGGTCGTAGTCGCGCTCACCCTCGACGATCTGCCGGTTCAGCTCGGTCAGCCGCGCGACCAGCTCCTTGTCGTCCTGTGAGATCGACTTCGGCCACCCGTAACACTCGGCGACCGCCTCGTCGAGTTCGCGGTGCAGCGCCTTGAGGTCCGTGAAAGCGCCCTCATCCATCGCGTTGTACAGCTTGGTCAACCCGACATCGTGCTCGATGCACAGCTCCGACCGCCTCGCCAGCAGCCGGCGGGATACGTCCGCGACCCGCCTCCGCTGCTCGGTTGTCGCCACCTCATGTGGCCACGGAAAGGTCTCGAGCACGGATGAGGTCGTATATCGAAGGTCGCCCTTAAAGGTTGATGAGCGCGACCATGCCCATGCGACATGTGGACGAGACTGGAGCACACCCATCGAGAAGTCGTCCGAGAACGCAAATATGCACACCGCGTTGTTGGGGCAGACGTCTGTGGTCATCCAGGCCAGCGGGAGCCATTTGCTTGTAGAAGCTGCGACAGCCACTCTCGGAAGCTTGTCGACCGCAGCCCGCATCGCCGGAACGCGGCGCCCAAAGAGCCACCATCTTCGCTCAACCGCGCGATTCTCAGAGGCCTCGCGCTCTGGTCGAACGCGACGTCGAACGAGTTCGAGCGCCTTCGGGTATCTAGACGCTCGTTCGAGGGGCATAGAGGCGAAATCGATGATCCAGCGACTTGGTGCCTGCCGTGGGGACTTAGCCAAATCGTCGCCAGTGAGGAATCGGCGCACGACATCCATGTAAATTGCATCTGTTTGCGCGAGGAGCTCGAGGGCCTCGTCCTCTGAAATGACGAAGCCCTTTGCCTGTGGCACGAGGCCCGCGAAGGCGCGGCCACGGCTGCCTCTGAGTGCTTGTGGTTCGAACGCCCCCGTCTCTAGACGCAGTTGTGTCGAGATGGCCCTCACCGGCGCCCCATTGAGCGTTGCTGAGACAGTTTCCTGCGGTCGCTTCACCCAGTTGACGATGGAAACATGAACTTTCGCCTCGCCTGGCCATTTCTGAGAAGAGATAGCGTCCGTGATAACCGATCCGTGGTTGACCAGGTACTCGAGGGATGCAGTGCGTCCGCCCGTCTGGCTGATCGAGTTCGTCCCAACCAGCCCCGCCCGCTGGCCTGAGGACAGGTGATCCTGAGCCCGCCGAAACCAGTAGACGCACAGGTCCTTGACACCTACATGGAAGGTGTGGATAAGCCAGTCCGCATACCCGGCCGGAAGTGACGGCCGCACATGTTTGGCGCCAAGGAACGGAGGGTTGCCGATGATGCAGTCGGTTTCCGGCCAGGTGATCGCCAGCGCGTCGGCCCGTTGTATGGTCGGGAGCGCCACCAGCGGGAGCGGCGGCTCGGCTTCGCCGTATCGCTCGATCATCTGGCGATGACCCATCCACAGGGTGACCCGGGCGATCATCACCGCGGAGGGCTCGATGTCGATGCCCTGCATGTTCGTCAGCGGCACGAATGGCAGCGGACCGGCCGGCTCGGGGAGACCTGTCGACCTGGCGAGGTCGGCGATTCGCGTCGTGAGCAGGTGTTCCAGCGCTCGTAGCTCGCGGTAGGCGACGTAGAGGAAGTTCCCGCAGCCACACGCCGGGTCGAGCACCTTGAACGTGCACAGCTCGTCGAGCAGGTCGCGAGCCTGCATGGGTGTGGTGACCGCGTCGATGCGTTCCTGCCACGGGCGCACGATCGTCGGGGTGACGATCTTCATGATGTCGGCCTCATGGGTGTAGTGCGCGCCCAGCTCCCATCGACGCTCCCGACCCAGGACTCCCTCCATCAGGGAGCCGAAGATCGTGGGGTCGACTCGCTGCCAGTCGAACTCCGCCGCTTCGCGCAAGAGACCGAGCTCCTCGACGTTCAGGTCGACCTCGGCGGGGTCGGCGAACAGCTCACCGTTGACGTACGTCGTGCCAACGAGTACGCCCTTGCGGTTGTGGCTGCCCTTCTGGTTCAGCACCCGGAACAGGTAGCCGATCCGCTCCGCTGACGATCCACCCTGCTGGATCAGCTGTCCGATGGTCGTCTGCAGGGGATACCCACTGAGCATGCCGAGGTCCTCGGCGAACAGGCACCAGACCGCTTGCATGACGAACCGCTGGATCTCGTCGACCGGCGCGGCACTCCGCTCGACCAGGGACTGGTAGACGCTGGCCACCCGCTCAGCTGCCTGCTTGGTGAGCTCGCGGTGGTGCTCGACGAAGACCGGCTCGACGTTCGGGCCGATCAGGAAGCTGAGAGCGTCGTACCGGTCAGGGAGCTCCTCGAGGTCGAAGGCGATGCGCGGCTTGGCCGGGTATCGGCCAGGCTCCCAGATCTCGAACTGCTGGAACGAGCAGATGACGACCCAGCTGGCTGCCGGGACGTCGTGCTCGTCGTCGGCCGACTCCTCCCAGTAGCGCTTGATCTGGTACCGGCCCGTGGCCACTCGGGTCCCGGGCCGCTTCATCTCGAAGATGCAGACCCCTGCCCAATGCAGGTCCATGAACCCGGCCGAGGCGCTGAAGTCCTCGAACTTGGCACCCGCCTCGAAACGGTCGGTGCCGTAACAGGCGAACAGCTCGTTGAGGAAGGTCTGTGCCTCGCCGCGCTCGCTGCCGGCGTACGAGCGCCACTTGGCGACGAACGCGCGGAGGGCCTGCTGGATCTCCGCCCCGCTCTTAGCCATGGGACGCGTCAGAGCAGGCGCAGGGAGTCGCCTGCGAAGTAGGTGTCCTGCTGGAGGCGTTTGCGCACTCGTTCGAGATCCTTGATTGCTTGACCGAGCGCGAGCTCCGCATTGGTGTCGACGCCCTCCTTCGCCACCAGTCGATGGGCCTTCTTGGCTCGGGCCAGCGTGTGCTCGAGGTTCAGCAGGACATCCGAGACATGGCCCGCGGCGCTCTCGAGCGCGACCTGCTCGACACTGCGCTGCTGGATCGGCTCGGACACGCAATTCACCTCTCCTGGACGACGATCCTTACCCTACGACACCTCGCCGACGCTAGACGTCGTCATCCACACCCTGCTCGACCCTCATTGGAGGCGACACTCGAGATGCCGCTATCGACGTACAGCAAACTCCGCGCTCAGCAGGTTCCCGAGAGGTCCGAGGTGTCGTTGGGGGCATAGCTCTCCTGATAGCTGTCCTTCTTGCCCAGCCCGTCCGGTCGCGGGGTGAGGTGGCCGGCCGCCTTGCTGGTGCCCGCCGCCTCGGACCTGGCGACGGCGGACGTGACGAGCTGCCGGATGAGCGTGAAGTCGGGGTTGCCGGTATTGATCCTCGGCGGCACGAACGAGACGGTCGTGACCGGCAGGCTCTTGGCCTGGAGGGCCAGTTCCACGAACGTGTGGATCTCTTCCGGCGGTATCGACGACGAGAGGATCTCTTTGCCCGCGGAGGCGATCGCGCCGAACTTCGTGAGCACGGTCTCCGGGTCGAGCTGGTGGAGCATGGCGTTCAGCACACACTTCTGGCGGGCCATCCGGGAGTAGTCGCTCGACCATTCCCGGCTCCGGGCGTACCACAGCGTCTGGTAGCCGTTCAGCTTCTGTTTGCCGGGCTTGATGTAGCCGGTGATCTCGCCGGTGCCGCCGCCGATCGGCACCTCTTGGCGGACGTTGATCACGATCCCACCGAGAGAGTCGACGAGCTGCTGAAAACCGCGGAGGTCCACCAGCACGTAGTAGTTGATCGTCAGGCCGGTGACCTGCTCGATTGCCTGGGACGTGGCAAGGACGCCAGGCTCCTCGACACCGGGGAACAGGGACGCATGGTCCTCAGCCCAGGTGTTGACCGCGTTCAGCAGGCACTCGTCCTTGCACCGATCGCCGGTGAACCCGTTGGGGAACTGCCTGTCCATCACGGTTCCCGGCGGGAACGGCACATTCGCCAAGTTGCGGGGAAGGCTGAACAGCACCGAGCGACCGGTCTCCTGGTCGATGCTGACCACCGTCATGCTGTCGGGACGCAGGCCCACCCGGTCGGTGCCCGCGTCACCGCCGAGGAGCAGGACGTTGTAGCGGCCGTCCCGCGCGTCGGACACCTGGGTCCCGGTGAAGACGGTCTGAATGAAGTCCTTCTGGACGGCGACGAGCTGGCTGACGTACAGCACGGCGCCGGTCAGCGACAGGCACAGCAGTCCATTGACGGCCGTCATTGCGAGTCGGTGGTTCCTGGCGAGGCTCAGCGGGTTGGCGATCCGCCAGGCGTCGATGAGCAGATAGGCCCATCCGACGGCGTACAGGATGAGACCGAAGCGCAACAGCCCGAGGAACCAGACGTTCGTGAACAGCCGGACCAACTCGTCTCGGGACACCACCGCTGTGAGGAAAAGCGCCATCGCGAAGACGAGCGCGGCGGCAAAGGCCCGCAGGGCGTGGTGACCGACCCGCTTGTTGCCGGCAGCCAGCTGCGCCGATCCCGGCGCCACGACCGTCATCAGCATCAGCGTCAACGCCCGCCTGAGGCGTACCAGCGCCGCCTGGCTGGCGGCGGACGGCCCGGCGGCGGGCGGCTGGACGGCAGACATGGGCCTCAGTATCACGAGACACACAGGTAACTTGCGTCACGACCCGCCGGGCCGGTCCGGATTGCCCCGGCGGCTCCTCGGTTGCCGGGCCCGGCCCCGCTCCCCGGGTAGCGTGACGGGCATGGCCGACGAGCAGCACCCGAACGACCCGAGATGGGACTGGCTCTACCGGGGTGAGCCGGAGGACCCGGATACCGCGGTCGCGGACGCTGCGCGTTCTGACGCTGCGCCTTCCGACTCCACCAGGATGCTGCCGGAGGCGCCTCGCCCGAACCCGGGTTCGACCGACCGGACCGCGATGCTGCCCCAGGCGGCGGCCGGCCCGAGCACCGAGGCTCCGACATCGTTCGGCGGCACCTACCCCAGAGCGGGTCGGCCTCGCGCCGCCCAGCCCCTCCCCACTCAACCGGGGCCGTCGCCCCGACCGTCGACACCGCCGGCGCCGCCACCTCGCCCGAGCACCGGGCCGCGCTATGCCCAGCCGGCGCCGTCACGCGCCGGACCGGTAGCGCCGGGCGGGCCACCGCGACCGGGGGAACCAATGGGACCCTCCGCGAGACGCCGGCGGGGGGCCGTGGCCCGGTGGGTCCGGCTGGCGGTGGCGCTCGTCGTGGTCTGGCTGCTGTTCCTCGTCGTGGTTCCGGTCTACGCGTGGAGCAAGGTGAGCAAGATCGACGCGGAACCGATCGGCGCCCGCCCGGCGGGCGGCCCCGGGACGACGTACCTGCTTGTCGGGTCCGACAGCCGCGAAGGGCTGACGTCGTCCCAGATAGGGGACCTCGGCACCGGGTCCGCGGCCGGCCAGCGCACGGACACGATCATCCTGCTGCACGTGAGCGACGGGAGCGGGCCGAACGTGATGCTCTCGATCCCTCGGGACTCCTACGTCTCCGTCCCCGGCCACGACATGCAGAAGATCAACTCCGCCTACGCCTACGGCGGTCCGAAGCTGCTCGTCAGGACGGTCGAGCAGGCGACCGGTATCCGGGTGGACGACTACGTCGAGATCGGCTTCACGGGCGTCGTCGACGTTGTCGACGCGGTCGGGGGGATCACGGTCTGCCCCAAGACGTCGATCCGCGACCCCAAGGCGGGCAACTTGCGGATGAGGAGAGGCTGCCAGGGGATCGACGGGCACACGGCGCTCGACTACTCCCGCTCCCGCGACTTCCCGCTCGGTGACATCACCCGTGCTCTGCACCAGCGCGAGGTGATCGCGGCGACCGGCTCGTCCGCCGCCTCCTGGCAGACCGTCGTGCTGCCCTGGCGCTACTGGCAGGTCACCATGGCCGGTGCCGGTTCCGTCCGCGTTGGCGACAACGTAGGACCCATCGGGTTCGCGCGGTTCGCCTGGGCGATGGCGCACAGCAGCGGGCCCGGGACGATGCGCTGCGTGGTCCCGTTCTCCAGCCTGGGGACGTCGACGAGCGTCGGGTCCGTCGTGACGTGGGACGAGGCGAAGGCCAACCGGCTCTTCGACCAGATCAAGACCGACAACACCTCCGCCATCTCCTGCACCGCCCAGTAATCCTCCCCCCGCCCCCCCGGCGCGCGC